>CAXSHP010000008.1:0-3069 GCA_964236935.1 uncultured Sphingomonadaceae bacterium
CACAAACTACCTTAGGAACTCAGGCTATGTGCAACCCACGTGAGAAATGCCCTAGTGATCTTTTTGCCGTCCAGCTCAGGTCGGCCAAAATCGCCAGTGGAAGCGCTCGGGAGCGCATCTGCGGTTACCAGCGGCGGTTCGTGTCGATCAGGCGATGCGTGCCCGCAGGTTGCGAGAAGTGATTGACCAGCGCGTCTTTCCATCCGCAGCAGGTCGAGCTGCCGGTCGCGCGAGGCGGCGGCGCGCCGATCGGTCAGGTAACGATCTGCCCTTGATTGCGCCTTCGACCGCGGCGTGCGGCGCGTCGACGAAGCTCTCCAAACCTTCCGACAGCCAGTGATAACGACGCGCCTGTTTCCGGTCGCCGTTCATGCCCTGCTGCACCACCACCCAGCGCCCGTCGTCGGCGACGATGAAGCCGTGGAGATACAGGTCGAACCCGTCCTGGACTGCGGCGCTGTCTACCTTGGCGAAGAGCCGATCCGCCGACGAGATCCTCGCCTCCGTTAGACGCTTCTGCCAAACCACCGAACGCAACTTATGCAGCGAACTTTAGATTCACATGACTAGCCGGACGCATCGGAACCCGACATGGCTCGTCGACGTGTCGACGTCCTGAGCATGGCGTGCCGCTGGCCGATACCGTCGGCAATAATTTTCAGCGCACAGGAACGAGCCGCCCTTGATGACGCGCGGTCTGCCGGAACGCAAAGCCGATGCGGTGCAGCAAGGTGATGCCACCACCGCGCGAGCCTGGTACTCGTCGACCGTCCATTCCCAGACATTGCCGATCATGTCGGAAAGCCCGTATCCGTTGGGCGGGAAGTGGCCGACCGGAGAGGTTCGCGCGAACCCATGGAGCGGCCGACGATCGTACGGAAAGCGCCCCTGCCAATAGTTGGCCATCATCGCGCCGGCCGGGGCGAGATCCTCTCCCCAAGCATAAACTGCCCCATCCAGCCCGCCGCGCGCGGCATATTCCCACTGGGACTCGTTCGGCAAAGCCCTACCGCACCAACGGGCATATGCGAGGGCGTCCTGGAAGCTCACATGCACAACCGGATGATCCATGCGCTCGCGGATATCTGAGCCGGTGCCTTCGGGCGCTCGCCAGTTGGCAGCCAGCGTGAACGTCCACCATTGCGACGGATCGCCAAGGTCGACCGCGTGGGGAGTCGGCGTGAAGACCGCGGAGCCGGGGTGCAGAAGCGCCGGGTCCGCCATCTGATATTGCTCGATCGTGGGAGCGATCTCGGCCGTCGTGACGTGGCCGGTCGCCTTCACGAAGTTGGCAAAGTCCGCGTTGGTGACCGGCATCTCCTCGATCCAGAAGCTCTCGACCTCAACCGTGCGGACGGGGGCCTCGTCCGGATAGTGCCGATCCGATCCCATGCGGAAGCTGCCGCCTTCGATGAGCTTCATGCCGGCCGCCATCGTACCTGTCGATCCCTCCCGCAGCTTCCTCGGCCGATCAGCGACCGACCTGCGTGATGGTTACACCATCGATCGTGCACCCGCACGTCCGCGGGCTGGTCCTGTCGTCGAGCAAGGGACGGCCGACGAAGGCCTCCGGCGTGATGCCCGATCCGAAGAACGGCACCGTCGCGCGCCCGACCTGCTTCCCGTCCACCGACATGGTCAGGGTGATAGGCTTGGCGGTGCCGGTCTCGATCGTGATCGTGTGCTTGCCGGGACCAAGCGGGGCCGGCGGCATGAGCCGCAGCGTCGCCTGCGGGCGCCCGGTAGGGCTGTAGGTGTAGACTGGCACGCCCTGTTCCAGAGCCAGCGTGACGAAGGTGAGCTGGTTGCCCTGGCTGAAGATCGGTCCGCTCTCATTGCCCGACGCGAGCTGGATGTTCGCAACGCCCTTCCACCCCACCGATAGCGGCGGAAAGGAAGAGGTGCGATAGCGCGTTTCACCCGCAGGGTAGGTCCGCGGACCGCTGCCCGTCAGCACTTTGGGGCGATAGTCGGGGCTCATCCGGCCCAGTATGTCGCTCGTCAACGGATAGACGTTGTGCGCCTTCGCTTCGGCTTCGAACGCGGCCTTCATTTCCGCCAGGCGCGCGGGGTAGTCGGCGGAGACATCGTGCATCTGCGAATAATCGCGCCTGAGATCGAACAGCGCCCACTTAAAGGTATCGGGCTTGAGAAACCGCGTGCCTTCCGAAAAGACCGGCAACGGAGGCACGGTCGAGGCGAGCCAGCCCTCCTTATAGAAGCTCCGGTTGCCGAGCATCTCAAAATATTGGGTGCGGTGCCGCTCGGGCGCTTTCGCATCGCTGAACGAATAGACCATGGACGTACCCTCGATCGGCTGTTGTACCACGCCGTCGACCTTCTCGGGCGGCGTGATCCCGGCCGCTTCGTATATCGTGGGGACCACGTCGATGACGTGGCTGAACTGGGTCCGCACCTCGCCGTGCGCTCTGATCCGGTTCGGCCAGCTGACAACGAGGCCGTCGCGAAGACCTCCCAGATGAGACGCGATCTGCTTGCTTTCGGGGAAGGGAGCATTCATCAGCCAGGCCCAGCCCGGCGCGTACTGGCCGTGCACGCGCGGACCGCCCAGTTCGCTGGCACGTGGCGCCATGTCCGCAGGCTTCTCCTCTATGCCCGTGCCGTAAAGATCATAGTTAGTGTCGCCGAATTCATATTCCTCGCTGGCACCATTGTCCCCTTGGATGAACATGATCAGCGTATTGTCGATCTGACCAGAGTTCCGGAGATAATCGAGCACGCGGCCGAACTGGTCGTCCAGATAGGCGAGCTGGGCCGCCGCAACCTCCATTTGCCGCGTGTAGAGGTGCTGTTCGTGGGGCTTCAGGCTGTTCCAGGCCGGAATGTAGGGGGGACGTGGCGTTAGCTCCGCGTCGGCGGGTATGATCCCAGTCTGCTTCTGCCTTGCGAATGTCTCCTCGCGCAGTACATCCCAGCCCCGGTCGAACTTGCCCCTGACGTCGCGGTAGTCGGAGAAGCGCACCTCGGCCACGTCGTCGAGACCGTCGCGCTTGATGGCGTCCTGGGCCCAGGCGGCCTGCTCGCGCGAGAGCGTCGCGCCGATCACCC
>CAXSHP010000008.1:3079-35880 GCA_964236935.1 uncultured Sphingomonadaceae bacterium
GATCGGGCCGGAGCGCCTTCTGCACCATCACCCAGTGGATCAGATGGTCCGTCAGGTCACGATCTAGTATATACCCGGGCGTGTTGAGCGGTGAAACGGAATCGATGTTCTCGACCAGCGGAGGCGAGAACTGATCCGATTGCGCGGCGCTAAACCCATAGAAATAGTTGAAGCCCAAACCTATTGGCCAACGGTCGAAGGGTCCGAGCGGCCCCAGTTCCCACTCCGGCGTATTGTGGTTCTTGCCGAACATCGCGGTGTCATAGCCGGCGTCGTGCAGCACGCGCGCAACAGTCGCCGCGCTCTTGGGAATGACGGAGGTATAGCCCGGCGCATCGACCGCGACATTGCTGATCGCGCCGAAGCCGACTGAGTGATGGTTGCGCCCGGTGAGCAGCGCCGCCCGGGTCGGCGAGCACATCGACGCGGTGTGAAAGGCGTTATAGCGCAAACCCATCTGGGCAAGCCGATCATAGTTCGGCGTGGGGATCGGGCCCCCGAAAGTGCTGCTCGCGCCGAAACCCACGTCGTCGGTCATGATCAGCAGCACGTTGGGGGCACCCCTTGGCGCCTGGGGCGCCGCAGGAAAATATCTCCATTGCGGTTGAGTTGGCGGCGGCGCAGCGTTGGTCTGCGCAATCGCCGCTTCGTCGATCGGCATCATGCAGACGGTGGATGCCAGCAGCAAGGCCGCCATGCGCCCACCTGGCGCGCGCGCCTGCCTCGATTCGTACATCCGGCCCTTCATAACCCGAACACTCCCTTGACGTGACTTTTAAAAGAGACCGCCCCCGCCGTTGCGAAGGCGGCCGCGATTACCCGGTCAGAATCGGTAAGACGCACCCACGCCATAGGTCCGGCGCTCGCCCGGATAGGTGCTGATTGCCCGGTTGAAGAAACTCCCGAAAGCGCTGGTATTATAGCGCTTGCCGGTCATGTTCTGCACCCAGGCATGGAACTCCAGGCCGGACGCCAGCTTGTAGGAAATGCGGCCATTGCCCAGCCACAGGTCGGGGCGGCTGAACGAGTCGTGGATCAACTGCTGGGTGGCTGGATTGGCGAGAAACGGCGCGGGGGTCGTGTTGGTGGCGTCCGACCAGGCCTGAAAACGAAAGCGGCTCGTGTAGCGCCAGTCAGTCGAGACGGTGAGTTTGCCGGAGCCGACGTCCACGTCGTAACTCGCCTCCAGATTTATCGTGTGCTTGGGCGCGCGTTCGAAAGGTTGACCGGAGAGGTCCAGCGGCTGCCCCCGGTTGATCGGACCTGGCGCCGAGGCGTTCTTGAAATCGAGATATTTGGATGCCGCTAGACCATAGCTGCCATTCAACGTCAGGCTCGGCATGGGTCGTATGGTCGTTGCAACTTCAAAGCCGTTGACCCTTGCCTTCGCGGCATTGCCTGGGCGGGCACCGATCTGCTGGAGAATAAAGACCTGCAGATCGCGGAAGTCGTAATGATAGGCGGTCACGTTGACGATGAGCTTGCGGTCAAACCAGCTTGTTTTTGCACCAAGCTCGTAAGAGGTGAGCGTCTCGGGCTTGAACGCGCCAAAGTCGCCGGGCGCAGCCACGTAGGTATTGTAGTTGCCCGAGCGGAAACCGCGCGCGACGCGGCCGAATATCAGGATATTGCTCGTCGCGTTGTAGTCGAGCGAGCCGTCCCATGTCACCCGGCGCACCGTAGTGCTTGGCGGCGGCGGACTCGCCGGTGGCTGCCCAGCGAAATTGTATATGTTGTTCGCTGTATCCAGGAAAACGGCGGCTGGCCTGCTCGCGTCGAATATCGCGTAGGGATCGCTGCTGGTGTTGTTTTGAATGTAATCGTAGGCGGTGCCGCCCGCTGTCTTTTTTTCCCAATTGTACCGAGCGCCAGCACGCAGCCTGAGTGTATCGGTGATTTTGTAGCTCAGGCTGGTAAAGGCGGCGGCGTTGTTAGTGGTCTGATGGAGATCGTAGGCGGTGCCATCGACCCCGAAGTTCGTGTTGCTATAGGAAGAGAAGCTGCCGAAGCTGGCGGTCCGATCCCATAGATAAAATCCACCGACGATCCAGCCGAATCTAAGGTCGTCCTGCGAAGCGATCCGCAGCTCGTTGGTAAAGGTACCGGAATGGCCACCGAATTGCTCACCATAGCGAGAAATCGGATTGGCATCGTCATCCGAATGCAGAATCGAGCGCGAGCGATTGTACGATGCGATATCGGTAAGCGTCGGGCCCCCCAGATCAACGATCAGGCGTTCCGTCGTCGCGAAGCGGTGGGCCGAGGAATCGTCGGGCGTATTGTTGCTGAGTTCTTCCTTGCCCGGGCCCTGCGCATAGCCGTCCGCGTCGGTTCCGCCAGCGAGTAGGCCAATATGCCGGATCGGTACCTGGACATCGCTCTGACCTGTTGTCACCTTAATAAGCAGAGAGGAATTAACCGCAAAATTCCATAGAAGCTGGCCTCGCACATCCCAGAGTTCGTATTTTCCGGTTTTAGAGCTGGTATAATCGTTGTGGAACTGGCCGTCACGTCGCTTATAAACGCCGGCTATCCGGGCCGAGAGCGTGTCCGTTAGTGGCGCACCGTAGGCGCCTTCCGCCTCAAACGTATTGTTCGATCCATAGACGAGGCCGGCCCGGCCCGAAGCCGATTGAGACGGCTTTTGGGTGACGTAGGCGATGGTGCCGGCCACCGTGTTCTTACCCCAGAGCGAACCTTGAGGCCCGTAGAGTACTTCGACTCGTGCCATATCGTAAAGTGGAGCACTCTGTGCCGCCCCAGAATTCAGAAACACCTCATCCTCGTAGACGCCAACTGCGGAGGTTCCAGTGGGAACGAAATCGTTGCTGCCGATACCGCGTAGACGGAAGCGCGGGTTAGCCGCGCCAGCAATGGACTCCGCGACGAGGTTCGGGGTTTCGCGCGCAAGCGCGATACCGTCTCGCAACTGTTTGTTCGCGATGCTTTCGCCTGTCAGCACGCTAATCGCAATCGGCACTCTCTGAACATTCTCGGAGCGCTTCGTCGCTGTCACCACGATATCGCCGGGTGTGACCGCCGGGGCCACGTCGCCCTTTGGGATCGCCTGAGGCGCGCTCTTCGGAGAACGTGCAGCGTCGGCTGTGGATTGCGCCCATCCCGGGCTTGCCACGACTGTAGCTGCCAAAAGGACGGCGATCTTTGGGCGAATAGTCGAGTAATTCATAATAGTCCCCTCCCCTTTAATCTGAATTCTAACGATGCCGCTTGAGTAAATCCTTGTGCTAACTCTCCGGGCACCGGAGCTTATACTACGCAGAGCTAATCTGTTTGACGTTCTGGTCGTCCGATGCCTTCTCCTGAATTATCTTATTTGCCGGTGTTCTTATGTTGAATGCGACGAGGGCCCGACCTTAATGGTCTGCGACCCTGGCCGGAATCTGCTAGATATCAGCCCTTTGTTTGACTCTCCTCGCTCTCGCGCAACCATCGCCGCCGCGGGCTGCCGTTTCACCGGTCCCGTCGTATATGTCGTAAATGTATAAACACTATACCAATCGATATATGTGTCTTGTCAAGAGGGCTGTGAGTCATGTGTTCGCCCTGCGGCGGCGATAGGGTCTGGCATCCGAATAGCGACGGAAAGCGGACAACAGCCGATAGCGCCCTGGAGTGCGGCTGCCGATCTGCAGGGCAGCCGGTTGACCTCGCACGCCGTCTTGCGCATCAGTCGCCCATGATGCGGCGAGTTGAACAATGACCGATAAACGTCTGAGCAACCGGAAAGCGGTGATCACAGGGGGAGCCAACGGGATTGGACGGGCAACCGCCGTCCTCTTTGCCCAGCAGGGCGCCGATGTTGCCATCGTCGACCGCAATTCCGCTGCCGGGTATGCGCTGGCTGACGAAATCAATGCCTTTGGTGGTCGGGCATTGTTTGTCGAAGCTGACGTTGCCGTCCAGGAACATGTGCAGCGCGCGGTTACAGAAATAATGACCGTCTTCGGTCACATAGATATTCTGCTGAACAACGCGGGAAGCGTGATCGTGAAGCCGTTCCTCGAATTCACGATAGAGGAATGGGATCTGATGCTCCATGAGAACGCGCGCAGTGTGTTTCTCGTCACGCAGGCTGTTCTTCCCGGCATGCTCGCCCGGGGCTATGGCAGCATCATCAACACATCATCCACCTCCGCGAAGGCGGCGAGCGCACTGACTAGCGTCTATTGCGCATCCAAGGCTGCTATGCATCAGCTTTGCCGGGCTATCGCTGTCGAGTACCGCGACTCTGGCGTGCGCTGCAATCTGCTTTGCCCGAGTTTCGTGAGCACCGAGCACGCCCGCAAGGAAATGAGCCAACTCCGCCGCTACGGCGTATCTACATCGCCGGAGGCGATATCTGCTCTTCAGGGTCGGATGTGCGAGCCGGAGGAGGTGGCAGCCGCGGCGCTGTTCCTGGCCAGCGACGAATCCAGCTTTGTGAACGGTGCGGAGCTCCTGATCGACAACACGCTCACGGCCGTTTGATTGCGTGCGGTGGGTTGTCGACCAAATCAAGCCGGTGGCGACCTATGGGCTCGCCGTCCAGAAACTGCGTCAGCAGGTGGCCCTCGGTCTTATCCTGCCAGGCCAAAGGCTTTCCGCTGAGCGGAAGCTGGCGGAGGAACTGGGCGTCAGTCGTGTCACTCTTCGTGACGCCTTGCGTGTGCTGGAAGCGGAGGGAGTTATCTCCGTGAAGCGGGGGGTTCAGGGCGGCGCCATTGTAGCCAACGAAGTGGAGCTGGAGCAGATCGCGTTGGCTCGCGTCAGCCGCGAACCCGCCGCCGCGCTCCGCGCCATGGAATTTCGCGCGATTAACGAGCGGGCCGCAACTCGCCTGGCCGCGATCCGTCGCCGATCCATCGACCTGACCCATCTCGAGCGCTCGCTACGCGACATGGAGGCAGCGTCTACGGCCGGAACGTTTCGATTAGCAGAGACCCAATTCCGCATCGGGCTGATCGAGGCCAGTCAGAACGCCTGGCTTTTGAAGGCGATTATCGATGCAATGGCTGTCGTAGGTGCACCGATGATTCGCTTCTATGAAGCCGCTGACGCGGTGGTGATTGATAATCATCGGGCCGTGATCGCGGCGGTCGAGAAGCATGATGAGGACGAGGCGGAACGCCTCATGGCAGATACGCTGGATCGCGAACTCTCCAACCTTACGATGCTGATCAAGCTTAAGCGATAGCGGACGCCCCCCCCCAATCGAAGCAAGACGATCGGCAAGGCTGCGGCAAAAGCCATCGACCTGTTCCACAATTCGGACGGGTTGCCATTGACGGAAATGGCATATTCATTATACCTTTAAGTTCGGAGCGACAGGGGGAGTTAAGTTTGTGAGAACATTGGAGCGCCTGAAAGCGACATCCCCGGAGGCGCGCAACCGTTTCCAAGGTCGCTCTATAATGGTGAGCGGCGGAGCCGCAGGCATCGGGGCGGCGGCGGTCAGATCTTTCGCCCGCGAAAAGGCGCGTGTCGCGATCCTTGACCGGAATGCCGGTGCCGGCACGGCCCTTGCTGCCGAGTTGCGGGAGCAGGGGGCGGACGCCACTTTTTTCTATCTGGACCTGAACGACACAGGCGCGATTTCGAGGATACTCGACCAAATTCAGGCGCAGTTCGGCACACCGGACGTTTTGTTTAGTCATGCCGGAGTCGTCAGCGTGGCTCCGATTGATGGTACGACATTGGATCAACTGGACGACATGCTGAACATCAACGTGCGCGGGACGTATCTTGTCTGCCAACACGCTCTCAGGGCCATGGTCGAGGCGGGCGGCGGCTCGATAGTGATCACTTCATCGATCGGCGCATCGCATGCCTTTCCGCTCGAGTCGGTCTATTGCATGACGAAGGCCGCAGTGGCGATGCTTGCCAAGTCCATTGCAACCGAGTTCCGCGATCGCGGCATCAGGGCGAACGCGGTGTGCCCTGGCTTCGTGCGGACCAATCACGGATTGCAGGAGATCGGTGATTTCGCTGCTCTCGGCATCAGTTGGGACGACGAAGCGCTGCGTGCGAGCCAGGGTCGGATGTGCGAGCCTGAGGAAGTTGCGCAGGCGGTTCTTTTTCTAGCGTCCGACGATGCGAGTTTCATAAACGGGACGGCGCTGTACGTCGACAACGGCTGGGCAGTGAAGGGCTAAGCGCAATGGATAAGGGTGCGAATATTGACAGCGACGGAGAGCAACTTGCCGCGCTCGGCTATACTTCCGAATTCAATCGGTCGATGAGCCTCTGGGCCAATTTCGCGCTGGGTTTCACCTATTTATCACCTGTGGTCGGCGCTTATTCGCTGTTCGCATTCGGCGTGCAGAGGGCCGGGCCGCCGATGATCTGGTCCTATGTGGCAGCCGGCTGCGGCATGATGATGGTCTGCCTCGTCTTTGGAGAGGTTGTATCTCAATTTCCTATTGCAGGCGGAGTTTACCCTTGGGCTCGCCGCCTCGTGGGGCGCAAATGGTCCTGGCTAACCGGCTGGATCTATGGCTGGGCGATGTATTCGACGATCGCGGGCGTAGCCGTTGGGGCGGCCTCCTTCGTCGGCCCGCTGATCGGAGTCCCGGTCACTCCTGGCTCGACGACGATCATCGCGCTAATCACGATCTTCGTAGCCACAGTGGCAAATCTTGCCGGCACCCGAACGTTGGCTAAGATCGCCATGCTTGGGTTTTGTTGCGAAGTCGCGGGCGCACTGCTGGTCGGCGGCTATCTGCTCCTTTTCCGCAGAGCCCAACCGGTGACGGCGCTCATTACTGACTACGGGTTTTCATCGAACGGTTCGTTCCTGCCTGCCCTGCTCGCCGCTTCGATTGTCGGCATGTTCTGCTGCTTCGGGTTTGAAGCCTGCGGCGACCTTGCCGAAGAGACGCCGGAACCGGGACGATCCGTTCCGGTCGCAATGCGCATGACGATCTATATCGGGATTGCGGTGACCGTATTTTCGGTCTCAGGGTTGCTTCTTGCGATACCGGACATGCAGGCGGTCGTGCGGGGACGCATCGAGGAACCGATCGCTTACATACTGATCTCGGCATTCGGGCCGGTCGGCTATAAGGTAATCCTCTCCATCGTTCTCGTCTCCTTCATAAGTTGCGTGCTGAGCCTGCAGGCAGCCGTCAGCAGGCTTGTCTATTCCTACGCACGTGACCGCATGATCGCCGGGAGCGTGCTGCTGTCGCGTATGTCGCCGAACACGCACGTGCCGGTTCCGTCGCTGATCTTGGCGGGCCTGGTACCAGCGGCAGTCGTCTGCACCGGTTTGTTCATGCAGAACGCCCTGACAACTATCGTGAGCTTCGCAGCGGTCGGTATTTACATTGCCTTCGAGGCGGTCATCATCGCCGCCGCTTATGCCCGCCTTCGCGGATGGGTGCCAAGCGGGCAGTTCCGGCTTGGGCGTTGGGCATGGCCGGTCAACATCCTGGCGCTTAGCTTCGGCGTGGGCGCCGTCGCGAACGTGGTCTGGCCGCGAGCAATTGCGGGGGCACCCTGGTATATCGTCTACGGGCAGTTCCTCTCGCTAGCGGTCGTGCTCGGCGCGGGATGCCTGTACCTTTTCGCTGTCCGGCCGCACCTCAACAGCAACGCGCCGGCCGGCGACGCTTGGATTATCTTCCGCGGGCCGCGCTCCTCACCGCCCGCGTGAGCGGTGGGCGCATTTCCGGCAAGCCATCCGATGGGAACACGTAATGGCGCAATCGATACAAAACGAGTTCGACTACATCATCATTGGGGGCGGCTCGGCGGGCTGCGTAATCGCCAACCGTTTGAGCGCAGATCCCAACATCTCGGTGCTCCTTCTGGAGGCCGGTCCCGGCAGTCGAAGTCTCTTCATCGATATGCCGGCAGCAATGGCCTTTGCCTGGGAAAAATATGCGTGGAAATTCGAATCCGGCCCCGAGCCGTTTCTGAACAATCGACGAATTCCGCAACCGCGCGGGCGAACGCTCGGCGGCTCGTCTGCGATCAACGGCATGGTCTACAATCGAGGCAATCCACTGGACTTCGAGGACTGGGCGAGCATGGGGCTGCCGACCTGGGATTACGCGCACTGCCTACCCTATTTCAAGAGACTGGAAAGCTATGACAAGGGCGGCAATGCTTGGCGTGGCGGCTCCGGGCCGATGAAGATCACAACGGCTAAGGCCGACAGTCCCTTTTATCAGAACTTCTTGGAAGCGGCCGCGCAGTTCGGCTACCACATCACCGAAGACCAGAATGGCTACCGCCAGGAAGGCATGAACATCGCGCAGGTCAACGCCTACAAAGGCCGGCGCTGGTCGGCGCGCGACGGCTATCTCACGCCCATTCAGCGACGGGCCAATCTGAAGATCGTAACCGGGGCTCATGTGCGGCGTATCGTCATGCAGGGGCGGCGTGCCGATGGCGTCGACGTCGATCTTGGCGGAGGCCGGCGCGTCTTTCATGCCGCGCGCGAGGTGCTCTTGTGCGCGGGTGCTTACAGCAGCCCGCAGATCCTGATGCTGTCAGGTATTGGCAACAAGCGCGATCTCGCCCAGCACGACATCCCGGCTTTCATCGATCTACCAAGCGTCGGTGAGAATCTGGAGGACCATGCGGCGACGGCGTTGCAGGTCGCCTGTACAGGCGAAAACCTGATCGCCCGCACACTCGCAAGTCGGGCGGGTCAACTTGCAATGGGCGTTCAATGGCTTTTGTCGCGCCAAGGGCTGGCGGCGTCCAATCTCTTCGAGGTCGGCGGCTTCATTCGAACGAACGACAGTCATACCTATCCCAATTTGCAGTATGAATTCCTGCCGGTGCTGTGGGACCATAATGACATGAGCCAGGGCAACCGGATCACGATCAGGAACGGCTTCCAATATTCCTTCTATTCGATGCGTCCGAAATCGAAAGGTCGGATAAAATTGAAATCGGCGGACCCCTACGCACATCCGGATGTCGTGACCAACTTTCTCACGCATCCGGACGACCGCCGCGATCTAATTGACGGTCTTAAACGCACGCGCGAGTTGGTTGCACAGCGCGCGTGGACGGCGACGAAAGGCGTGGAGATAACGCCCGGGCCCCACGTTCAGACCGAGGACGATATCGTCGAATGGCTGAGGCGCGATGCCGGGACCGAGTACCACCCGGCTTGCTCGTGCCGGATGGGCGATGATGAGGCATCTGTCGTGGATGCTCACGCCAGGGTCTACGGCGCCGAGAATTTGCGTATCATCGATGCCTCGATCATGCCGCGGATGATCACCGCAAACCTCGGCGCGGCCGTGCTCATGATGGCCGAGAAACTGGCCGACGACATTCTCGGCGTCGAGCCGCTCGCGCCTAAGAATCCGGGCTATTATCAGTACTCATCCACCGATGGCGCTACGGCTTGAATGAACCGGCGCCATGGGTTGAGTCCCCGGTTTCTCATTTAGGCTGAGGGTGAGTATCCGGCGTTCATTCGGCCGCTTGGGCGGCCGCGACGGCAGCATATTCGACCGGATTTAGCCAGCCAAGCGATGTGGGAGAACTCTCGTTATGTCCCGCCGCCACGCCTCGATCTCGGCGCGAGCGTCGGCCAACGACAGGAACCAGTGAACCAGTGGGTGTTCAAGCACTCGTCACGCAGCCGGCCATTGAACGACTCGATAAAAGCATGTCGGTCGGCTTGCCCGGCCGGCTGAAGTCTAGCGTCACGCCGTTCTCATATGCCCAGCGGTCGAGTGCCTTCGAGATGAACTCCAGTCCATCGTTAACCGGATGGTCTTGGGTGCGCCGCGGATCGACGAGATCCGCGTCATCGTCGCGACCACCTGCTCGCCCTTGATGCCCTGGTCGACGTCGATCGCCAGCGCCTCGCGCGTGAACGCATCGACCAGTTGCGGCGCGTCCGCCGCGGCAGCAACGGCATTGACCTGGGGATCGAGCTGCGCGCGCGAGGCGCTCGGCAGCGCGAGCCTCCTCGACGCGGGCAGGCGGCCGCGCTCGCCGCGCAGCGCGATGCGCTTGCCGCCGCGCTGCGCAATGCAAGCAACCGGTATCGCGCGGGCTACTCGTCCTACCTCGACCAGCTTGACGCCCAACGCGGGCTGCTAACGGCCGAGCTCGCGTTGGTGCAGGCAAGAGCCGACCGCGAACTTGCTTTTGTGGCGCTGTACCAAGCCATGGGCGGCGGGTGTCACCGCCCTAAGCAACGAGACCGGTTCTTGGCTTGATCCGCACCCGCGCATCGTCTCCAGCTGCGACGAGAGCGACATGGCTGCTAAGCGAAGCAGACGAGCCGCGGTCGGGCCAGTTTACGACGTAGCCGCAGGTCAAGCATAAGTTGCGAATAGCCCTAGAAACAGGGCAGGGGAGAGCAACACATCGTAGAACGCGGCGACATCCGCCATGGCCGAGATCGCAAGTTAAGATGGAGCGGGTCCCCGCAACCAACAAAAAGCCCGCAAGTCGAGAGACTTAGCGGGCTATTTGCTGTCTAGGGCGTTGTGCGCGCAATCGGTCGTGGAAGCAGCGTGGAAACGCTACACATCGCATATGAGGCTATCAATGGTGACGTGACCCCCGCCTTTCATCCAGCGTAACCAGAGACTGACCGGTGTTGTCGCGCATGAGCGCAGGTGAATCAACGGGCGGGGTAAATCCGCCCGTTGCCGTTCGAGACCGGCGGCGAATGCCGCCAGTGTGGCATAGCCGAACGAGAAGTGCGGCCGTTCGGTGTCGTAGTCGTCGACCCAGCGCGCGAGGATCGAGCGGGCCTGACCGATCGTGAAGAACAGCGTTTCGTTAAGCAGCTCGTCGCGCATGCGACCGTTGAAGCTCTCGACGAACCTGTTCTGCGTCGGGCTTGCCCGGCGCGATATAGTGCCACTCGACGCCGCATCGCCAGACCAGGCGAGCACCGCGTTCGAGGTCAGCTCGGTCCCGTTGTCGCTAATGATCATCTTCGGCGCACTGAACCGCCCTAGGCTCAGGACTCAATCGCACCAAGCTGATGGTGGCTGCGAGGAAGACGCCAGCCATGTAGTTTGCCGCCAATTACATGGCCGGTGTCCTCCTCGCCGCCGCAATCACGTACTGGTGTGATTGAGTCCCGAGCCTAGACTTGCCGGAGGCCATTGGTTGTGAGTCACGCTGCCATATCGATCTTGTCCGCGGCAGCATAATATTGCTCTTTTGCTTCGGCAGGCGGGACGTTGCGATGGGTTCGAGCAGCCGGCGATGGTTGAACCAGTCGGCCCACTCGAGCGTGGCATACTCGACGGCTTCGAAGTTGCACCACGGCCTGCGCCTGTGGATGACCTCGGCCGTGGAGAGGCCGTTGATCGTCTCCGCCAAGGCGTTGTCGTAGCTGTGGCCGACGCTGCCGACCGACGGTTCAATCCCAGCTTCGGCAAAGCGCTCGGTGTACTTGATAGACACGTATTGCGATCCGCGGTCGCTATAATGAACCAGGCCGCCACGGTGAACCGGTCGACGCTCGCGGAGCGCCTGCTCGAGCGCATCCAGCACGAAGCTGGCATGCGCCGTCCTGATGGCGCGCCAGCCGACGATCCGGCGGGCGTAGGTATCGATGACGAATGCGACGTAGACGAACACCGCTCAGGTCGCGACGTAGGTGAAGTCCGACACCCACAGCATGTTTGGCGCCTGCGCCCGAAACTGCCGGTTCACCCGGTCAAGCGGGCATGGCGCCGCCTTGTCGCTGACGGTGGTGCGCACCGGCTTGCCGCAGATTGCGCCCTGTCAAGCCCATCTCGCGCATCAGCCGCTCGACGGTGCAGCGGGCGATCGGAAACTCTCTCGCATCATCTACCGCCAGACTTTGCACACGCCGTACACCGCGAAGTTCCCTGCGAATACGCGAGCGATCTTCTGAGTGAGCGTCAGATCCTGCCGCGCCCGGGCCGACAGGCGCGTTGCCTCCTGCCGCTGCGCGACGTGCGCCTGGTAGGTGGATGAGGCGATCGCAGGACGCGGCAGATCGGCTCGACCCTATAGACATCGCGGTTGTCATCAATGAACGCGATCATTGCTTGAACGGGCGGTCGAGCTCCGCCTGAGCAAAAATACGCGGACGTCCACGAGCAGCCGCTTAAGCCGGGCGTTCTCCTCCTCGAGCGCCCGCCGCCGCTTCGCGTCGGATACTTCCAGCCCGCCATACTTGGCCTTCCACGCGTAGTACGTCGCGCTCGCCATACCGCGCTTGCGGCACAGCTCCGTCCACCGCACCCGCCTCGGCCTCTTCAGGGATGCCGATGATCTGCTCTTCCGTAAACTGCTTCCGCTTTATCCGTCCGTTCCCTCAAGGGGCCGTCTCCAGTTCCAGGTCGATGACGAAACGGCGGTCACGTCACACGATGCATTGCTGTATGGCGAACTCCGCCGTCGTGATATACGTCCCTCGGAGACGCGCGTCTTGGCGGGCAAGCACCTGCAACAATCGGATGGGCTTGGCTCGATGAGCTGAGACCGTGCAACATTGGCGCGCATGCACGTTGTAGGGAGCCGAACCAGCATGGCATGGGACATCGTGACATTGCCGGGTGAAGCCGGTGCCCTATTGCCCGAGGTTATCGCGCTACGCCGCGCGATCCATGCCGAACCCGAACTCGGGCTGCACAATCCGCTGACCGCGTCCAAGGTCAGGGAGGCGCTGGCGGGCCTGCCGCTGGAATGGCGCGAAGGGCACTCGACGAGCGGGCTTGTCGCGATACTGCGCGGCGGCAAACGAGGAGTGGACGGCGGGCGCACGGTGTTATTGCGCGGCGACACCGATGCGCTTCCGCTGACCGAGGATACCGGACTTGCATTCGAGTCGTCGTTCCCCGGCAGGATGCATGCCTGCGGACACGACGGACATACGGCGATGCTGGTTGGTGCGGCAAAATTGCTGTGTCAGCGCCTTGAGCAGTTAGCCGGCACGGTGCTGTTCATGTTCCAGCCGGGCGAAGAGGGGCATCACGGGGCACGGTTCATGATCGAGGACGGTCTGCTCGACGATCCGGCGCCGGGCGCGGCCTTCGCGCTTCACGTCATGCCTAACGCGGAGCACGGCGTGTTCTCGGGACGGGCGGGCGCCTTGATGGCGGCGGCCGACGTCTTCGACATCTTCGTGACCGGGCGCGGCGGCCATGCCTCGATGCCACACGACGCGATCGATCCGATCCCGATCGCGTGCGAGATCGTGCTCGCGATCCAGTCGATGGTCACCCGTCGCTTCTCGGTGTTCGATCCGCCGGTCGTCACGGTCGGCATGATCACGGCTGGAACGACAGATAACATCATCCCGGCGGCAGCTGCGCTAAAGGGAACGATCCGCACGCTTTCCGCGGAGACGCGGCGCGACGTCAAGTTGCGACTGGCAGAGCTGGTGAAGTCTATCGCTGCCGCGCATGGCGCTACCGCGCGCGTCGAGATCGCCGAGGGATTTCCGGTCACCCGCTGCGACGAAGCCGCGGTAGCGCATGGTCGGGCGGCCGCGCGCAAGCTGTTTGGCGCAGGCGCCTTCCTCGACCTGCCAGCGCCGCTGATGGGAGCCGAGGATTTCTCCTACGTTCTGCAACGGACGCCGGGCGCGATGTTTTTCCTCGGCGCGTCGCGGGATGGCAGCGACTGGCGCAGCTGCTGTCCCGTCCATTCGGCGCAGATGGTGCTCGACGAAAGCGTCCTTGCGCGCGGTGTTGCGCTGCACGCCGCGCTCGCGCTGGACTATCTCGAGCACGGCTTCGTGCGCTGATCACCGGTACCGGGAAGATCGTATATCGCCTATCCGATAGACCTTGCCCTCGACATCATCGATGAGGCGCGCGATTGTGTCGACCGGTACGTGCCGACTTGAAAACGTGAACAAGTCATTACTGGTCGGTACGGCGGCCGTCGGTCGGACCGGAATTATACGGCTTTGTCCCGCAAGGGGGCGCTCGCCGACGAAGCCGCCTGCAGGAACTCAAGAATGATGCTGGAATGAAAGCCCTCGTGCGCCGCGGCGGATTGCTGACGCATTCCTTGCCAGCCACCTTGTCACCTTCGTGCAGTAGTGCATGATGCCGGCTGTGAGCGGCCATCGACCTTTTCGACAAACCGAGCCTTTGCGCGCGGCGTTCTGCTTTGTGGCGTTAACCGGCTTATTGAGCGCTCCCTTCTACGCTCTCGTGATCGCCTCGGGCCATTTGTCCGGTGCCGGCGGCGCGTATGTATCCGGGCTGATGTGGTGTCCGGGCTTGGCAGCCCTGCTGACGGCGCGATTGACAGGCTATTCGCTAACGGGGTGGACTTGGCCCCGGCGTCGTTGGCTGCTGATCGCGTATCTCTTGCCGCTGGGTTACGCGGCGACTGCCTACAGTCTTGTCTGGCTGTCCGGCGCCGGCCACTTTCCCGACGCGTCCTACGTCGCTTCATCTCGCGAGAGCCTTGGGCTTCCTGGGCTCACCGACAGCGCGGTGATCTGGGTCTCGCTCGTGCTCTTTGGCTTGACCGGAATGGTGCAAGGGACCGCACGGGCATTGGGGGAGGAAATTGGCTGGCGCGGTTATCTGACGCCGCTCCTCCTCGAACGGTTCGGCTTCCTCCCGGCATCCCTGCTCGTCGGCGTCATCTGGGCGTCATGGCATATCCCGATCCTGGTGTTTGCGGACTACCGAAGTGCTTCGCCACTCTGGATTGCGCTGCCGAGCTTCACCGTCTTGCTATTGGGTCTAAGCGTCATTCTGACGTGGTTACGGTCATCTTCTGACAGTCTGTGGCCCGCAGCTCTGTTGCACGCGTCGCACAATCTTTTCATCCAACGTTTCTTCACGCCAGTCACCGCACGAACGGGCGCGGCAACCGACTTTGCGGTTGATGAGTTCGGGGTAGCGTTGCCGGCCGTTACCCTGATTATCGCTGTGATTGTTTGGTGGCGCCACGGGCGCGCGAACGCTCATGCAGGATAAGTCTCCCGACGTCCTCGTCATCGGATTGGGTGCGGTCGGCGCTGCCGCAGCCTACCAGCTCGCCAGGCGCGGGATCTCGGTATTGGGGATAGACCGTTTTGCTCCGCCGCACGATCAGGGCTCAAGCCACGGCGAGTCCCGGGTCACCCGGGAGGCGACGGGCGAGGGTGCGGAGTACGTGCCCTTTGTACAGCGCAGCCATGCCATCTGGCGTGACCTGGAGGCAGAGACGGGCGAGGTCTTGCTCAAAACTTGCGGGTTCCTGGCAATCGACGGGTCGGCGGGTGCCGCTCAGCGACACGGAAAAGCCGGCTTTTTCGACATGACCGTAGCAATAGCCGAGCGCTTCGGCATTCGCTACGAGCAGCTCACCCACGATGACATTCGACGTCGCTACCCGGCATTCCGGATGACAGGCGAGGAACGGCTATTCTTCGAGCCTGGGGCCGGGATCGTTTATCCCGAGAAGGCGATTGCCGTGCAATTGCGGCTCGCGGCGCAACACGGGGCGCGGCTGCTGATGAACACGCCGGTCAGTTCCGTAATTCAGGACGGCCAAGGCGTCCTGGTCCACGCCGGCGGCACCACCTTGCGCGCTTCTCGCGCGCTGATCTGCGCCGGCGCGTGGACTCCGGGACTTGTCGGCGAGCCCGAGCTCAGCCTCTTGCGGCAGACGCTTCATTGGTTTGACACCCCGTTCGGTCGCTTTTCCCCATCGGACTTTCCCACGTTCCTGTGGCTCGACGGGCCAGAAGCCGAGGACAGCTTCTATGGCTTTCCGCAACTCGGAAGCCGGCCCTTCATAAAGCTCGCAACCGAGCAGTTCACGAAGACTTCCGGCACGCCCGATGACATCGACCGAACGGTATCGCACGCCGAGTCCGAGGCGATGTATCGACGCTATGTCATGGGGAGGCTCAAGGGGGTTAGGCCGACGGCTCGGCGAGCATCGGCGTGCATTTATACCTATGCGACTGGCGGGCGATTCTTAATCGATCAGCTGCAAGATGCTGATCGCATCATAGTCATCTCCGCCTGCTCTGGGCACGGATTCAAGCACTCGGCTGCGGTCGGCGAGCACCTCGCCCGCGTCATGCAGGGCGACGAGCCGTTTCGAGACGCCTTTCGGCGGCACCCCTCGAAAAAGAGAAATCCCGATCACGCTCTGGCATAGTACATGCACTACTGCATGTTTTTCTGGACATGCCAACAAGCGTGGGTAAGGTGAGCCTCTGCATCAGCAAGATTTAAGCATCGACGACGGGGACCTAATAAGGGAGGCGGAAATGCGCGGCAACTTGAGGACCGGCATCGGGCTTATAGCTCTTAACCTGGCGACGGCGGTCGCCGCACAGACACCTGCGGCGACCATGGCGGCGGAAGCCGACACCAGTCCCGACGACATCATTGTCACCGCGAGCCGGCGGTCCGAGGTGCTTCGTGACGTGCCCTCCAGTATCGTAGCGCTGAGCGCGGAAGAGCTTAGCCGGCGAAACGTCCAGTCCATCCTCGATCTGGCACGGGCAGTGCCCGGGTTGACGGTCGAAGAACAGAGCCCCGGCTTCAATCGCATCTTCTTGCGCGGTGTCGCCAACCCGAACAACCTGACGTCGCTGGTCGGCGTTTACCTGGATGAGATACCGGTCACCGGCGCTTCGCTCGCGCAACTCGATGTGCAGCTCGATGATCTCGAGCGCGTGGAAGTCCTGCGCGGACCCCAGGGCACACTCTATGGACAGGGCTCCGCCGGTGGTACGGTTCGCTTCATCACCAGGCGCCCCGATCTCGAGAACGTATCGGGGAGTATCGATCTTCGGGGCTACACGACTGAGAAAGGCGACCCGTCGGGTAGAGCCGCCGCGGTCATCAACTTGCCGGTGATCAAGGACAAGCTCGCGGTTCGGATCGCGGGAGTTCTCGGCGAGATCGGCGGCTGGATCGATCAGCCGGCCGCTAACCGCAAGGACATCAACAACCAAAAGCTGCGCGATGTTCGGGCAAAGGCATTGTTCAAGCCAATTGACGACCTGAGCATCGAAGGAACGGTCAATATTCATCGTAACAGAGGCGATGGCCTGACGGTCGGTGCCGATCGGAACTACAATCTGTCGTTCCCCAACGGCGATCCTTTCGCGCGAGAACGATTCGTCGACAACTTCAACATATACAACGTAACGTCTACATTCACTCGCGACAACATCACGGCGTTGAGCTCAACGAGCTTCGTCGAGACGAACAAGCTCTCGGTTGGCACGGCGCAAAAGCTGCCGGGCGGCCAGGAAACATTTAACACGGACAATCTGCGGAACCGTAGTTTCACCCAGGAGATCAGGTTCAGCTCGGCCAACGACCAAGGCCTGAGCTGGGTGCTCGGCGGCTTCTACACAAACGATCGATTGAAGCGTGACCTGAACATCGGATTCTATATCGGAGGCGTGAATTTTGGAACGTTCCCGCTGCCGGCGGCGGAACAATCGAAGACCTTATCCAGCTTCGGCGACGCCAGCTATGCCTTGACGGATCGCCTGACCGTCGGTGCCGGATTGCGCTATTTCACGGACGAGCGTGAACTGACCAACGGCAGCGGTACTAACCGCGCGAGTTTCGACAGCTGGAATCCCCGCTTCTACGCGCGCTACCGTCTGACTGACACGGTTAACCTCTACACGAATATCGCGAAGGGCTTCCGCAGCGGCGGTTTCCTCGGCGACGCGGCCCGCTCGACATACGGTCCGGAAAACGTTTGGTCCTACGAGGGCGGCATCAAGGGCTCGCTCGGAATTGCGCGGTTCGAGATCTCCGGCTATTACAGCACCTACAAGGGCTACCAGGCCTTCGCGCTAACAAGCGCGGTTTTCGGAGGCATCGTCAACGCGGGCGACGGCGAAATCTACGGCACGGACTTCCTGCTCGGCGTGCGGCCAGTCAAGGGTCTCGACCTACAGGTCAGCGGCAACGTCAATCACGGTCGGCTAACCAAGCTGGTGGCGGGCAGTACGTCCAATTTAATAGGCGACCGCATCGATTTCATCCCCGACTACGCGGTGACCGCTTCTGCCGAGTACGATTTTCAGGCCGGCTCCATTCCGGCGTTCGTCCGCGTGGACTACAATCAGATCGGCCCAGCGAGTTACACGGAACGCAGCGTCGGCCTCGTCGGCTTCCGAACCGACACGCTGAACTTTCTCAACGCGCGCATCGGTGCCACGTTCGGGCAAATCTCTGCGCAGCTGTTCGGCGAGAATCTTCTGTTCGAGCGCGGCATTCAAGATCCCCTTTCGGCGATCGGCACGGGATCGCGGCCGCGGCCGCGTACTTTCGGAGTTCGCCTTGCCACCGAGTTCTGAGTTGACGGACCGCCGGGCCATGCTTGCAGCCTTGCTGGCAAGCGGCGCGGCGGTGTCGTTGCCTGCCCGCCGGGTGCTCGCCGCTGACGACGGCAGTGCCGCCTTTGTCGCATGGGCGAGGATGACGGCTCGTCGCGCCGACATTGCCCATGCCAGTGCCATCACTCCCTTTGTCGCTGGCAAAGCCCGCGTCATCGCCCTCGGCGAGCCGACCCACGGTGCAGCCGAGCCGCTGTTGCTGCGCAACGCGATCATTGAAGAGTTGGTCACCAGACACGGCGTAACGTCCGTTGCTCTGGAAACCGGATCGACCGGCGCCCGCGTCCTCGATGCGTTCGTCAACGACGGCGCGGGCCAGGCGGCAAGCTTGGCGCGCGACAATCTGAGTTGGGGTTTCGGCGCGTTCGGGGCGAATACCGCACTGCTGCAACGGCTGCGCGATCACAACGCAGCCGGCGGAAATGTCCGCTTTTTCGGAATCGATGTTCCTGGCGGCGACGAGTCGGGCGGCATGTCCGCCGCGCCTCGCGTACTTGACGCGCCTTTGTCGCTGCTGGCGCGCGCCCGGGATCCTCAAGCGCGTGCGCTTGGAGAGCGGCTTAAGCCCCTCGCGGCCGGGCTTGATCACACATATCATGCGCGTATGTCTGTTGAAGAACGCGCGGTGCTTGCTTCAGCCGTCGCGGAACTTGGTCGCGTACTTTCTACCATGGCAGGCGAGCCGGCGGCGCTCGAGGGTGCACGGCATGATGCCGTGATGGCGGCGACGCTCCTGCGCATGTCGGAGGTTTGGCCCGAGATGAATGATGCGCGATCGGTGCCCCCCGGCTTCTATCGGGTGACCAATGTGCGCGAACAGGCCATGGCCGACAATGTGCTGCGCATCCTGAAGCATCGTCCGGGCCGGGTCGCAGTGTTCGCCCATGACGGTCACGTGATGAACGCGCCGGTCGCTGGCGGAGCGTGGGATGCGTTCACCGAAGCGCCGCTGTCGATGGGCGTGCGGCTGCGGCGAGCGCTCGGGCGCGACTATCGCGTCACCGGCATGACCGCGGCGCAGAGCGCTCCGTCCCTGCCCGCGGGTGCCGTTCCGGGCAGCCTCGACCGCGCTCTAGCCGCGACTGGAGCCCCCCCGTTTCTGCTCGACCTGGGCAAAGCCCCACCCGGCTGGGTCGACGCGCCGCAGACGATGCGCACCAATTTCGTGACGCAAAGCCGCCTGACGCCACGACCGGCGTTCGATGCGGTGATCGCCCTCGGCATGTTGACTCCCGCACCGAGGCTCGGGGCATGAACCGCCGCTGCCGACTGCGGCTTGTCGCCGTAGTGCCGCTGTTGATCGCGGCCGCACCGTGGTGGGGATTCGACCTGACCGGACAGGACAAGGCGATCAAGCCCGGCAATGATTTCTATGGCTGGGCGAATGGCTCCTGGGTGTCGCGGACCGAGATTCCGGCGGACAGGCCGGGGATCAGCATGGTCAGCCAGATGTCGGATGCGGTGGACCGTCGCGTACGCGCGATCATCGAGGAAGCAGCGGCCAAGCAGTTGCCGCCGACCTCGCCGGAGGGAAAGGTTGGGGCCTTTTACCGCTCGTTCATGGACGAGGCGCGGATCGAGCGGCTGGGCGCGGGCCCCATCAGCGGCGAACTCGAGGCTATCGAAGCGGCAGCGACGCGTGCGGACCTCGCGCGACTGATGGGCAGCGCAAACCGGTCGTTCGTCGGCTCGCCGTTCACGGTTGCTGTCGATGTCGACCCGCATCAGCCGACCCGCTACGCCGTTACGCTTCGCCAGGGCGGACTCGGTTTGCCCGATCGCGCCTATTATCTTGATGCGAACTTCGCCGCCCAGCGCACCGCTTATCGAGAGTATATCGCCGAGCTTCTCCGGCAACTCGGCCGGCCCGCGGCGACTGCAGAAGCGGGCGAGATCCTCGACCTCGAGACCCGCATCGCAGCGGCCAGCCAGACGCGTGTCGCGGCCCGCGATCCTGATAAGAACAGCGACCCGCTGACACTTGCCGGGCTCGCAGCTGCGGCGCCCGGCTTTCCGTGGCGGGCGATGCTGGCCGGTGCCGGCGTGCGACCGACGACGCACTTGATTCTCGGGGACCGTGCGGCCGTCATTGCGATTGCCGGCATCATGACTTCCACCCCTCTCGAGACACTGAAGGCTTGGCTGGCCTTCGACGTCGCCGATAATGCCGCGCCGCTGCTCTCCAGGCGCTTTGCCGACGCGCATTTCGGCTTTCGGCACAAAATCCTCCTGGGGCAAAGCAAGCCGCGTCCGCGCTGGCAGCGAGCGGTTCGCACTGTCTCGGGCGGCGACATCTTCTCGCCCGATCGGCAGGATCGCTTCGGCAACCTCGGCTGGATGGTGGGGCAGCTCTACGTCGCGCGTCATTTCTCGGCCGCGGACAGGAAGCGCGTTCAGGCCATCGCGCACAATGTTCAGGCGGCGTTCCGGGCGAGACTTCAGACGAATCCGTGGATGACGGCTGGCACGCGCGCGCAAGCGCTGCGCAAGCTCGATGCCTACCGCATCAAGATCGGCTACCCGGACCGCTGGCCGGACCAGTCGAACGTCGTCATCGACGCCGGCGATTTGGTCGGCAATGTCCGCCGCGCCGCCGCCGACGCATGGGTCGCTGACCTGCGAAGGCTCGAGCAGCCCGTCGACCGCAATCTCTGGCGCATGACGCCGCAGACACCCGACGCCTATCATGGCCAGATGGTCGACGTGGTGATCCCGGCCGCCGTCCTGCTGCCGCCAGCCTATGACGCTACGGCGGATCCGGCAATAAACTATGGCGGGATCGGGACAATCTTGGGCCATGAACTGACTCACGGCTTCGATGACTGGGGCCGCCGTTATGATGCGTCGGGGCGGTTGCATGACTGGTGGACCGCCGCGGATAAAGCGGCTTTCAAGGCGCGCGCCGAACGACTGATTCTCCAATTTTCGCTATTCGAACCACTTCCTGGCCGTCACGTCGACGGCGCCCTGACGCTGGGCGAGAACATCGCCGACATGGGAGGGCTGGCGTTGGCGCTCGACGCTTACCGACTCAATCTTGGCGGTCGCCCGCCGCCTGTCCTCGACGATACGACTGGCGAGCAGCGTGTGTTCATGGGCTGGGCGCAGTTCCTGCGCGGCCGGTCGCGCGAGACAGCGCTCGCGCGCCAGCTCGCCGCCGATCCGCACGCACCGCGGCAATATCGTGTCAACGGCCCGATGCGCAACATCGACCCTTGGTATGAGGCTTTTGCGGTCCAGCCCGGGCAGACGCTGTACCTCCCGCCCGGCGAGCGGGTGCGGATCTGGTGACCCAGCCGAGGCCGGCGTGGGAGATCTACTCGTCGAAACGGCGCGCGGGTTTCGTCGCGATCCTGTTCCTCGTCTCGATGTCGAACTACGTCGACCGGCAGATCCTCAGCGTCCTGCTCGAGCCGATCAAGTCCGAATTCGGCGTTTCCGATACCGCACTCGGCCTGCTCACCGGGCTGTCGTTCGCGTTGTTCTACGCGACGCTCGGCCTGCCGATTGCCCGGCTCGCGGATCGCTCCGATCGAAAGGTTATCATCACGGCGGCGCTCGTCGTCTGGAGCGCGATGACCATGGCATGCGGACAGGCGGCAACTTTCACGCAGCTCGTTCTGGCGCGCATTGGGGTCGGTGCGGGCGAAGCGGGGGCGATCCCGCCAGCGCAGAGCCTGCTTGCCGATTACTACCCGCCGGAACGACGGACCCGCGCGCTGGCTGCGTTCACGTTGGCGTCGACAGCCGGTTTCCTGATCGGGCTCGCCGGCGGTGGATGGGTGGCGCAGCACTATGGCTGGCGCACGGCTTTCGTGGTGGCGGGCGCGCCGGGCCTGGTGATCGCCGTGATCGTCCATCTCTTCCTTCAGGAACCGCGAAATGCAAGCGGCGGGCTGCGAACCTCCGGAGCTCCGGAACACTTGCGGGTGACCGTAGCGGCGCTCGCGACAAAGCCTGCCTATGTTCTCATCGTGAGCTCGATGGTGCTCTATTTTCTGATGGCCTACGGCGCCCTGGTGTTCGTGCCCAGCTTCATGGTGCGCGTCCACCATCTGACGATCGCGGAGGCAGGCCTGCGCTTCGCCGTCGCTTCGGGGGCTGGCGCGGTGCTCGGGACGTTGGGCGGCGGCTGGCTTTCCGACCGACTGGCCGCACGCAACATCGCCTGGCTCGCCCGCCTGCCTGGGTGGGGATTGCTGCTGGCTTGGCCCGTGCACGTCGCGGCCTTCCTCGCCCCGAGCCTGAGCATGTCTCTTGTGATGCTGTTCACGGGAGCGCTGTTGCTGTCCGCCGTAGTACCCTCCCAATACTCCGCGCTCCACGCCGTGTGCGGATCGCCACGGCGAGCGACAGCTGTCGCGGTCGCCTTCCTGTTCACCAATCTTATCGGGCTCGGCCTTGGGCCGGTTATCGCTGGTGCGATGAGTGATGCGTTCGCCGCTAGCTTTGGGCCGGCGGAAGGACTGCGCTTTTCGCTGGCGGCGATTGTCGTGATGTTCCTGCCCGCCGGCGTCCTGATGTTGTACGCGGCCCGACGCCTTGCCGCGGACGCGGAGGCGTGACGCCCGTCGAGCAACGCGCGCGGGCGCTGGTTACCGAGGCCGGCGCGGAACTGGCGCAGAGCCCTCTCGCCCTTCAATCAAGCGGAGCGAACCCGCAGCGCCTGATCCCGTTGGATGAAGCCGAAGCCGAGCGGCGCGCGCGCCTCGGCGCAAGATGGCTGGCTATCGCTGGAACGATAGCTCCGGCCGGACTGCCCCACGACCTGGCCCTGAGCTTGGAAGTCGTGCGCTGGACCGCCCGGCGCCTGACACGGGAGCATGACTGGTATTGGCTCGTCCACGATCCGATGCGCATGGGCTTCCCGGGGTTGTTCGGGCCGACCGCGTATGCCGGAGGCTGGTATCTAAGCACGACCGCGGGGTTGGTGGTTCGCGCAGCCGGGAATGGTGCGACCGACGAGCACATCGTCACGCTCGTCGAGGACATGGCCGCCGTCGTGCGCGCGATGACCGGCCGGCTTGAAGGCCAGCGCGTTCGCGGCATCCTTATGCCCCATCCCCAGGTGGACCAGGCGGCCAGACTCGTGCCTTCGATCGCGACCCACTTAATGGCGCAGCTTCGTGCGGTCGCCGACCGCGGCGACCAGTTCAATGAGATAATAGGCCGGCTGGTCGCCGGCCCGCTTGCGCAGGCATTCGACGGCTTAGCTGCGTGCATCGCGGCGAGCGTGGATGGCGCGCCCCGCACGGTCGGCTTGTCGCAATACCTGGGCGGCGCCGATACCTATGCCGAATTGGTGCACCTGCACACAACGCTCGACCTTTCGCCGGAAGAGGTTCACGCCCGCGGCATCGAGCGGATGGCAACGATTGCTGCGGACATGGCCGACCTGCGTGCCGAGCTCTCGTTCGCCGGTGACGATGCGGCATTCATCGCGGCATGCGCCGCCGACGCTCGCTGGCGCGAAAGCGATTCCGAAGGCTTAGGCCGCCGGTTCGAGGCCGCGCTGATTGCGGCTCGGGCGCACTTGCCGCAGTGGCTGCATCGTTGGCCCAGGACACCATGCAGCGCGGCACCGCTTCCCGACGCGCTCGCAGGGGCGATGACCTATGGCTACTACCACGCGTCGCCTGGACCGCCCGAACCCGCTCGCTATCTGTTCAACAGCCGTAACCTCATGCGTGCTCCACTGATCAACATACCGGCGCTTGTGTTTCACGAGCTCGTGCCCGGGCATCACGTTCATCTTGCGGGCCAGAACGAGGCCGCGTTGCCGGATGTCCGCAAACACGCCGCCTTTAATGCCTTCAACGAGGGGTGGGCGGAATATGCAGCAACGCTGGCGGGCGAAGCCGGGCTCTACCCGACACCGCAGGAGCGCTTCGGTCGCCTGACCATGGATGCTTTCCTGACCTCGCGCCTCGTGGTCGATACCGGAATGAACGCGCTCGGGTGGAGTCTGGAGCGCGCCCGGCGATACATGCGCGATCATGCCTTCATGCCGGATGGCGAGATCGAGAGCGAGACGATCCGCTATTCCTGCGACATGCCCGGCCAGGCGCTCGCCTATAAGCTCGGCGACACGTTTCTGTTGGGCGAACGCCGTCGCATGCAGGCAGCTCTTGGAGCAGTCTTCGATATTCGCGATTTTCATGCCGCGGTGCTTGATCCCCGGGGCGCTGCCGCTACCGCTCGTCGCCGATAACATCGACCGGGCGATTGCCGCTAGACAAACAGCCTGACGGGAGCGGCAACATCGAGCTTGTGGTGAGGGAGGGGCTCGCGATCCTGGAGATGCGTGAGAAAATAATCCCAGAGCCGCTTCTGAAAGTATGGCTCCGACCCGAAACCGTGCCCGCGGCCCGGTAGGCACAGCAGGTCGAACGACTTGCCAGCCTTGATCAGCGCGTCGGCGAACTTCATCAGCCCGGCCGGCTGGATGTTTTCATCTAGGTCGCCGTAGGCAAGCAGCAGGCGTCCTTGCAGGCGATCGGCAAGGCTGCTCGGCGACACCAGAGCATAGTTGGCGGCCACCTCGTCCACTCGCGTCTTCAAAAACCGTCCGTCGCCGTAGTCCGGGCGGCCGAAGTGGCGCTCCGGCGTGCGAGTCTGTGCCCAGGCGAGGTCGTAGATGCCGGCGCTCGACACCCCGACCCGGTAGAAGTCCGGCTCCAGCAGCATCGCCATCACGGCCGCATAGCCGCCGTAGCTGTGCCCGGCGATGCCAACGCGGGACACGTCGAGCCACGGCCGGCTGGTCGAAAGACGCTCGATGGCTACCCGGTGCTCGGTCATGTTCAGCCGGTCCCGGGTACCCCAACCGGTGTCGTGAAAGGATTTCGAACGGTAGGGCGTGCCAGGACCATCGAGCAGCACGATCGCGAAGCCGAGCTCGGCCAGCGCCGCGAGGCCCTGCGCGAACGCGCCGTTCATGCCCTCTGCGAAGTTGCGCGGGTGGGCGAGGAACTGCGGACCGGCATAGACCCGCTCGATCACAGGGTAGGCACGTGAGGGGTCGAAGTCCCGCGGCAGGAAAAGCGTCCCGTGAAGGTCGGTCACGCCATCACGCGCCTTCACGGTAAACGCTTCGGGCGGTCGCCACCCTTGCGCTAAGGTCAAGGTCACCTCGGCGGCGATCAGCTTGGTTGAAACGCTGCCATCTGTCGCCTTCAGCCAGGTCACCGGCGGTGTGTTCAGCGTCGACGAGGCGGCGACGAAGTAGCGGCCCGAGGGTGAGAAGGCGGGCGGCGGGTTGGCGGCGCCGAGCGCAGCCGCCATGGGAGGGGTGAACGCGCCGGGGAGCGCCTGGTCGCCCTCCTCCTGCGTGAGCAGCAGCAGCGTGTCGTTGGGTGATTGGGCGTTCGTGTCGATACGGTAGAGGCGGCGGTGGTAAGGGTCCACACCAGGCTCCCGGCCCCCCCCGGTGAAGAATATATGCGAGAGCGTGACTTTGAGGACGTCGAACACCTGCCAGGGACCTTCGGTCAGGCGGCGGGAGACTCCCCCTCGCGCGAGATCTACCACATAGAGGTGTCCGTGCCCGTCTGACTGCGAATACCAGAGGAATTCGCGGTCTCCCGGGAGCGGCCGTGCGATCGGAGCATGGTATTCGAACGTATTCCAGTCGAAGAACGTTGCCGCAGTCTCCTCGTGCACAACGTGGGCGTGTCCCGATACGGCATCGACGCGAAGGAGGGCGACGCGGTCGCTGCTGCGCGTCTGCGCCAACGCGTGCAGGTATCGCTTGTCGGGTGTCCACCAAGCGCCGCCGTTGTCTGCAAAGCAGAGATCCAGGCTCTCGTCGGGCAGGATGACGGGAACCCGCCGGCCAGACGCGACGTCGAGGATCGCCCATTCGCGCCTGCGGACAGCCTCGCCCGGTAGCGTGAAGCGGATCGGATGAACGACCGGTCGCGGCGATCCGCCCGCCGGCACGACTTCGTAATAGGGGTACGACGCAACTTCGCGCTCGTCGGGTCGCTGGATCAGCAGGCGCCCGCCATCGGGCGACCATAGGCATCCACAGAGCGTCGGCTCTGCTGCACCGCGGCTGCGCGCAATCGCTTGGAGATCCAGGTCGATCGTCGCGCCCCAGGCGTGAAAAGGGGCACCGTCATCAGTAAGCGGGCGCTCGCGGCCGTCCGCCTCACGTAGCCAGAGGTCGTGCTCTCGCCGTAACAGCGTGCGGCCACCCGGGCCCGGCATGGCGGCCTTCAGCTTCGTGGCTGATGCTGGAAGCGCAGTGCCGGACGCAACATCGATATCGAACGAGCCGGCCGGGGTCGTGACCCGCATACCGTTTTCCAGATGCTCATATGCGAGCACAGGAAGGCGCGTCGGGTCGGCCTGTAAGGCGCGACCCACCGCCACATGGTCGAACGCGTCGCGGCGCGCCCCACTTGCCGCATCGACCTCGACGAAGTGATGCCCAATGGGCAGCTCCTCGCGCAGCCATAGTCGATCGTCGTCGATCCAATGCGCCGCCACGGACAGGTTGCGCACGCCCGCCATCAGGCGGGTCGGCCACAGTTCCAGCGCGCGGTCATAGTCGGCGGCGCTGACGGATCCGCGGGTCACGCGCGGGCCATTACCTTGCCGCTCTTCATCACCAGCCACGGGTCTGCCTCCCACAGGCATGACAGATCCTCGAGCGGATCGCCGTCGACGAAGACTAGGTCCGCATGTGCGCCCGGACGGATGCAGCCAAGCAGCCCCTCCTGCTGTAAGAGGGCCGCGTTCACGCTGGTCGCGGAGCGCAGCACATCGACCGGCGCCTCGATGGCACCGCGGAGACGGAACTCGTGCGATTGGCGGACATGCAGGGGGCCAAGCAGGTCGGTGCCGAAACCGATACGCACGCCAGCGGCGCGAGCGATGCGCACCGCTTCGGCTCCTTGGCCTGCCACTTCGCGCAGCTTGGCCTGGCTGACGGCCGGCAGTCCCATCGCTGGACCCTCGTCGGCGAGCGCCTCATAGATGATCAGCGTCGGCACCAGGAAAACATCGTGCGCCGCCATGAGCGACGCCGACACCTCGTCGAGCAAATTGCCATGCTCGATCGAGCGGACGCCGCCCTCGACGGCCTGGGCGATGGCCTCGGGCACATAGGCGTGCGCCATGACGTAGGTCCGTCGCCGCTTTGCCTCCTCGACCGCCGCACGGATCTCGTCGAGCGAGAATTGGGGCATCCAGATCGGGTCCGACGGTGAGATCAGGCCGCCGCCGACGAACAGCTTGATCTGCGTGGCGCCGCGACGCAGCTCGTCGCGGACAACCTTGCGCACCTCGTCGGCGCCGTCCGCTACCTGGCTGAGATTGACGACGTAGCGACACGCGCACGGCTCGACTTCGACATGCGGCGCACGGCTGTCGCCGTGCCCACCGGTCTGAGAGATGCCTCGTCCCGAATAGAAAAAGCGGGGGCCGGCGATCATTCCATCTTCAATCGCGCGCCAGAGCCCCCAGTCGCCGCCAGCAGCGTCGCGCACCGTCGTGAATCCGCGGCGAAGCGCGCTTTCCAGCATCGCCGAAGCGTGGTGTGCCAAGTAGGTGATCGGCAAAGACTCCGCGAGCGGGATGTTCACGCTTGCCGCGTAAGCGTGGAAATGCGCATCGATGAAGCCGGGCAGGACGGCCCGGCCACCGGCATCGATCTCGTCGTCGCTGGAAGCGCGGTCACCGACCGCGATGATCGCGCCGTCCTGGATAAGCACGGTATCCGCCGCGAGGTAGTCGTCACTCTCACCGTCCCAGATACGGGCATTGAAGAGCCGCGTGCGCATTATTCAAATATACAGTTCTGCATGCTGGGAGCAATCATGTTCGTTGCTCCTGGTGAGGTCTCGTGCCGGCGTCCTCGATCTGCGAGTGGAGATCACCGCAGAGGGCGCGAAGGTATTCGCCGGCATTGCGACGGCGTTCGGCGGCGCTTTCTTGCACGCCCAGCGCATAGTAGCCGATCTGATGGTAATAAAAGATGCGGGCGCGAAACTGCGCGTCGGCCTCAGAATGTCCTAGCGTCTTGAAGAAGCGGTGCAGCGCCGCGAGACGTGATCGGTCTGCGCGCTCGACCGCCCAGCGCGCCCGTTGGTCCGAACGGCCCCATTCGCGTACCGCCATGTCGAAACGGTGGTCGTAGCCATCTTCGTCGATCAGCCGGCGCTGCACGAGTTCGTCTATCCAGGCGGCAGCGCCCGCAACGCTGTTCGCCATCGGCTGCTCGGGGAGGAAACTGCAGGTCGCTTCCCAGTGATCGAGGAGTGTCTGGAGCAGGATTTCTCGATCGCTGAAGTTGTGGTAGAAGCCGCCACGCGTCACGCCGAGCCGGTTGGCCAACCTATCGACTTTGACGCCCGCAATGCCCTCTTCGATGAGCACGCGCCGCGCTGTCTCGATCCATGTGTCGCGTGGAACCTTGGTCTTCGATGATGCCATTCCGCATTTATCGGCGAACGCTCACGGACTGCAATCCCTCGGCCCCACACCGACCAAAAAACGCGGGCGAAGGCGGCGCCTGCGACCTTCTCGGTCACCCGCGCGCGGATATCCAAGACGTGTCAAATCGTCCGCGATCCCACAGGATCGGGGGGAGCGTATTATAATCGGGGACGAAGGGATCGGACCCGATTGGCTTGGCACCGCAAGGATTCGTTCGAAACATTTACATGTGGAGGTGTATGGAGGACAGACGGCGCTCAACGCGCTTCAGGCACTATCATGGACGAAACTCACGCCCGAGTAACCCACACCGGCGCCGCGCCTGAGGCGCTGCACGCCTGGGAGATGCTTCGGGACGACCCATCCGCGGAAGCGATTTGCGATGCCGCAGCTGAGCTGTTCCGGTGAGCGCGCCGCTCTTGACGCTGACCGATGTGCAGGCGGCGGCGGTGCGCCTGGACGGACAGGTGTCGAACACGCCCTTCCTCCACTCGGAAACGCTGTCGGCACTGACCGGCGCCGAACTTTGGCTGAAGTTCGAAAACCTTCAGTTCACCGGCAGCTTCAAGCAGCGCGGCGCGCTGAACACGCTGATGATGCTGCCTGCGCACGAACGCGCGCGCGGCGTCATCGCGGTGTCGGCGGGCAATCATGCGCAGGGCGTCGCCTATCACGCCGCCAAGCTCGGCGTCCCCGCGACCATTATCATGCCGCGCGGTACGCCGACGGTGAAGGCGGCACGTACCCGCGCGCTCGGCGCCGACGTCATCCTAGCGGGCGATAATTTTGCCGAGGCTTCCGCGGCTTTGCCCGCCATCGTCGCCGAACGCGGGCAGACGCTGATCCACCCGTTCGACGACGACCGGGTGATCGCCGGCCAAGGCACGGTGGCGCTGGAGATGCTCGCGGAGCAGCCCGGCCTGGATGCGCTGGTGATCGCGGTGGGCGGCGGCGGGCTGATCTCAGGGGTAGCGGTGGCAGCACGCGGGCTTGCGCAATCGATCGAGATCGTCGGAGTCCAGAGCGCGCGCTTTCCTTCGATGGCCGCCGCGACCGGCCGGTGGAGCAAGGGCGTTCCCGGCGGGACATCGATCGCGGAGGGCATCGCGGTCGCGGTTCCGGGTATACGCACGCGCGAGCATGTCGAGGCCCTGGTCGACGATATCGTCGTCGTCGGCGAGGACCGGATCGAGAACGCGATCACCCTTCTCTTGCAGATCGAGAAAACGCTGACGGAAGGCGCCGGCGCGGCCGGACTGGCAGCCGTGCTCGCCGATCCCGAGCGCTGGCGCGGGCGCCGCGTCGGCCTCGTGCTGTGCGGCGGCAACATCGACGATCGGCTGCTCACCGCCATCCTTCGCCGCCAGCAGGTGCGCGACGGCACGCTGTTCCGCCTTGTCGTGCAACTCCCCGACCGCGCCGGATCGCTTGGGCATCTCTGCGAGGAGATCGGGCGCATGGGCGGCAACATCGACACCGTCGCGCACGACCGCAGCTTCTTGGCAAGTGACGCCAAATCAGCGCGCGTGGAACTGGAAGTCGAACTCGCCGATCCGGTGCTTCGAGCCGCACTGGAATTAAGCCTTACAGAACGTGGGTTCTTGATCGAACAACAGCAGTCCAGATCTTGAGATTCAAAGCCTGATGAGTACCAATATTACATAATTCGTACCATGGTTGGTCATGCCAAGACGTTGAACAAGCCCGAAGCGGGCTGTCCCTGAGCCAAAAGGCTCACGGCGACGCGTCATTATCACCGCGCCGCAAGTTGAGATGAAAGCGGGTCCCCGCAACCACCTTTATTGCGAAAGCCCCTGTCCAGCCGGACGGGGGCTTTCGCGTTTGAGGCTATCGACCAGCCGATCCAGGTCACGATCGATCTTCTTGACCTCGGTCTCGGCGGAGTCGATCGCCTCGCGGCCCGCGGACCGCATGCGGTTCATCTCGCGGGGTGAACTCTTGGCAGAATTCGGCGAATAGCTCCGGCTCCAGGAGATGGTGCCGCAAGGCGTCAAGCACGCAGACTTCAAATGTATCTCGCCTGATGTTCGTTCGGTTCTCGCACGTGCCCTTGTTGCGGGCGGTCGAGCACCCCAGGAGGTCGGTCGAGATCATGGTGTAACCTTCGCCATAGACACCGTAGCGGGTGAGACCGGAGAGAAGTATCGTGGCCGCGGGTGTCGACCTGAGCCGCCTCGCTCGAGGGCGCTCCTTCTTCTCACAGACGTAAGCCGGCCTGCCTCGTTTTCACAGCTTCCCACAGCGCATCATCGATGATCTCCAGCTCAGGCACGTCCTGAGTAATCTATTCCTCCGGCGGCGGACCTACCGGGACAACCGCCCGCCATCAGCAAGGGGGGGCTCTTCGACGCCGACAAGGGGGTCCCGGTTGGACGGCTATTTACAGGCCATCGCGATACTCGCCGCCGCCCTCCCCGTGCAAGGCGCACCGACCCTGGCGCTGTTCGGACGCCAAGATCTGGCTGGTGAATGGGCTCGTTCGGGAAGGCCGCCTTCGGCAGCAGCGATCGTCGCGATCTCGGCGCTGCACATTGCAAATATGACAGTGGTGACGCTCGCCAGCATGGCATTCCACCCTTTGGGTGCGAAGCCGCCGTGGTCGAAGAGATTGCCGAAGGTCGGATAGCTCGGGGCGGCGACCCCAACGCCCAAAGCGCGGCGATTGCGATGAACGCGAGAATGGCCACGACCTTGACCGACGACAGCCAGAACTCGAACTCGCCGTATGAGCGTGCCGAGAGGAGGTTACGATCACCATCGTCGCGAGCAGCGCACTGCCGATCTGCCATACCTCGAAAGGTAGCCACATCTTCAAAATCACCGCGCCCGCGATCGCCTCAATGGCCACCACGACCACCCAGAAGCACCAATAGAGTCAGCCGGAAACGAAGCCGGCGGCATCGCCCAAGCTGGCGCGGATCAGCTCGGCAAACGAGCCCGCAAACGGGAAGACCGTCGCCATTTCGCTCAGCATCCTCATCACCATAAGAATGACCAACCCCGCGCGCCAATAGCTGACCACGACAATCGGACCGGCGGTCGCGATCGCGGTGCTGCTGCCGACGGACAGGCCGGCACCGACGATGCCGCCAATCGCAATCATTGAAACGTGCCGCGACCGAAGCGGCCGATCGAGCGCTGGCATCTCCGACGCGGCGCTCAAGGAGTCATTTCCGACGGGCTCACGAACGGCAAAGACTGTGAAGGCAAAGATCAGGGATCCGTGGATCCGCTATCGCTTGAGCCGATCGTATCGGATCGCGGCTGCTTTTTGATGCCCCTCGAGGCCCTCGCTGCCGCTTTGGCGGATAGCGGGGGGAGCAACGGCACGGATTCCCGCCTCGTCAAGCCACTGATACGTCGCGATCTTGACGTAAGAGCCTACCCACAGACCGCCGGTATAGCGGCCGGCGCCCATGGTCGGCAGCGTGTGGTTCGTACCAACGCACTTGTCCGAATAGACGACGCTGGCATTCTCGCCGATGAACAGCGAACCGTAATTGCGCAGCTTTTGCGAGAAGGCCATTGGATCGCGGGTGTGGACCTGGAGATGCTCGGCCGCGACGTGATCCGAATAAGCGATCATCGCCGCCTCGTCGGCGCACAGCACGACCTCGCCATAATTCTCCCAGCTCTCGGCGGCGACCTTGGCGGTGGCGAGCGTCTCGAGCTGGCGTGCGACCTCCTTGACCGTCGCCTCGGCGAGCGCGCGGTCGGTGGTGATCAGGCCGACGCGGGTGCGCACGTCGTGCTCGGCCTGGCCGAGCAGGTCGGTCGCGATCAGCTCGGGATCGCCGCTGTCGTCGGCGACGACGAAGATCTCCGACGGACCGGCAAGCTGGTCGATGCCGACCGGGCCGAACACCTGGCGCTTGGCTTCGTTCACGAAGGCGTTGCCCGGCCCCATGATCTTGTTGACCTGCGGCACGCTCTCGGTGCCGTAGGCCATCGCGGCAATCGCCTGCGCGCCGCCGATGCGGAAGATGCGATCCGCGCCGGAGAGGTGGCAGCCCGCGATCATCGCCCGATGCGCGTTCGG
>CAXSHP010000008.1:35890-36244 GCA_964236935.1 uncultured Sphingomonadaceae bacterium
GCCGAGAGCAACGGAAAGCGGCCGCCGGGCACATAGGCGCCGACGCGCTCGATCGGGATGACGCGGTGGCCGAGATGGAGGCCGGGGATCGGCTCGATGTCGAGCGGCAGGATCGTGTCGAGCTGCGCCTGCGCGAAGCGGCGGACGTTCTCGATCGCGAATTCGGTGTCGGCTTGGGTCTGCTTGTCGAGCGTGGCAAGCGCGGCCTCGCGATCGGTCTTCGAGACCTCGAATCTGTCAAGATCGGCCGTGTCGAAGCGGATCGAATAATCGCGCACCGCCGCGTCGCCGCGCGCGCGCACGTCGGCGAGGACGGTCGAGACCAGTCCGGCGACGTCGCTCTGGTCGCCGATC
>CAXSHP010000009.1:0-8361 GCA_964236935.1 uncultured Sphingomonadaceae bacterium
GGCGATCCACTTATCGAGCCCGCGAGGCTGTTCAAACAAACCGAGCCACCTCTAAAATCGCTCGATATACGGGTCGTCTTGGTGGTGGGGCGTATAAGATTTAGGTGCTCCATTTCATACCTTGGTCAACCTCCTTAGTATCGATGCACGCCCTGATTTATGTCGGCGCCGCATTTCTTACTGACCACAATCCTATCGAAATCTTTCGCAGACCGCCGCTGAGGAGAGGAAGGGACGGCTTCAAGGAGCTTAAGCAAAGTTCGAACTGCCCCCCGACGCGGTGCACCTGACACGTCGTGACGAAATTAAGGGAATATGATGTAATTGTGCCTATATGGAAGAAAGAAGTCAGCGTATAGGAATACGTGTATTAAGCGCGGTAGTTGTTCTTATATATATAGCTATCTCAGCGGGCGTTGGAGTTTTAGCTTATGAAGCTGGATGGGGAGGTGTTTTGGCTGCCGCAGCAGCAACCCTACTATTCATCGGCTGTCTTTTGCTCAACAATCGCATACGACGCAAGTTTACGTGGTGGCCAAGCGTCTCCTGGGGAGCAATCGAACTCTTTTCAATGTGGCCGTAGTGGCTCGTAAAGGCGCCACTATCTCGCGCGATGGGTGCATGGGCTCGGATCGCCGAGCGATCTATCCATTGCCGAAGCCGAAGCTCCATAGGCACCTTTTCCCGCTGCCCAACCAGCGGCAGCGCCTTTAGCCCCGCCTGCCTCAGCACCCGCCCCTGCGCCGGCAATGCCGGCAACACGACCTCCGTAACTCCGTGTGAGGCAGGTCGCTTCGATGGCCCGATCAAGATTCCGATTGTTTCGGTTTACTCGATCGACCTCCCGCTGGGATCGATCGGCCTCGACGCGTAAGCAATCGGTTCGTGCTTGACCGCTTAAGCCTGAGCAGAGCTTTCCAGCGGAAGCTGGCTCTCCGACCGCGAGCAGGGAGAGAAGGACGGTAGTTGTCGAAGACAATTTTCTCACGCCGCTATCTCCCCTATCGAGGAGGATATGACGAGGAGGTAGTCTCTAGAGTCAATACTTAGTCATGACCGAAATAAGAGTCATTGGTTGCTAAAGGCAGCAAAAGAGATCGAATCGCTTTACGAGGAGAAGTTCGAACTGACCTCTGACGCGGTGCACCATAGTCCGAAATGAACCATTCTCTGATCTCCTTGAAAGGAGAATGCATAGGAAACTCGGGCCGATTTTGATGAACGATGAGGTTCGAACCTACGGAAGCGAGGACTTCGCGCTTTTCATCGTTGGTTCCCATTTCGTAGCTCTGTAGAGCCTTCAAACCGAGTTCGAACCTTTCTGCAACGGAATGCCAGAATGTCGAGTTCGCAGCTTCTCGGCGATCTCGAAGCTCTAACCGCTGCGAGATAAGCGCCGCCTTCCGCCCGTCGTAGGTCGGCTTATCAATCGTTCCGTCGATAACGGCGTCGGTCAGCCGCTCTAGCTGCCGCTCAACGAGCGCCAGATCGCGCTCAACATGCTCGACACGGTTGTTCTCCGACAGCTTCTCTCGCTGGATCAACTCGTTTAACACCTCCCGGAAGTCCCCAATACCGGACCCGCAACGGCTCGCTCTTCTCCGACACGACCGTCGAGCGTCTCCTGCGCGATCCGATGGCGAAGGGCGTCCGCCGTTCCAACTACACGCGCACCGACGATCGCACGAAGAGCTGGGAGCTGAAGCCCGAAAGCGAGTGGGTGCTCACCCAAGTCGAGCCGGTCGTCTCCGAAGACCTGTGGAGCCGCTGCAACGCCGTTCTCGACGGACACCGCGAGCGCCGTAAGCCGCCCATCCGCACCAATGCCGAGGCCGACGGTGCGCTGCTCGACGCCGTCGCCACCCCGGACGAGCCGGGCCGCAAGCTCCTCGCGCAGGCGGCCGAGGCGATGCGGCTGTCGGCGCGCGGCTATCACCGCGTGCTGCGCGTCGCGCGCACCATCGCCGATCTCGCCGGCAGCGACGGGGTCGGGCGCATCCACATCGCCGAGGCGCTCAGCTACCGCCGCCAGCCGCCGCGCAACTGAGCGATTGCCAAGCCGGATTCCGCCGATAGTCTGCCTGGGTCGCCCTTGAGGCGGCGTGGGGGAGAGATTGTATAGAATGGGCATTGCTGCCGCTCCGGCGCTACGCGGAATTCTCGGGCCGCTCACGCCGTAAGGAATATTGGTCCTACGTCGTGCTGACCTTCGTCGCAGTGATCATCCTGTCGGTCGTCGAGGCCCTCATCGGTCTGGGCGGCAGGGTCGGGGGGATGTACGGTCCGCTGACCGCGCTGTTTTTGCTGGGCACGATCGTTCCGAGCATCGCGGTCGCCGCCCGCCGCTTGCATGACCAGGACAGGTCGGCCTGGTTCCTTCTGCTGGGCCTGATACCGCTGGTGAACCTGATCTTGCTGGTATTCATGTGTCTCGATGGCACGCCCGGCCCGAACCGCTTCGGCCCCGATCCCAAGGCAGGCGAGCGCATCGTGCCCTGAGCCGGTTGCACATTCGCCCGGCGCCGGTGTAAAGCCCGCCGCCGTGCGGGCGTGGTGAAACTGGTAGACGCGCGGGACTCAAAATCCCGTTCCGCAAGGAGTGTCGGTTCGAGCCCGACCGCCCGCACCACTTATTCTCGGCATGGTCTGATGGCCCGGCTTCGCTTTCGCGCGTGCACGGCGCTCAAGCGCACGTCCGGTCGTCGTGATCGAAGCGGTGGACGAGGGCCGCGTCCGTGGCGAAGGCGATCGTCGCTCCGGGTCCCGTCGAGATGTCTTCGGAGCACCGCGCGGTTACCAGGGTCCCGTCCACCAGCTGAACGTGCACGAGCGCTTCGTTGCCGAGATGCTCCACCGTGCGAACGACGCCCGTCAGTGTCCCGTCCGGCTCGATTTTCAGATGCTCCGGTCGGATGCCGATCGTCGCGGCATCGTAGGCGACGGCATGGGACCCGGTGAGAAAGTTCATTCGCGGTGAACCGATAAAGCCCGCCACGAACTTGTTGACGGGCCGGCGATATATCTCGAGCGGGGCGCCGACCTGCTCTATTCGGGCATTTCGAAAGACCACGATCCGATCGGCCATGGTCATCGCCTCGGCTTGATCGTGGGTGACATAGACGGCCGTGATCCCAAGCTCCTGTTGGAGCCGCCGCAGTTCGAATCTCATTTGCCCCCGCAACGCGGCGTCGAGGTTCGAGAGCGGCTCGTCGAAGAGAAATGCCCGCGGCTGGCGGACGATCGCCCGTCCGATCGCGACACGCTGCCGCTGCCCACCGGAAAGGGCGGCGGGCTTGCGGTCGAGCAGCTTGTCCAGGTCGAGCATTTTCGCCACCGCCTCGACCCGCGCCGCAATCTCGCCGGCGGGCGAATGCGCGACCTTCAGGGCGAAGCCGAGATTGGCGCGAACGGACATATGCGGATAGAGCGCGTACGACTGGAAGACCATGGCCAGCCCGCGCGCGGCCGGCGACGTACGCGCCATGTCGACGCCGTCGATCAGGAGGCGGCCGCCGTCGATGTCTTCGTCGCCAGATGGTCGCCGAAGCGCTTGCTGACGCCCTCCAGGACGATGGCGCTCATCGGCCGGAATTTCCGCTGATCATCTGACTGCTCCAAAGGTCAGGCCCCGGACGAGCTGGCGTTGACACAGCCAGCCGATCACGACGACCGGGGCGATCGACAGCATCGACGCCGCCGAGAGCTTGGCCCAGAACAGGCCCTGGGGGCCGGAAAAGCCGGCGATGAACGCGGTCAGCGGCGCCGCATCGGTGCTGGTGACGTTCAGCGTCCAAAAGGACTCGTTCCAGGCCAGCGTGAAGATCAGGAAGAAGGTCGAGGCGAGGCCCGGCAGCGCCATCGGCGCGAGGACGACGAGAACCTCCTGCAGGAGCGAGGCGCCGTCCATGCGCGCGGCTTCGAGGATTTCGGCCGGCACTTCCTTGAAGTTCGCGTAGAGCATCCACGCCGCGATCGGCAGGTTCCCGGCCGCGAGCAGCAGGATCACGCCGAGGTGCGTGTCGAGCAGGCCCCAATCGCGATAGAATATGAAGATCGGAATGAGCGCGCCGACCGGCGGCAGCATCTTCGTCGACAGCATCCACAACAGCAGGCCGCGCGTATGCCGCGTCGGCGCGAAGGCCATCGCCCACGCCGCGGGTACGCCCAGCAGCAGGACCAGCGCCGACGATCCGCCGGCGAGCACGATCGAATTGAAGAGCGCATCGACATAGTCGCCGCCGGCAAGGACATCGCGATAGTTCGCGAGCGTCCAGGGAAAACGGACGAAGCTCGGCGGAAACGCAACCGCCTCGAGCTCGGGCTTGAGGCTCGTCAGCAGGGCCCAGAGCAACGGAAAGGCGATCGTGAGCGCAGCGCACCAGGCCAGCATCGTCAGCAGCAAAGAGGAGGAACGGCGGCTGCGCATCACGCGTCCAGCGAGCGGCCGACCGCCCGGACGAGCAGGAAGGCAAGCAGGTTGGCGAAAATCACCGCCACGATGCCCGCGGCCGACGCCGCGCCGACGTCGTATTGGAGCATGACCTGCGAATAGACGAGGAATGCGAGATTGCTGCTCGCCCGGCCGCCCCCGGTCGTGACGAAGATCTCGGCGAACACACTCAGCAGGAAGATCGTCTCCAGCATGAGGATGATGGCGATCGGCCGCGCCAGATGAGGGAGGGTGAGATAATGGAAGATCGCGAGCGGCGAAGCCCCGTCAAGCTCGGCGGCCTCCCGCTGCTCACGGTCGAACGACTGGAGCGAGGTGAGCAGGATCAAGCAGGCGAACGGCAGCCACTGCCAGGCGACGATCAGTCCGATCGAAATCAGCGGCGAGCGGGCGAACCAGTCGATGGCCGGGACCCCGCACAGGGCAGCGATCCATGCGAAGAAGCCGGCGACCGGCTGCATCAGCAGATTCTTCCAGATCAACGCCGCGACGGGGGGCATCACGAAGAACGGCGAAATGACGAGCAACCGGAGGATGCCCCGTCCGATCACCGCGCGCTCGAGCAGCAAGGCGATCGCGAGTCCGAGACCGACGCTGATCACCAGGACAAGGACGATCAGCACGAACGTGTTGCCGAGCGCCGGCAGGAAGCCGGGATCGGTCACGAGCTTCAGATAATTCGCAAGTCCGACGAAGCGGTGCGCGTCGGGCGACAGCAAGCGATAGTCGATGAGCGAGAACCGGGCGGTCGCGAGGAAGGGAAGGATCGACGATGCGAGGAGCATCACGACCGCAGGGGCGACGAGCAGACGCCCCGGTCCGCGGAGGTATGACCGGCCGGAGCCGGGGGGGAGCGCCGTGGCGGTCACTTATAATAGCCCGCCGCTGCCATTTGGCGCTTCGTCGCGGCCTGCGCTTCAGCCAGAGCGTCGCCCGGTGAAACCTGCCCCGCGACGGCGGCGGCGAATTGTTGCCCGACCTCCGTCCCGATGCCCTGGAACTCGGGGATCGCGGCATATTGCGCGCCGACGTACGGGACCGGCTTCACCGTGGGAGACGCGGTATCGACGGCATCGATCGCGTCGAGCGTCGTTTCGGCGAACGGCGCGACCCGGCGATAGTCGGGGCTCGTGTAAAGCGATTTGCGTGTGCCCGGCGGCACCGCGAGCCATCCGAGGCGGTGGGCAACGAGGTTGAAATAAGCGGGTCCCGCCGCCCAGCGAATGAACTCCTTCGCTGCCGCCGCCTTGCGCGAGCTGGCTGGGATGGCGAGCGCCCAGGTCCACAACCAGCTGGCGCGACGCCCGAGATGCTCGTCCGGCGGCGGCGCGAAGCCGACGTGCGCCGAGACGGTCGACGTCTGCGGATCGCTGAGAAAGGGAGCGGCGACGGTCGAGTCGAACCAGATGGCGCATTTCCCTTGCGCGAACATGGCGAGGTTTTCGTTGAAACCGTTGGCGACCGCCCCCGGCGGGCCATAGTTGCGCAGCGCATCGACATAGGTCGTTATCGTCGTGCGCCATTCGGGCGTGTCGAACTGCGGCCGCCAGCGCTGGTCGAAGAGACGAGCGCCGTAGGAATTGGCCATGGCCGTGATGAGGGCCATATTTTCCCCCCAACCCGCCTTGCCGCGCAGGCAGAGGCCGTAGACGCCTTCGCTCGGGCGATCGAGCTTCGCCGCCGCCCGGATCAGGAACGTCCATGACGGATTGGCCGGCATGACGATGCCCGCCTTCCGAAACAAATCGGTGCGATACATCGTGATCGCGCTCTCGCCATTGAACGGCGCCGCATATTGGATGCCGTCGTAGGTCACGGCCGACCGGATCGGCCCGATCAGATCATCGGCGCGGTAACTCGGCCCCAGGTCCGCGAGCGAGGTCAGCCAGTTCCGCTTGGCCCAGACCGGCACCTCGTAGGCGCCGATCGTCACGACGTCATATTGGCCGCCGCGGATGGCGACGTCGGTCGTGACGCGCTGCCGCAGGATATTTTCCTCGAGGACGACCCATTTCAGGTGGATCGACGGATGGCTCGCTTCGAAATCTTTCGTGAAGTCCTTCAGGCGAACCATGTCGCCGTTGTTGACCGTCGCGATGGTCAATGTCGTGCGGCCGTTGCCGCCGGGCGTGCATCCACCCAGCGCCATCAGCGCCAATATCACCCACCTCGACCGCATCCCCGTCCGCATCCCGCTCCTGTCATACGCGCGATCGAACCGCCGTAATTCGCAACGATGTCGGATCAACCTGTCACTATCCTGACAGCGGCCGACAGGTTACCGTCAGGTTCGTCCGTCAGCGGCTCGTCCGGCAATGTCGCAAGCGGGATGGCGCGGCGCGGGTGTACGGAGGGCTGAAGAGACAAAGCCAATGCGCATCCTGGTGATAGAGGACAATCGCGACGTCGGCGAGGGCATCGTCGCCAGCATGGAGAAGCTGGGCCACAGCGTCGATTGGGCGCGGGACGGCGAGACCGGCGACGAATGGCTCGTATCGAACAGCTACCACCTCGTCCTGCTCGATCTCATGCTGCCGGGCGTGGACGGGATGACGTTGCTGCGGCGGCTGCGCGAGCGGCGCGGCGACATCCCGGTCCTCATCCTGTCGGCGCGCGCCGGGATCGACGATCGGATCGACACGCTCGATCTCGGCGCGGACGATTATCTGGTGAAGCCATTCGACTTCCGCGAGCTTCAGGCGCGTGTGCGATCGCTCCTCCGCCGCCACACCGGCGAACGGTCCAACGAACTGAAGCGCGGCCGCCTCGTCTACGATCGCACCGCCCGGCTCGCGAAAGTCGACGGCAGGATCATCGGCCTTTCGCGAAGGGAACTGTCCCTCCTCGAGATCTTCGTGGCACGGCCGACGCAGGTCTTCAGCAAGGTTCAGCTGCTCGATCAATTGTTCGGCTTCGATGCCGAACCGACCGGAAACAGTATCGAGGTGATGATCGCGCGGTTGCGACGGAAGCTTGTCGGCGCCGGCATCGAGATCACGACCCAGCGCGGCGTCGGCTATCGCCTTGTCGAGACCTGACGGCGCCCACCGCCGCCGCTACGCCGCGCCGGCCTCGATCTCCGGCCGGTTGCGCTTGCTGCTGGCGACGGTCTTCGCGGTCGGCGCGATCATCGCGATGGCGGCTGCCTGGGCATTTTCGACGACCGCCGCGACCGATGCCTATGACCGCCTGCTGCTCAGTGCCGCGGCCCAGATCAGGGACGGCATCCAAATCGACCAGGGCCGGATCGTCGCGGCGCCACCCGACTCGGCGTTCGAAACGCTTGCCCAGTCGACGGGAGACCGTTTCTTCTTTTCGGTGCGCGCGCCGAACGGAGACGTGCTTACCGGATATCCGGCCCTGACGGTGGCGAGTCCGCCCACCCGAGACGCCGCGGCGATGTTCGGCAACCGCGACTTTGCCGGCGCGCCGATGCGGACGATCACGCTTTATCGTCTGATTGCATCGCCGACGGTGAAGGGATGGTGCAGCGTCGTGGTGGCGCAGAGCCTCGATGCCCGCCATCGTCTCGTGGTTCGCCTCATGCTCAAGATCGGGGCGATTATCCTGTTCGTCGCCATCCTCGGATTCATCGCTTCGCTGTTCGCGGTGCGAAAGGCGCTCGCGCCGTTCGACCGGATCGGCCGCGCTTTGACGGAAAGGAAACCCCAGGACACCGCTCCGCTCCATGTCGACAGTCCGCGCGAGACGCAGGCGCTGGTCGAGGCGATCAACGATGCTCTGCGGCGTCTCAACGATCGGATGAGCAAGCTGCAGAGCTTCACGGCGATTGCTGCGCACCAAATCCGCACGCCGCTCTCCGCGCTGAGCGCGCAGACGGAACTTCTGCTGACCGACAAGAGCCTCGAGGCGCGCCGGTCGAAAAAGGTTTCAAGGCGATCGGCTCCGTC
>CAXSHP010000009.1:8371-12926 GCA_964236935.1 uncultured Sphingomonadaceae bacterium
AGAGCCTCGAGGCGCGCCGCCGGCGGGCCGATCGCCTCCGCCAGCATATCGTCACACTGAGCCGTCTGACCAATCAGCTGCTCGGACAGGCGATGGTCAGTTATCGCAGCGAACGGGTGCCCCATCAGCGAGTCGAGCTCATCGAACTTGGCCACCAGGTCCTGCGGGATGCGATCCCCGAATCGCTCGATCGCGATCTCTCCGTCGAGTTCGAACCGGCCCAGGCCTCGGTGTATGTGGCGGGCGACAGGATCAGCCTACGCGAGGCATTGGTGAATCTCGTCGGCAATGCGGTCACCCACGGCGCCCGGTCGCTCCTGCGCGTGCGGGTGCTGGTCGATCGGGGCAACGCCATCGTGCGCGTCGCGGACGACGGCCCCGGCATCGAGCCCGCGCTGTGGGAACGTGCGGCCCAGCCGTTCCAGCTGCCCCGCGACGAACGCGGCGGCGCGGGGCTCGGCCTCGCGATTGTGGCCGATGTCGCTCGCGCGCATGGCGGGGCACTGGCATTCGGCAGAGCCGAGGACGGTCTGTTCGAAATCAGTTTGACCGTTCCGCTCGCGTCCGGCGCGGAACGTGCGGCATGAGGCGCGCGCTGTCGCTGGGCGGCATCCTCCTGCTATCGGCCGCCGCCGCGATCGCCCTGCTGCCCCGCTGGAGCACGCCGTCGCCGCGCGGCGATTTCACGCCGCCCGAGGGTGCGAACGTGACCTATTTTCCCGCATTGGAGAAGGAGGCGGGGCTGCCGCTGGTGATATCCTCGTCGACGGAAGCGGGGTTCATGCGTCCGTTCCTGCGCGCGTTTCAGCGCCACCATCCGACGCTGTCGATGGCCTACATCCAGTCGCGGAGCGGCGCGTTTCTCGATCGATCGCTGGACAGTTGCCATCGCCATGAGCCGTCGGCCGATATCTATCTTTCGGCCTCCACGGACCAGCTGATGCGCCTCGCCAACGAAAACTGTGCCCAGTCGCTCCCCGCGGCGGTCGGCGCGGCCGCGCCCGGGCGGGCGCAATGGCGCGATCAGGTGGTGGCGTTCACGGTCGAGCCGGCCGCGTTCGTCTTCGCGAAGCCCGCGGGATCCGTTCCGGCCAGTCATATCGCGCTGCTCGAATGGCTGCGGCGACTTCCCGCGGGCGGCGACCGCGTCGGGACCTACGATATCGAGGAGTCGGCGGACGGTTATGATTTCGCCGCCTCCGACTCGCGCCAGGCCGCGCTCTACGGTCGTCTGCTGGAAGGGCTCGGCCGTTCCGACGTCCGACTCTATTGCTGCTCGAACGTCATGGTCGACGCGGTCGATCGCGGCGACATCCGCTTTGCCTACAATGTGCAGCTGTCTTACGCCTATGCGGCACAGCGGGCGGGCAGCCGCATATCGGTCGTGCTGCCCGATGATTATCAAGCGCTCCAGACGCTGTCCTTGATGGTGCCCAAAGCGGCCCGGACGCCGTCGATGGCCGCGCGGCTCGCCGCGTTTCTGGTCTCGGACGAAGCCCGCGCCTTGGCCCGCCGCGATCTCGCGCCGCCCGATCAGCCGCACGCGATCGCCCTGGCGCGCGCCGATGAATTGCTCGCCAAGGCATCGGTGACGCCGCTGCTGCTCAGCCTCCAGGACCGCGCTCGACGGGGTCAGCTCATCCACGAATGGCGTCAGGCTATCGTCAGCCCCGCACGGCAAACCGGTGGCCGGTCGGGCGAACCTGGCCGACGTACCAAATCCGACGGTAAGGAAGCCCCGTGACCTCTGCGATACTCTCGCGTGCCGATTTCCCCACCTTGCCCGCCGGGTTCGAGCCGCCCCGGTACGACGTCCGGCGGGTGTCCCATGGCATCGTCCATCTCGGCCTGGGTGGATTTCACCGGGCCCATATGGCGCGCTACACCCATGACCTGATGGGGCAGGACGAGGGCGCGCTCGCGTGGGGCATCACGGGCGCGGGTCTGCGCGCCTCCGACCGGGAGTTGCTCGTCGCGCTCGCCGATCAGGACGGACTTTACAGCCTGATCGAGCGCGAAGGCTCGCAGGAACATCGCGCCGTCATCGGCTCGATCGTCGCGACGATCGACGCGTCGGTGGCGACGGCTGGCTTGCTCACGGCGATCAATGCGCCCGCGACGCGTATCGTCAGCACGACGGTGACCGAGAACGGCTATCAGCTCGATCGGGCGACCAGGACCCTCGATCTCGCCAACCCCGACATCGTCGCCGATCTGGCGGACCCGAGCCATCCGCGCACGGTCCCCGGGATATTGGTCGAGGCCTATCGCCGCCGGCGGGCGGCGCACGCGCCGGCCTTCACGTCACTTTGCTGCGACAACATCCAGCATAATGGCCATGTGCTGAAGGCGGCCGTGCTCGCTTTGGCCGATCGTGTGGATCCGGGACTGGCCCGATGGATCGACGCGAACGCGAGCTTCCCGAACGCCATGGTCGATCGGATCACGCCGGTGCCGACGAGTGGCGAAATCGCGGCGTTTGCCGCCGCGACGGGGCTCGCGGATCGCGCCTCCCTCCGTGCCGAAATTTTTAGCCAGTGGGTGATCGAGGATGATTTCGTGGCCGGGCGTCCGGCATGGGAGAAGGTCGGGGCGCAGTTCGTCGAGGACGTGACACCCTATGAATTCATGAAGCTCCGGCTGCTCAACGGCAGCCATCTCGCCGTCGCCGGGATCGGGCAGCTGTCCGGATACAGGCTGATCAGCGAGACGATCGAAGATCCGCTGATCCGTCGCTACATGGCGGCGTTGATGAACCGGGAGACCGGCCCGACGCTCATGCCGGTGCCCGGAATCGACCTGGCCCATTACCAACAGACGCTCATCAGGCGCTTTGCCAACCGCGCGATCGAGGATACCACGCAGCGCGTCAACACCGACGCGCCGATCAACGTCCTGCTCGATCCGATACGAGACCGGCTTGACCAAGACCAGCCGATCGGGCTGCTCGCGCTCGGCCTGGCGGCCTGGTGCCGCCGCGTGGCCGGCCGGGGCGATCATGGCGAACCGATCGCGGTGATCCATCCGATGGCCGAGGTGCTGCAGAGCAAGGCGCGGGAGGGGGGCAAGAATCCCGCTCCGCTGCTGTCGATCACCGAACTGTTCGGCCGGGTTGGCCGGGATCCGCGGCTGGTGACGGCAGTCGGCGAGTGGCTCGCCTCGATCTACGAACATGGGATCAGGGCGACGATCGCCGCAGGCGCCGAGAGGGGCCTGTTCTAACACGCTTTCCGCATCCCGAACGCGCGCTTCACCGCTGCGGATCCGATCGGCGGAATACGGCCGCTCCATCGGCATTCGCTGGATCACGCCGGCGGCAGTCCTCTCCATCCGTTGCTCAACAAGCAACGCTTAGCTGTTCACAACATCATTGGTTGTCAGCAAGACTCACGTAATCTCGCTGGACGCTCTCGCAAAAGCGGAAGCCGCAGTCGGGCGTCATCAAGCGATGCCGGCAGCACATGTCAAGTGACGATAAGTATCGCCTAATACTAAATTGTGACGGATTGACAGTCTGTCCAAGATTTAAGCGGTGATACGAACCGGACAACTGAACGGTACGGGCCGCAAACTGCAGAGCGATGAGATTGAGAATAAGAGAGCAGAAAAAGGGGTGATCACGATGGCAAATTGCGACGACGTACTTTATCTCGGGCGGGCGCACCTGAATTCGCAAAGACTGCGACAGATCTATCGGACCTCGCGCGCCGCCGCGCTGGCCTGTTCGAGCATCGGCGCGATATGTTCGTCTCCGGCGCTGGCCCAGGTCACTCCGGCATCGGCAGCCGTGGAGACAACGGCCGACGACATCGTCGTCACCGCGCAGAAGCGCGAGGAGTCGGTACAAAAAGTGCCTATTTCGATCGCGGTCATCGGCGGAAAGGCGCTCGACAAACAGGCCACCGGCGGAGCCCTGGAAGCTCTGCTGCAAGTGCCGGGCATCTCGCAATCGGGCAACGACGCCGGCAATCTCACGGAAGTGTCCATTCGCGGTGTCTCGCCTGGCGCTCCGTTCGGGGCCGGATCGTCCACGGTTGGATATTATATGGATTCCATCCCGTTCGCCTTGGTGCGGGCGGCGGTCGTGCCAAACACGAACGCCTACGACATGGCGCGGATCGAGGTGCTGCGCGGACCGCAAGGGACGCTTTACGGCGCAAGCGCGCTCAACGGCGTTGTCCGTATCATCACCAACGATGCCGATCCGTCGAAATTCGAGTTCAAGGCACGCGGCGGTGCCTCGATCACCAAGGGCGGCGATCCCGGCTTCCGAGCAGACGCGGCGGTCAACATTCCTTTGATCGAGGACAAGCTCGCGATCCGCGTGGTCGGCGGTATCGAAAGCCTGGGTGGTTGGATCGAACAGCCGGCCCGCGGCAAGACCAATGCCAATAGCGTGCTCAACAGGAACCTTCGCGTTAAAGTGGCCGCAGTTCCGGCCGACAATCTTCACATCGATCTAAGCGCCTGGTTCGAGCACGATACCTATGAGGCCGGCGATTACGCGGACGACGCGGGCAATCAGTCCACGACGGTGCCGCAGCCTGGGGTTACG
>CAXSHP010000009.1:12936-16160 GCA_964236935.1 uncultured Sphingomonadaceae bacterium
TAGCGCGAAGGTTGCCTACGACCTGCCGTTCGTATCGGTATCGAGCGCGACGAGCTATCTCGATTTCCGTCAGCATATCCTCAGCGATTTCAGCTATGTCACGGGAGGGGCGGTGCCCGTCCAGTTGGACTCCTCTTATCCGACGACTGTATTTACCGAGGAACTGCTCTTCAATTCCGTTGGCACCGGGCCATGGCGCTCGTCTGCCGGCGCATTTTACCGCGACGCGCGCGGCAAGCTGCTGTACACGGCGGTCGGACTGCTGCCGGGGCCGTTGAAGTCGCGCGATTCCTCTGAATCATACGCCGTTTTCGGGCAGCTGACCCGCACCTTCGCCGATGACCACTTCGAATTGAGCGGCGGTCTGCGCTATTTCCACGATACCTCCAACACGACGGTCCTGCCGGGCGGCTTCTTGCCGACATCCACGGTCGATGCCAAGTTCCATGCCATCACGCCTCGTGTCGTCGCGACCTGGCTGCCCAGCAGATCCTTCACCGCTTACGCCTCTTATTCACAAGGGTTTCGCAGCGGCTTGAACCAGGCACCTCTCGCCCTCCTGGCGGCGCCTGGCCTGCCTCCCGCCAAGGCCGACACCCTCAACAATTATGAAGTCGGGGCGAAGGGCAGCCTGCTGGGCGGCCTCGCAAGTTTCGAGAGTGCGCTATTCTACATCAAGTGGAACAACGTGCAGCAGCTTGGGCAAATCCTCTACAACAATGCTTACACTCCGGCCACCGTCAACGGACCCTCGGCCAGCGGGTGGGGCGCGGATTTTAACCTGACTCTGTACCCGGCGTCGGGCCTGCAGATCGGCGGAGGCCTGAGCTACAGCGGCTTGACCTTGGACAAGGACATCGTGCAGGAAAATGCCGCGCCAGCGCCAAATCTGGTGCTATACCGCAAGGGCGACAGGACAGCCTACTCGCCCGAATGGTCCGCCAACGCTTTCGCCACCTACACTTTCCCGATCGGCGATAGTCTGGACGGCCGGCTTAATGTTTCCGCGACCTATCGTTCGGAAACATCGATCAGGATCGCTCAAGACAACGGCCAAGGTGTCGCAGCGGCACTCTACGAAAGCGGCAAGCCGAAGATCGTCAACGCGAGCTTCGAGCTATCGACTCACTCGAACAAGACTTTATCGATCTATGTCCAGAACCTGACGAACTGGGGCGGGATCCTGTCGCCTCCCGCGGTGCCGACCTTGCTGTTCCGTCCGCGTCCGCGAACTATAGGCATCCAATTCGAGGCCAAGTTCTGAAGTCCGACGAACCGATATCGAAGGGAAGGGACGGCGGGAGGCTCGAATGGGGTTGAATAAGATGGGTTTGAGCTTCCTCCTCGTCCGGACTGCCACTTTCCACCAACCGGGGGTGGCACAGGGTGGGTAATGAAATTGCCGCCGTACTGCCGCCCGAGTGCCGCGCTCGGGTGCGAACGGAATTCGCCTTATGCCGATACATGGCGGCGAGGGGCGAATGATGACCGAAAACGAACCGCGGCGTTTGTCCGTGATCGCATTGCTGTTCGCGACTTATTTTCTGACCTATCTCGATCGCGCGGTGATGGCGACCGCGATCCCTTTCATCGCCAGGGACTATCAGCTTTCCTCGGTCGCTGCCGGATCGGTGCTCAGCGCCTTTTTCTTCGGCTATGCGCTGATGCAGATCCCCTCCGGCATCCTGGCGGATCGGCTGGGCCCCGCCCGCCTGCTCGTCGGGGCGGTGATTTGCTGGTCGATCTTCACGGCGATGACCGGCCTGGTCCAGTCGCTGGCGATGTTGATCGCCGTTCGGATATTGTTCGGCCTCAGCGAGGGGCCCGCGCCCGCCGCCGTATCCAAGGCGGTCGCCATGTGGTCGCCGCGCGACCGGGTCGGTCGCTCGAACGGCATCGTGCTCTCCGGGACGCTGATCGGCAGCGCCGTCGCGCCGTCGTTCGTCGCGGCGATCGTCTTGCATTGGGGTTGGCGCGCGGCGTTCCTGAGCCTGCTGGTTCCCGGATTGCTGCTTGCGCTGACCATCTACGCACTGCTCGGCAGGTCGTCCCCGCCATCGACCGGACAAGATCGGGCGGCTTCGCCCGCCGCAACCGGCGACGATGCGGCCACGACGTGGAAAGTCGTGCTTGGCTCATCCCAGATGCGCTGGTGCTTCGTCGCGACTTTCCTGGCCGGCTGCGCGAACTGGGGGCTGCAGAACTGGCTGCCGACCTATCTGCTGAAGGCACGAGGTTTCAGTATAACGGAAATGGGATTGTTCGCATCGATGCCCTTTGCGGCAGGTGCGCTCGGCTATCTGCTCGGAGGCTATGTCGGCGATCGCTTTTTTGCGGGGCGGCGGCACGTTCTGATTGTCCTGTGCCTGTTGGTGGCCGCGATCGGGACATATGGCGCAGCGATCGCGGCAAGCGGCACGGCGTCGGTGGCTTTCATGACTGTCGGATTTCTCGCGCTCGGGATGGCGCTGAGCAACTTCTTCACTCTGCCGCTATTGCTGGTTCCCGCGCAAGCGACGGGTACGGCGTTCGGTATCATCAACACGGGCGCGCAGATCGCGGGCTTTGTTTCACCGATGCTTATCGGCGCGGTCCTCGACGCCTCGCAGCAGGATTTCGCGATCGCTCTCTATCTTGTCGTCGGGCTGCTGCTGGCCGCCGGCGTCGCGGCCAGCCGGATCGGGCAGGATCAGGGGCGGGGCCGCGGCGATTTCGCTCCCGCTCCGCGAACCGTCTCGGGGACGGCCATGTCATCAACGCACCGAGGGAGTTGACGTGCGCCAGATAATTTTTCGCGACGCCACCGTCGTCGATGGTTCCGGGCGGGCGGGATATCGCGCCGATGTGTGCGTCGCCGGCGATCGGATCGCCGCGATCGGAGACCTCGCGGGCAACATCGAGTTTTCGCGGATCGAGCAGCGCGATACCGCGGGCCTGGTGCTTTGTCCGGGATTCATCGACTCGCACGCGCATGACGATAACGCGCTGCTGCGCGATCCGGCGATGTTGGCGAAGGTCACCCAGGGTGTGACCACGGTCGTCACCGGAAATTGCGGCATTAGCCTGGCGCCGTTGGTGACGAAGACGCCGCCGCCACCGCTCGATCTCATTGCCGCAGACGATCCCGACGCCTTCCGCTTCGCGAGCTTCGAAACCTATCTGGCGGCGTTGCGCGAGCGGCCGGCGGCCGTGAATGCCGCGCCGATGGTCGGGCATTCCACGCT
>CAXSHP010000009.1:16170-21624 GCA_964236935.1 uncultured Sphingomonadaceae bacterium
GCGGGTCGCGACCATGGCGCAATTGGACCGGCCCGCAAGCGACGGCGAGATCGCGGCCATGGCCGAGCTGCTGCGCGAAGCGTTGCAGGCGGGGGCGATCGGCTTCAGCACCGGCCTCTTCTATCCCCCGAGCCGCGCGGCGCCCCCCGAGGAGATCGTCGCGTTGCTCAAGGAGATCGAGGGCTCGCGCGCGGTCTATACGACGCACATGCGCGACGAGGCGGACCATATCGATGCGGCGCTCGACGAGAGTTTCGAAACGGCGCGGCAGGCGAATGTGCCGCTGATCATTTCGCACCACAAATGTATGGGGAGGCGCAATTTCGGACGCAGCATCGACACGTTGAAAAGGATCGACGAGGCGGCGAAGGGACAGCCGATCGCGCTCGATGTCTATCCCTATGAGGCGGGATCGTCCATTCTGCTGCCGGAACTGGCGGACAAGGCCCAACGCGTTCGACTGACCTGGTCGAAACCCTATCCGCATCTTGCCGGCCAGGATCTGGCCGACATCGCCGCGCAGTGGAGCGTGTCGCAGCAGGAGGCATTGAGCCGGCTGAGTCCGGGGGGCGCGATCTATTACATGATGGATCAAGCCGACGTCGATCGCATCCTCCAGCATCGATCCGCGATGATCGGCTCCGACGGCATGCCCCATGACCAATTCCCCCATCCGCGGCTGTGGGGCACGTTTCCGCGCGTCCTCGGGCATTATGCGCGGAACCGCGGACTGTTTTCGCTGGAGGAGGCGATCCACCGCATGACCGGTCTGACCGCCGAAAAGTTCGGACTGGACGGTCGGGGCACCATCGCCGCGGGCGCCTATGCCGATCTCGTCGTGCTCGATCCCGCGACGATCATCGATCGTGCCACCTTCGACGATCCGACGGCGCCGGCGGAAGGGATCCATGCCGTGTTCGTCAACGGCGAAGCCGTTTTCGACCGGGACGGCCCAACCCAATCACGGCCGGGACGCGTTCTGCGACACTGAGGGCGTACAATGCTATCAACGCTCAGGGCGCATTAAACCATTTCAGCGAAGTGAGGCTCTGGAGCATCACTTCCTCGGCCATCGACTTGATGGGTCGTTTAGGTACGAGGATTTGTCCTTCGGCTGCTTCGAGTGACACGTTCTTGATCTTTATCGCATTGACGATTCCTGCGTCGAGTTCCTTTCTGACCAATATCTTCGGCAGAATCGTCAGTCCCAACCCGGATGTCACGAAATAGCGTAGCGCCTGGAGAGAATTGGTTTCCATCGCCCGGTGGAGGGAGACTTGCGTCGAATGTTCTGCCAATTTGGTCAGTTGGCCGATCCCGAACTCCTCTGGAACAAGGCAGAATTGAAAATCGGCCAGCGCCTGCATATTCGGGACGACATCGTGCTGCGCGATCGGATGATCGTGCCGCGCGATGATGTAAAGAGGGTGACGCTTCCGCACGAAAACATGAACACGATTATTAGGAGGAGGGGCAAATGCCAATCCGATATTTATCCGTTCCTCGGCAATCAATCGAACAATTGTCGAAACCGGCATCGAGTTCAACGTGATCTTTATATTCGGATATCTGTGATTGAAATCAGGAAGAACCGTCTCGATGACCGCCTCGATAAATCCCTCGCTCGCGGCGATATGAACGTCACCCCGTTGCAGCCCCTTAAGCTCCTCGAGCTGCGACAACATCGTCGCTTCGTCCAGCAGGTGACGGCGATGATATTCCAGCACCATACGGGCCGCCTCGGTCGCGGCCACGCCGCGTCCATGACGGTCCAGCAACGTGGTATCGAGTTCACGCTCGAGCAGCTGGATCTGCCGGCTCACGACCGACGGTTCGACGTCGAGCTTGTCGGCGGCTCCCCGGATCGACTTGGCTTCGACGGCCGCAAACAGATAACCAAGCCGCCGTTCGCTCAGACGGCCCGACATCGGATTGGCATTCTCGTCAGGCATGAACCCCGATCCGTTGCTCAAAAGGCAACATACATCGGAACTTTCTGCCATTGTCGGTGATATCCCGTCAATATAGCATCCGACGGCTCGATCCTGGCGGATCGCACTACCGTGATCCGGCTCCGCGGCGAAAAACATTTACTGCGGTCGCCTTGTGGCGATCGTCTCTGTGATGGGCAATGAAGTGTCGCATGACGTTGTGGTCCTCGGTGCAGGAATGGTCGGCACGGGAACCGCGCTCGCGCTGCAAGCCCGCGGTTATAACGTCATGCTCGTGGATCGCGCGGCGCCCGGCAGCGAGACCAGCTACGGCAATGCCGGGATCATCCAGGCAGAAGCGTGCGAGCCTTATGCCTTGCCGCGCGATATTGCCACTTTATGGCGCATCGCGCTGACCATCGACAATAGCGTGGAGTGGGACGCGTTGGGCCTGTGGCGCCTCGCGCCCTCGCTCTTCGCTTACTGGCGCCATTCGGCGCCGGCGTCGCATCGGCGGATCAGTCTCGCTTATGCCGCGCTTATCCGGCGGGCGACCCGCGATCATGCCAAGTGGATCGCGGGATCCTCTTCCGAGGATATCATTCGTCGGGACGGCTATCGTCTCGTATTTCGCGATCGTGCCGCATTCGAGCTGCAGGCACGCAAGGCCGAACGCTGGCACGCGCTCTACGGAACCGGTCACGACAGCGAGGATAGCGCCGCTTTGGCCGCGGCCGAGCCGGCGCTGCGCCGGCCCCTGGCCGGCGCGATCCACTGGCGCGATGCATGGACCTGCAGCGATCCGGGAGCGCTGGTACGCGCCTATGCCGGGCACTTTGTCCGGCAAGGCGGCGAATTGCTCCACGCCGAATTGACGAAACTCGCGCCATCCGGTCAGGGCTGGCGGATCACCTCGAGCGCGGGGTCGGTCGAGACCCCGCATGTCGTAATTGCCTTGGGATCCTGGTCGCCGCAGGTGCTGGCCCCGTTGGGCTATCGGATAAGCATGATCCGAAAGCGCGGCTATCACATGAATTTCGAATATCCGCGCGCGGACGCCACTGCGCCGGATCCGCGACTGAACGTCCCGCTGATCGACGCGGCTATGGGCGCCGTCTACGCGCCGATGCGCACCGGGCTCCGCATCCTGACGGGTGCCGATCTGTCAGCCGGCAAGGTGCGCGACGTTCCGCGCCAGCTGAAGCGTGCCCAGGCCGCGGCTCGCGAACTGCTGGATTTCGGCGCACCGGCGGAACGCTCCGCGTGGATGGGCGTGCGGCCTTGCCTGCCGGACATGCTGCCGCTCGTGGGCGCGGCGCCGCGTCATCGCGGTTTATGGTTCAATTTCGGGCACGGGCATCAGGGGTTCACCCTGGGGCCGACCACCGGCGAGCTGCTTGCGGGCGTCATGGCCGGCGATCCGGCGGTCGACGCTCTCCCGCTCGCCCCTTCGCGCCTGACGCTCGATTAGTCGCCGGCCTCGCATGCGATCCCGCCCACCTTCGCTACGACATCCGGTCCCGCGTGCGCCGATCCCTCGCCAAAACAGTTGGTGCTTCGCGCCGCATGGATTAGGAGCATCGACCATGCTGCCACGATGGCTCCTCGCGCTTGCGCTCATGTGCGGGATGCTGTTCGCGCCCGTGGCGATGGCGGCTGCCTGCATGCCCATGCCAAGCGCCGGCCATGCCGCAAGCCACTGCGCGGGGGGCGATGCCCATCAGCATGGGCCGGCGAAACAGTTCCACTGCATGGGCGCCTGTTCAGGCGTCGAGGTGGAGATCGCCCGGTTCGTCACCCCGATGGCGTCACCCATCGCGGCCATACCAATTCCGATCGCACCGTCGCCGCGAGGCGTCCTGCCCAAGCTCGACAGCCCGCCTCCACGCTTGTCCTGATCCAGGCGAGCTGCGGCCGCGCAAGCGGTCGCGACGAGTGACGGCAGGCGCGGGCTGACAGTCCGCGCGTGCCGCAGATGTCGACGAGACAGGAATTCATCATGAACGATATTACCGTGAGGCGGCGCAGCTTGCTGCGCGCCGGCGCCTTTGGCCTGGTCGGCCTTGGGCTCGATTCGACATTCCCGGCCTGGGCGCAGAGCGGGTCGCCCGGCCTGCGCGCCGATATGCCCAAGCTGACCGGGGAAGACATCCGCCTGCGGATCGCCCACGGCATGTTCGAAGTCGGTGGTCGCGCGGGCCATGCCGTCACGATCAACGGCGTGCTGCCCGCCCCCCTCATCCGTCTGCGCGAGGGGCAGAATGTCCGCTTCCATGTCGAGAATGCGCTCGACGAGGACAGCTCGATCCATTGGCATGGCCTGCTCCTGCCGTTCCAGATGGACGGCGTGCCCGGGATCAGCTTCCCCGGCATCAAGCCCGGCACGACCTTCACCTATGAGTTTCCGATCAAGCAATCGGGCACTTACTGGTATCATTCGCACTCGGGCCTGCAGGAACAGATGGGGCATTACGGCCCGATCGTCATCGACCCGGCGGGCGCGGAGCCCGCGGTTTATGACCGCGAGCATGTGATCGTGCTGTCGGACTGGACCTTTCTGCATCCTCACCACGTGATCGAGAAGCTCAAGCAGAAGGACGCCTATTTCAACCGGCAGAAGCAGACCATGACCGACGGCACGATGAGCGCGGCCGAGCGCGTGAGCTGGGGCGGCATGCGGATGGACCCGGCCGACATCGCGGACGTCAACGGATCGACCTATCGCTTCCTGATCAACGGCCACGGGCCAGCCGAGAACTGGACCGGATTGTTCAAGCCGGGCGAGCGCGTGCGGCTGCGCTTCATCAACGCCTCGGCGATGACGATTTTCAACGTGCGCATACCAGGCATGCCGATGACGGTCGTCCAAGCCGATGGCCAGCCCGTGCGCCCGGTCGAGACCGACGAATTCCAGATCTCGGTCGCCGAGACCTACGACGTCATCGTCACGCCGAACGCCGATCGGGCCTACACGCTCGTCGCCGAAGCGATCGATCGTTCGGGCATGGCCCGCGGCACGCTGGCGCCGCGGCTGGGCATGGCCGCGACGATCCCTCCGCTACGCCGGCGCCCGACCCTGTCGATGCGCGACATGGGCATGGGCGGCATGACCATGGCCGGCATGAACATGGGCGGCATGGACGCGAAGGGTTCGGACATGAAGGGCCCGGACATGAAGGGCCCGGACATGAAGGGTTCGGACATGAAGGGCATGGACATGGGCGGCTCGACGATGGCCGGGATGGCCGCGAACAAGGTGGCGCAGCCGCCGGCTCCGATGCGCCATGGCATGCGCGAAAAATCGCTGATGCCGCCGAACGTCGAGGTCGGCGTGGGCGTCGACATGGTCTCGGCGATGCCGGTCGACCGCACGGGCGATCGTCCGCTCGGGCTCGAGCAGGAACCGCACCGCGTGCTTACCTATCATGACTTGGCGCCCTTGGTGCCGTTTCGTGACAAGCGGCCGGCGACGCGCAGCATCGACATCCACCTGACCGGCAACATGGGACGCTTCATGTGGTCG
>CAXSHP010000009.1:21634-22250 GCA_964236935.1 uncultured Sphingomonadaceae bacterium
AGAAGATGAACGAAGGCGCCGAGCCGATCCGGTTCGAGCGCGGCGAGCGGGTGAGGGTGAAGCTCATCAACGACACGATGATGAATCATCCGATCCACATCCACGGGCATTTCTTCGAGTTGGTGACCGGCCAGGATCATGGCCATCCGATCAAGCATACGGTGAACGTGATGCCGGGCGGCATCGCGAGTTTCGATCTCACCGCCGATGCGCCGGGCGATTGGCCCATCCATTGCCACCTGCTCTACCACATGCACGCCGGCATGATGAATATCGTGAAGATACGTCCGCTCGACGATGGAGGGGCGGCATGATCCGCACCAGCGCGATCGTGATGCTCATCGCCGCGGCAGCGCCGGCCGCCGCGCAGCACAGCGCGCAAGCGCCAGCGACGCCCGCGCAGCCCGCCCCGAACGACCCCGGTTGTCGCCCCGGGCACGCGGCGATGGCCCGCTGCACGCCGGCCGTCGTCCCGCCTCATACCGGCGCCTCGGGTGTGGCGCCGGGGAGGGGGGACTATGCCGCCGATGCGGTGTGGGGCGCCGCTGCCATGGCCCCGGTACGCCGCGCCGTCTATTCCGAGCACGGCTCGATGCGGACCGGCATGGTGCTGCTT
>CAXSHP010000009.1:22260-30029 GCA_964236935.1 uncultured Sphingomonadaceae bacterium
ATTCGAGTATCGTGCGCAGCAGGGCCGCAACGGCTACATGTGGGAGGGCCAGGGCTGGTACGGCGGCGACTATGATCGTCTGTCGATCAAGAGCCGCGGCGAAGGCGGCTTCGGCCGATCGCTCGATACGGTCGAAGTCCAGGCGCTGTGGAGCCACGCGATCGATCCGTGGTTCAATCTCGAAACCGGTCTTCGCTACGATGCCCGGCCCGATCCCCGTCGCGCGCATCTGGTCATCGGGGTTCAGGGGCTCGCGCCCTATCTGTTCGAGGTCGATGCCGCCGCGTTCCTGTCCAATCGCGGCAAACTCAACGGCGACGCTGTTGCGCTGGAGGCGCTCACCGCGCGGCTGGAGGCGGAATATGACCAACGCATCACCCGGCGGCTGATCCTGCAACCGCGCGGCGAGATCAATCTCGCGGCGCAGGACGACCGCTCGATCGGCGTCGGCTCGGGACTGTCGTCGATCGAGGCCGGGCTGCGGCTCCGCTACGAGATCGTGCCCGAGTTCGCACCCTATTTCGGCGCCGAATATGAACGGCGTCTCGGCAGTACCGCAGACTTTGCGCGCAGGGCAGGCGAGGGCGCGGGCGGCGGGAGATTGGTTGCCGGGGTGCGCGCCTGGTTCTAATCCGGTTGATGCATCGGTCGGACGCGAAACCGCTGCCCGCGCGGCAACGACGTCGCTGTTGTCCGAAAATGAGGGATCACTGGCATTCAGCATTTCGCAAATAAGGCGATAAAATGTCGCTCACATTACATGTGGAGCCAATGGGCTCCTGCTTTCGGCCGAAGTGCGGATAGCGGACTGGCCAGGATGTCGTCGATCTCAGGAAAGAGCTTCTCATGAGCAATCTTACTTCACGAGGCTTCCGAGCTGTTGCGCTCGCGACGCTATGTCTTGTCTCTACCCTGTTCTACTCGACGGTGGCCAAAGCGGGCCATGACATGTCCGTGCCGAGGGCCACGACTGCATTGGGCATGAAGTGCGAAGCGCTGAAGGATGCCGACCTGGCGGCTGTTCCCGACGCGCCGACGCACATCTATTCGGCGAAACTGGTCGAAGCGTCGGCCGACAAGCCGGCCTATTGCGCGGCCGAGGGAAATGTCTCGCCGCAAGTGGGCATCTTGATGTGGCTGCCGGCGGAGCATTGGAACGGGAAGTTCCTGGAGGTCGGCTGTGGCGGATTTTGCGGCACGACCTCCTTCATCGCCAATTGCGAGGCGCCCCTGCGAAAGGGCTATGCCTGCATAACGACCGACATGGGCCACAAAGGTGTCGAATCCGAAGGCGTCGAATGGGCCTATAACAATCCGCAGGCGGTCATCGATTTCGCTTATCGCGCCACGCATGTCACCGCATTGGCGGGCAAGGCGATCGTTCAGAGCTATTATGGGCGCAAGCCGGAAAAATCCTATTTCCACGGCTGTTCCTGCGGGGGACGCCAGGCGCTCGTCGAAGCTCAGCGCTTCCCGTGGGACTTCGACGGGATCATCGTCGGCGCTCCTGGCATAAGCTATACGGATATCGCGCTGAACTTCGCTCAGCGCGCGCGCGCCTTATATAGTCGAACCGGCAAACCCCTGTTCGATGCCAAGGCCATCCAGTTCGCCGGCAACGCGGTCATCGCGCAGTGCGATCTGAACGACGGCGTGAAGGACGGCCAGATCGGCGATCCGCGGTTATGCAAATTCAATCCGCTTGATCATGTGTGCAAATCCGGCGCCGCTTCCGATTGTCTCACGCACGATCAGGCCCAGGCATTATCGTCGTTCTACAGCGAGCATAAGTCCGCCTCGGGAGATCGGGTGGGCGACCGCGCCTTCCTGCCCGGGTCGGAGACCAGCTTTCTCGGATTGGTCGACAATCCTATAATGAAAAGGTCGTTTTACGAGGACTTCTTCAAGTATATGGGCCTTGTTCCCAATCCGGGATCGCAATGGAAATTCGAGGAATTTGATCTCAACGCGGACTACAAGCGACTGGGAATGATACAGGCGCTGCTTCAGGCCGATAATCCCGATCTAAGCAAGTTCAAGGCTGCCGGTGGAAAGATGATCTTCTATCATGGATGGGCTGATGGCGGTCCGTCGCCTTTGACGTCGATCGACTATTACAAGACAGTCGAACGAACCATGGGCGGTCGCGCTTCGACGGAAGATTTCCTTCGCCTCTTCATGGTCCCGGATATGGATCATTGTTTCGGCGGCAACGGCACCTGGTCGATCGACTTTCTCGATTATCTGGAAAAATGGGCCGAGAAGGGCACTGCGCCGGACATGATGATCGGCGCGCACTTCACCGACAATCCCATGGATCCCATCTTCAGCAAGGCGCTCGACATGACCAAGGCAAAATTCACCCGACCGGTTTTCCCCTATCCGTTGCGCGCCCAATATAAAGGCTCGGGCGATCCAAACAGCGCCGCCAGCTTCACCGCCGTCAGCTCGGAAGAATAAGCGGCAGGAGCGCGCTTTCGGACCCACTCTCGCATCGCCATGGAGTCAATCATGCCCGACATCGATCGCCGCACGGCAGCCCTGCTCGCGCTTCTCGCCCCGATCGTGGCGGGCGGCGCGGCCGGTGCGCAGCCGCCATCGATGGGCGGGAGCACGCAATCGGGGAGCTATATGGACAAGGTGCCGCCGAGCTGGCGGGGCAAAGAGCAGATCGGGATCCTGATCTACGATCATATCACGGCGCTGGACGTGATCGGGCCGCATTATTTCCTGGGCAGGCTGGCGGGGGCGGAAATTCATTTCGTCGCGGACAGCCTGCGCCCGGTGCCGTCCGAGAACGGGTTGATCCTGACGCCCACCGCGACGTTCGAGACCTGTCCCAAGGATCTCGACGTGCTGCTGGTCGGCGGCGGGACCAAAGGCACGCTGGCGGCGATGCGCGACCCGGCGACGCTCGCCTTCGTGGCGGACCGCGGCTCCCGCGCGAAGTGGGTGACCAGCGTTTGCACGGGATCGCTGCTGCTCGGTCGGGCGGGGCTGCTGCGTGGCTATCGCGCGACCTCGCATTGGATCGGTCGGCCGCTGCTCGAGGAATTCGGCGCGATCGAGGTCGACGAGCGTGTCGTGTTCGACCGGAACCGCGCGACCGGGGCCGGCGTGTCGGCCGGGCTCGACCTCGCCCTCGCGCTCATTCAACGGCTCCGCCCGCTCGAGTTCGCGCAAACGATGCAGCTCCTTGCCGAATACGCCCCCGAGCCGTCGCTCGACAGCGGAACTCCGGATCGGGCGCCGGCCCCGGTGCTCGCGGAGGCGCGCGCGTTGACAGCCGACTTCGTCACCAGCGTACGCGAAATCGCGCGGTCGGATCGATCGAGAACTTGAGGGCGGCTTCTGAAGGACTATGACCGTCGCAGCGGATGGCGCAAGTCACGCGATGGTGAAGATCGACTATTGTCACTGTGTCCTAAACACAGGCGCCATATTGTCCAATGACACCCAACAAAGCGATAAACTCGCTCTAATATTATAAGTGCGGGCCGTCTCTACGTTGAATCAAGTAACGAAAGCTACGATATTGCACGCACTGTTGCCTAAACAGCAACGATCCGATGTCCGGTACGTCATGGGATGCGAATTCAAACCATATACCATGCTCCATTACGCGGGAAATATAAATAGACTGCGAGCAAACGATCAAGAGGGGAAACGAAATGTCGTGCCGCCAAGAAAATTCTCGCTTGGGATATTTCGACAGGAGGAACAGGGCTCGACTGAGCGCCGCGGCAGCCCTCGCCACTACTCTCCTGGCGCACGCAGCCAACGCCCAGACCGCCGACGCGCAGGCGGCTCGGGCCGATGCCGAACAAAGCTGGGCCGGGGACATCGTCGTCACCGCTAAAAGCAACGGCTACGTCCTGCACGAAGGCAGTTCGGCCACGCGCACCGACACGCCGCTGATCAACGTCCCGCAGTCGGTCCAGGTCCTCAACAGCTCGCTGATCCGCGACCAGGACCGCCGCACCCTCGCCGATGCGCTGGTGAACGTGTCGGGCGTGACTCCCACCAAGCCGGAGGAGTCGGCGATAGCGCAGCCGCTCGTGCGCGGCTTTCCCGCCGAGATTTTCCTGGACGGCTTGCCCGCCTTCGGCATCAACGCGCTGGCCGACCCGACGAGCCTGACAGCCGTCGAACGGATCGAAGTGGTCAAGGGACCGACGGGCACGGTCTACGGCGGGGGCGCGGGGGCGCCCCTGGGCGGACTCATCAACGTCGTTTCGGTGCGGCCGCAGAGCAAGTTCGGCGGCTACGTGGCGTTCCGCGCCGGCAGTTTCTCGACCCTGAATCCCTATGCCGATCTGAACGTGCCGTTGGCGGATGCCATCGCTGCCCGGATCACGGGCGAATACCAGCGTAACGAGAGCTGGATCGACCGCGTCGAAGGCTATCGCTGGTCCATTCAGCCGAGCATATCGTTCCAGCTCGGCCCGCGGACCGAACTGTTGCTGCGGGGAAAGTACGACCGGCGCAGCCAGCTCGAATATACCGGCTTGCCGATCGCCGCGGCGCTGGCCGGCCAGCTTGACCATGATGCTTTTCCGGGCGCGCCGACCGGCCAGCCGCGCAGCGTGATCGTCAACAAGCTGGCGACGGCCGAGTTCCGGCACGAGTTCAGCGAAGAGCTGAAGCTGACCGTCACCGGGCGCTATTACAAAAACAGATATGATGAATATGGCAGCTTCGCCTGGCCCGACCTCGCCCCACCCGATCCGGCCACGCCGACCGTTTATCCGATTTTTCCGATCTATCAGCCGGCCAAGGTGAAGGAGGCCACGGTTGACGCGAATCTGTTGGCGAACGTCGACGCGCTCGGCGGCCATCACGAATTGCTGATCGGCGTCAATTACGATCACACCAATTACGACTCGGCATTCTACTTCGACTTCACGCCGGTGGGTGTGATCGACCTGGCCCATCCGAACTACACGCTCGCGTTCGGACCGACGCCCCCGGCGCTCAGCACGCAGACCGACATCTACGAGACGGTCGCCGGCTATGTCCAGGATCAGGCGACCTATGGCCCGCTGCATCTGTCGGGCTCGCTGCGCTACACGCGGTTCAATTTCCGGCGGAAGGAGGTAGCGACCGACGCCACCTACAATCGCGTGACGCCGAGGGTGGGGGCGACGTTCGATGTCGCGCCCGGTGCGGCGCTGTTTGCGGGCTATGCGACCGGATTTCGCGGTGCGATCCAGTTCACCGCCGCGCCCGGCCAGGCGGTCAGACCGGAGACGTCCAGCAATGTCGAAGGCGGACTGAAACTCGCCTTGGCCGACGCCCACCTGTGGGGGACGATCGCGGCGTTTCAGGAAAAGCGCCGGAACGTCGCCACGCAAGATCCGAACAATCCGTTCGTCTCGATCCAGACCGGCGAGCAGCGCACGCGGGGCATCGAGGCGGATCTCACCTGGGAGCCCATCCCGGCGTTATCGATCCTGGCGAATTATGCCTACACCGAAGCGAAGGTGACCAAGGATATGGTCATTCCGGTCGGCGACACGCTGGCGCGCGTGCCCAAGCACAGCGGGCGCATCGCGGCGCACTACCGGGTGCTGAACGGGCGAGCCAAGGGTCTGTCGTTCGGCGCGGGCGTCACCGGCTTCACCTCGCGCCAGGATTTCCTGCCGAACACCGTGTCGGTGCCGGGTTATGTGGTGGTCGATGCGCAGGCGTCGTACGATTTCGGCCGTTTCACGGTTACGGTGTCCGGCGTCAATCTCGGCGGCCGCCACGCCTTCGACACCTATGAGTATCTTTCCCCGGTCGTCATTCCGATCCAGCCGCGGTCTGCTTACATCATGTTGAAAGCCCGCTTCTAGAGCCCGATGATTTTAGGTTGCCTCGCTTGTTCCCCCGCGAAGGCGGGGGTCCAGACCAGACCAAGACTGTTTGTGAGGGGCTGGACCCCCGCCTTCGCGGGGGAACGACTCAGCTGATGTCATCCCGCTCTGAGAAGCAGCAATCGTGGGCGCTTGCCGCAACGGACGATCGGCGCAATCCGGTCTCGGCCGTCGAGCTTATCCTGAGGCGGCATCCGCAAACAGCAAGGCCGGCGTTTCGATCAGCCGCTTGAGCGCCTGTACGAAGCTTGCCGCATCCCAGCCATCGACGACGCGGTGGTCGCAGCTGATCGACAGGTTCATCAGCTTCGCTGCGACCACCACGCCATCGCGGAACACCGGCCGCTCAACGATCTTGTTGGGGCCGATGATCGCGACTTCGGGCCGGTTGATCACCGGCGTGGTCGCGATGCCGCCCAAGGGGCCGAGCGAGGTGATGGTCAGGGTCGATCCCGACAGTTCGTCGCTCGTCGCCTTGCCGGCACGAGCGGCCTCGGCCAGGCGCGTGATCTCGGTCGCGAGCTGCCAGATGTTGCGATCCTGCGCGTCGCGAATGACCGGCACCGTCAATCCGGCGCCGGTCTGCGTCGCCATGCCGAGATGGACCGCGCCGCAGCGCGTGACCACGCCTGCCTCGTCGTCGTAGCGCGCGTTGATCATCGGAAAGTCCGGGATCGCGCGACACAGGGCGATGATCAGCAGCGGCAGCATCGTCAGCTTGGGTTTCTCGCCGCGCGTGTCGTTGAGGTCCGTACGCAGCGCCTCCAGCTTGGTGACGTCGAGTTCCTCGACATAGGTGAAATGCGGGATGGCGCGCTTGGACGCGGCCATATTCTCGGCGATCCGGCGGCGCAGTCCGATGACGCGAACCTGCTCGTCGGGGCGCGTCTTGCCGGGTGCCCGGTAACCGCCATTATAGGTGAGGAACGCATCCAGATCGGCGTGACGGACCCGATCGCCGGCGGTCTTGAGCTGGGCGAGATCGACCCCCAGGCTGCGCGCGCGGGCGCGGACGGCGGGGGACGCGACGACCTTCTCGCTCTTCGCGCCATCGCACGGCACCTCGGGCGGTGCCGGATCGTCAAATTCCCTCGATGCGGCGGGATCCGCAGCAGGCGTCACGACCTGCACCGCCTGTTTCGGCACGACCTCCGTCGTCGACTCCGCGGCCGGGCGACCCTCGGTCTCGAACTCCGCGAGGATCGATCCGATCGCGATCTGATCGCCCACGGCGCCGTTGATCGCGATCACCTTGCCGCCGACCGGCGCGGTCATTTCGACCGTCGCCTTGTCGGTCATCAGATCCGCGAGCGGGGCATCCTCATCTATCGTGTCGCCGACAGCGACATGCCAGGCGACGATCTCCGCTTCCGCGATGCCTTCGCCGATGTCGGGAAGCTTGAAGCTGTACGTGCTCATAAATCTAGATCTCGATCGTGCGGCGCATGGCGTCGGCGAGCCGCTTGGGCCCTGGGAAATACTCCCACTCGAAGGCGTGGGGATAGGGCGTGTCCCATCCCGTCACGCGCTCTATCGGTGCTTCCAGTTCGAAGAAGCAATGCTCCTGGACGAGGGCGGCCAGTTCCGCGCCGAAGCCGCAGGTTCGCGTCGCCTCGTGGATCACCACGCAGCGGCCGGTCTTAGTCACGGATCGGGTGATGGCGTCGAGATCGAGCGGCACCAGCGTCCGCAGATCGATGACTTCCGCATCGATCCCGCTTTCTTCGGCCGCGGCCAGCGCGACGTCGCCGGTGATGCGCGGCGGGTCGCCGTTGAGGATCATCTTGCTGAACGCCGCAATCACGCCGCTGTACGGGCTGTGCGGGTTCTGGCGCGGGCCGAAGATGTTGAAATAGCGCAGGCTGATCGCGTCAAGGGAATAACACGCGGCGTACGCCCGCACGTACTGCT
>CAXSHP010000009.1:30039-34328 GCA_964236935.1 uncultured Sphingomonadaceae bacterium
TCGGCCGCGGCCAGCGCGACATGCACCATCGTGCCATAGGCCAGCACCGTCACCGCCGACCCTTCGCGCGCGACGGCGGCCTGACCGAGCGGAATGACATAATGCCCGTCGGGAACATTGCTCGCCGGGTGCTTCGCCCAGGGCTGCACCGGCCGGTCATGATAGCCGTCGAACGGACCGTTGTAGAGCCGCTTGGGTTCGAAGAAGAGGACCGGATCGTCATCCTCGATCGCCGCCAGCAGCAGGCCTTTGGCATCGTAGGGATTCGACGGGATCACGGTCTTCAGGCCGGCGACATGGGTGAAGATGCCTTCGGGCGACTGGCTGTGGGTCTGGCCGCCGTAGATGCCGCCGCCATAAGGGCTGCGGACGGTGATCGGCGACCACCATTCGCCGCCCGTTCGGTAGCGCAGCCGGGCGGCCTCGGAGATGAGTTGGTCGGTCGCGGGGTAGATATAATCCGCGAACTGAATTTCGACGACCGGTCGCTTGCCATAGGCGCCCATGCCGATCGCGACGGCGATTATGCCGCCTTCCGCGATGGGCGCATCGAATACACGCGATGCCCCATATTTGGTCTGGAGGCCTGCCGTCGCGCGGAACACCCCACCGAAATATCCGACGTCCTGGCCAAAGATGGTGACCGAGCGATCCCGCTCGAGCGCAACGTCCATCGCACTGTTGATCGCCTCGATCAGATTCATGGTGGCCATGATCAGAGGCCCGCCTGTTTGCGCTGCGCGTGGAGATGCGCGGGCGTATCCTTGTAGACATCGTCGAACATCGTCGCGGGCGACGGGCGGCCTCCCTGCGAGAGCGTGCCGTGGCTTTCGGATTCCCGGCCGGCGGCGCGGACCTCCTCCTCGACCGCCTGTTCCATCGCGGCATGCTCGGCATCGGTCCACACACCGAGCGTGACGAGGTGCGATTTCAGCCGGACGATCGGGTCGCCGAGCGGCCATTCCGCGGCTTCGGCGCCGGGCCGATATTTGCTCGGGTCATCGGACGTCGAATGCCCTTCGGCCCGATAGGTGAAGAGTTCGATGAGGGTCGGGCCAAGGCGCTGCCGCGCCCGCCGGGCGGCCCATTGGGTGACGGCATGGACCGCCAGGAAATCGTTACCGTCCACGCGGAGCGACGGTATGCCGAAGCCCAGGCCGCGCGCCGCGAACGTCGTCCGTTCGCCGCCCGCGATGCCGGCGAACGACGATATCGCCCACTGGTTGTTGACGATGTTGAGGATGACCGGGGCCTGGTAGACGCTGGCGAAGGTCAGGGCATAATGAAAGTCGCCCTCGGCGGTCGCGCCTTCGCCGATCCAGGCGGCGGCGATCCGGGGATCGTTGTCGGACGCCGCGCCCATCGCCCAGCCGACGGACTGGCTGTATTGCGTGGCGAGGTTGCCGGAGATCGAGAAGAAGGCCGCTTCCCGGCTCGAGTAGAAGACCGGCATCTGCCGGCCTTTGAGCCGATCGCGGCTGTTCGAATAAACCTGGTTCATCATGTCGACGAGCGGCCAGCCGCGCGCGATCAGCAGGCCCTGTTGGCGGTAGGTCGGAAAGCACATGTCGGCGGGATCGAGCGCCATGGCGGCGGCCACCGCGACGGCCTCCTCGCCGGTGCATTTCATGTAGAAGCTCGTCTTTCCCTGGCGCTGGACGCGCACCATGCGGGCGTCATAGGCACGCGTCAGCAGCATCGCGCGCAATCCGCGCAGCAATGCTTCGGGCGCCAATCCCGGGTCCCACGGCCCCACCGCGCGGCCGTCGCCGTCGAGCACTCTGACGAGCGCATAGGCATGGTCGCGGATGTCGTCCGCGGCGACGTCCACCGGGGGCCGCGCAACGCTTCCGGCGGCGGGGATCGCCAGATGCGAAAAGTCGACCTTCTCGCCCGGCCGCGCGAGCGGCTCGGGGACGTGGAAGCCGTGATCATTGTGCGGATAGGGCATCGATCGTTCCGTCGAACGGAGTGAGGAGGCGCTGTCCGCGGCGAACGCGGACGGATGCGACAAGACAGGAACCGCGCATCTTTTCCGCGATGATCCGCGCCTGCTGCTCGTCCAGGTCGCGCTGTTCGATGCGGACCGTGACCACTTCGTCCGCTTCGACCGCAGCCACACGTTCAGGCCGCAAGCCGAGCTGCGCGAAATGGTTGAGCAGGCGGACCAGCGTTTGCGGATCGGCGTGCGCGACGATGTCGAAACGCGAAAGCGACATCAGGCGGCCTCGCGTTCCCTTGGAGTCGCGACGAGGCTTCCCTGGGACGCGACATCATCTGCGCAGTTTCCGGACGGATTCACGGCTCGCTCCTCACGAGCGATGTTACCGGCAAAATCTCCGATAAAAATTGCTAAGACTTGCGACAGAATTGGAGCGGACGCATATCTCATGCTCATCTTCTCATATTAGAGCATATCTCATGCCAAATGATCTCGACGAGCTGGACCGCAGGATCCTGGCGCTCGTGCAACAGGACGCGAGCCGGTCGACCACCGAGATCGCCGATCTGGTCGGCCTGTCCCAGGCACCTTGCTGGAGGCGCCTGCAGCGGTTGAAAGAGGCTGGCTACATCCGCCGTCAGGTGGCGCTGCTCGATCGGCGGAAGATCGGCCTGAACGCCCAGATTTTCGCGCAGGTGAAGCTGACGGCCACGGGGCGTTCCAATCTGGAAGAGTTCACGCATGCGATCCGCGAATTTCCGGAAGTGCTCGATTGTTTCGTGCTGATGGGAACCGTGGATTTCATGCTGAGGATCGTCGCACGGGATATCGAAGCCTATGAACGGTTTTTCTACGACAAGCTGTCGCGGGTGCCGGGCGTCCAGGAGATAAATTCAATGGTCGCCTTGTCCGAGATCAAATCGACGACCGAGCTGCCGCTGGGCCTATGATCGACGTTCCCTCGAGGTCCCGCGCCGCCTACACTGAGGCACCACGACTCCGGGGCTGAGCGAAACATGGACATGGCCACGCCCGACGGCGATCAGCGCGTCGACCGGCTCGTCGCCGAGCTGCACGACGAGAATGCCGCGATCGCCTATCGCCGCGACCGGCTGATCGCGGCGCTGACCCTGTTCGCCGGCGCCGGTTTCATCCTCGCGGTGCCGTTCGCGTTGCGCGCGGGCGCGGAATTCTTCCTGCCGGTCACCGCCGCGCTCGTCATCGCGGTCGCGCTGGTGCCGATGCTCGAATGGCTCGAACGCCGCCGCGTGCCGTCGGGGCTCGCCGCGTTCCTCTGCGTCACATTGTTCCTCGCCGCGGTGAACATCGCGATCGCGGCGATCATCGTGCCCGCATCGGATTGGGTCGCGCGGCTGCCGCAGTCGATCGGCCGGATCAGGGCGACGCTGCGCCCGGTGATGGAGGTCTACGCCAGCCTCGATCGCTTCATCAACGAGACCGCGCGCACCGTCGTCGCCACTTCGGCGCGTCACGGCGTGCGCACCGTCGCGATCGAGACGCCCAATTCGCTGCTCGATCTGCTCACCACCTCCGCGCCGCACGCGCTGATCCAGATGTTCTTCGCGATGCTGGTGATCTTCTTCTTCCTTGCGGGCTGGTCGACGATGCGCCGCCGCACGATCACCAGCCGCGGGAGCTTCACGAGCGCGATGACCACCGCGCGCGTGATCCAGCAGGTGGTCGACGCGACCTCGTCCTATCTCGCGACGATCACCGTCATCAACATCTGCCTCGGCACCGTGCTGACGCTCGCTTTGTGGCTGGTCGGCATGCCCACGCCGATGATGTGGGGCGGGCTCGTGGCCTTGCTCAATTACGTGCCCTATCTCGGCCCGATCGCCGCGGCGGGGCTGCTCGCGACCGGCGGGCTGATGGCGTTCGTCGATGTCGGTGCGGCGGTGGTGCCGGTGGCGATCTTCGTCGGCCTTCACCTGATCGAGGCGAATTTCGTCACCCCGACGATCGTCGGGCGCAAGCTCACGATCAATCCGCTGCTGATCCTCGTCGCGCTGAGCTTCTGGGGCTGGGTGTGGGGGACAATCGGCGCGCTGCTCGCGGTGCCGCTGCTGATCATCCTCAAGACGGTGCTCGACGCGGCGGGCAAACCCGATATCGCCGGCTTCCTGTTCGAGGACGGCACGCTCGCCCGCCCGCTGCCCGACGATCCCGCCGAGCAGCGGGCCGAGCCTCTCGTGACCGCGGCGCCGCCACGATGACGATGCGGCTTGCTTGACAGGGTAGGGGGGCTCGCTTAGGTGCCGCCGACCCCCAAAGCGGGTGTAGCTCAGTTGGTTAGAGCGCCGGCCTGTCACGCCGGAGGTCGCGG
>CAXSHP010000010.1:0-2442 GCA_964236935.1 uncultured Sphingomonadaceae bacterium
TATTTCCGCAAGATGGGCGGCAACGTCGGCGTGGCCGGCATGATCATCAACAAGGACGACGGCACCGGCGAGGCCGCCGCCTTTGCCGCGGCGGTCGGCGTGCCCGTGCTCTGCGCGATCCCCGCGCACGAGGATATCCGGCGCAAGTCGGCCAATTACCAGATCATCGGCAAGCCGGGCGGGGACTGGGCTGCGCTGTTCGAGGAGCTGGCGGTCAACGTCGCCGAGGCGCCGCCGCTGCGGCCGGCGCCGCTCGACCAGGACGGGCTGCTCAACCTGTTCAGCGCCGACGTCACCGGCGGCAATTTCACGCTCAGGCCGGCCACGCAGGCCGACATGCGCGGCGCGGCCTATGTGCCCAAGCCGTCCCTCGAAATCGTTTACGACGCGGCCTGAGCGATGGATCTCGCAGCCCCCCCACGCGCACCCGACCGGATCGACCTCGGATCGAACGAGGGCGGCTGCGCGAGCAGCGCGACGCTGCGCGAGGCCGCCGTCGCGGCGGGCAAGTCCGAATTGCTCGAGCGCTACGCGGCCGATTATCCCACCGGCCCGCACGATCAGCCGCAGTCGATGTGCCCGGCGTTCGGGTCGTTGCGCGTCGGGCTGCGCATGCGGCGCACGGCGACGGTGCTCTCGGGCTCGGCCTGCTGCGTCTACGGCTTGACCTTCACGTCGCATTTCTACGGCGCGCGCCGCACCGTCGGCTATGTGCCGTTCAGCTCGGAGACGCTCGTCACCGGCAAGCTGTTCGAGGACATCAAGGAGGCGGTCGAGGGACTCGCCGATCCCGCGCTCTACGACACGATCATCGTCACCAACCTGTGCGTGCCGACCGCGTCCGGCGTGCCGCTGCAGCTGCTGCCGGATCAGATCAACGGCGTTCGCGTGATCGGCATCGACGTGCCGGGCTTCGGCGTGCCGACGCATGCCGAGGCCAAGGACGTGCTCGCCGGGGCGATGCTGCGCTACGCGCGCCGCGAGGCCGAGCAGGGGCCCGTCGCGGCGCCGCAGGAACGTGTCGCGCGGCCGACGGTGACGCTCCTCGGCGAGATGTTTCCGGCGGATCCGGTGGGGATCGGCCAGATGCTCGAGCCGCTCGGCCTCGCGGCCGGCCCGGTCGTGCCGACGCGCGAGTGGCGCGAGCTCTATGCGGCGCTCGACTGCGCCGCGGTCGCCGCGATCCATCCCTTCTACACGGCCAGCGTTCGCGAATTCGAGGGTGCCGGACGGCCGGTGCTCGGCTCGGCGCCGGTTGGGCGCGACGGCACCGCTGCGTGGCTCGACGCCGTCGCGCGGACGTGCGGCATCGCGCAGGACCAGGTCGACGCCGCCAAGAATCGCTTCCTCCCGGCGATCGCCGCCGCGCTCGCGGCGACGCCGATCCGCGGCCGGATCACCGTCTCGGGCTATGAAGGCTCGGAGCTGCTGGTCGCGCGGCTGCTGATCGAGAGCGGGGCGGACGTACCCTATGTCGGCACCGCGTGCCCGCGCACATCCTGGTCGGAGAGCGACCGGCAGTGGCTCGAGGCGAAGGGCGCGCGCGTCCAGTATCGCGCCAGTCTCGAGCAGGATATCGCCGCGTTCGAGGAGTTCGGTCCCGATCTCGCGATCGGGACCACGCCCGTCGTCCAGCACGCCAAGCAGCGGGCGGTGCCCGCGCTCTATTTCACCAACCTCATCTCGGCGCGGCCGCTGATGGGCGTGGCCGGCGCCGGCAGCCTCGCGCTGGTCGTCAACGGCGCGCTCGCCAACAAGGCGCGGTTCGACCGGATGAGCGAATTCTTCGAAGGCGTCGGCCGCGATGCCACCGCCGGCGTGTGGCAGGATCGGCCGGTCGACCGGCCTGAGTTCAAGGCCAAGCTCGCCGCCAAGCGGATCGCCGCCGCCAGGGCCGAGGAGGCGGTGGGGGTATGAAAATCCTTGGTCCTGCACCCCGTTCGTCCCGAGCAAAGTCGAGGGATACGTTCGAGCGAAGCCGAGAACGGCCATGCGCGCGAGGCCTCGGCTGCGCTCGGCATAGTCCCTCGACTGCGCTCGGGATGAACGGTGTTTGGGCTGGAGAGCGTCAATGACGCTGATCCTCGATCACGATCGGGCGGGCGGCTATTGGGGCGCGGTCTACGCGTTCACCGCGATCAAGGGCCTTCAGGTGATCATCGACGGGCCTGTCGGCTGCGAGAACCTGCCGGTCACCTCGGTGCTCCACTACACCGATGCGCTGCCGCCGCACGAGCTGCCGATCGTCGTCACCGGGCTGGGCGAGCAGGAACTCGGCCGCGACGGCACCGAGGGCGCGATGAAGCGTGCGTGGCAGACGCTCGACCCCGACCTGCCGGCGGTCGTCGTGACCGGCTCGATCGCCGAGATGATCGGCGGGGGCGTGACGCCCGAAGGCACCAACATCGTGCGCTTCCTGCCGCGCACGATCGACGAGGATCA
>CAXSHP010000010.1:2452-6735 GCA_964236935.1 uncultured Sphingomonadaceae bacterium
GCCCGAAGAAGATGCCGCCGCCGAAACGGCTGAAGGATGGCGAACGGCCGAAGGTCAACATCATCGGCCCGATGTACGGCACCTTCAATTCGCCGAGCGACCTCGCCGAGATCCGCCGTCTGGTCGAGGGCATCGGCGCCGAGGTGAACATGACGTTCCCGCTCGGCAGCCACCTCGCCGACGTCCGACGGCTCGCCGAGGCGAGCGTCAACGTCTGCCTGTACCGGGAGTTCGGCCGCGGGCTGTGCGAAACGCTGGAGCGGCCCTATCTCCAGGCGCCGATCGGCCTGACCTCGACGACCTTGTTCCTGCGCAAGCTCGGCGAGCTGACCGGCCTCGATCCCGAGCCGTTCATCGAACGCGAGAAGCACACGACGATCAAGCCGCTGTGGGATCTGTGGCGATCGGTGACGCAGGATTTCTTCGGCACCGCCAGCTTCGCGGTCGTCGCCACCGAAACCTACGCACGGGGCATCCGCCACTTCCTCGAAGGCGACCTGGGGCTGCCGTGCACCTTCGCGTTCAGCCGCTCGGCCGGGATCAAGCCGGACAATGCGGCGGTGCGCGAAGCGATCCGGACGACGCCGCCACTGGTCCTGTTCGGCAGCTACAACGAGCGCATGTACCTGGCCGAGGCCGGCGGCCGCGCAATCTATATCCCGGCGTCGTTCCCCGGCGCGGCGATCCGCCGCCACACCGGCACCCCGTTCATGGGCTATTCGGGCGCGACCTATCTCGTGCAGGAAGTGGTGAATGCGCTGTTCGATGCGCTGTTCCACATCCTGCCGCTCGCCAGCCAGCTCGATCGCGCCGAGCCGACCCCGGCACGGCTCGCCCCGGAGCTCCGGTGGGACGAGGCCGCCAAGGCGGAGTTCGACGCGCTGGTCGAGCGGGAGCCCGTGCTCGTGCGCATCTCCGCCGCCAAGCGCATCCGCGACGCTGCCGAGCGCGCCGCGCGCCGCGCCGGCGAAGCCTCGGTCTCGCCCGATCGGCTCGCCGATGCCCTTCTCGAAAGCCGGCCGGCATGACCGCGCCGCAGCTTCGTTCCCGTGCAGCACGGGACCTCGATCCTCGCGGCGGATGCCGTCGCGTCGATGCCGCCCGGGGGCGCGATCGTCGCTCCTCTTCATGCCGGGCACAATGGAGACGGAGATATGAGTGAGCTGAGAGACCAGGACCGGGACGACCGGATGGGCCCAGGAACTTACCTGACGCCCGAGGAAGCGAAGGAATTTCACAAGATATTCATGACGAGTTTCATCATCTTCACGATCGTGGCGATCATCGCGCACGTACTCGCGTGGAACTGGCGGCCGTGGCTGCCGGGTCCGAACGGCTACGCGATGGTGGAGCATGGCGTGAACGTGGCGAGTGCCGCCGCCAGAACCTTAGTCGGCTGAGAAGAGGATCGTACCATGTGGAGAATCTGGCTTATTTTCGATCCGCGGCGAACCCTCGTCGCGCTGTTCATCTTCCTGTTCGTGCTGGCGCTGCTGATCCACTTCATCCTGCTCAGCACCGACCGGTTCAACTGGCTGGATGGTCCGCGCCAGCCCGCGACGACGACGGCCACGGCACCCGCGGCGCCGACGCCTTAGTCGATCACTGGGGCGTGTAGCCGCGAGCGAGAGGATGAGGCGCGATCCCCATCGGCCTCATTCCTCGCCGAACATCAAAAAAGGCGAATGCCCCCGGCTGCGGTAGAGTGGAGGATGTCATGGCGCTGCTGAGTTTCGAGCGGAAGTACCGCGTCAGGGGTGGCACGCTGATCGGCGGCGACCTGTTCGATTTCTGGTTCGGCCCGTTCTACGTCGGGTTCTTCGGCGTCACGACGATCCTGTTTTCGGCACTGGGGACCGGGCTGATCTTTTACGCCGCGTCGCTCGGCCCGACGTGGAATCCGTGGCTGATCAGTATCGCGCCGCCGGACCTGCGCTATGGGCTAGGGCTGGCGCCGCTGCGCGAAGGCGGCTTCTGGCAGGTCATCACGGTCTGCGCGATCGGCTCGTTCGTCTCGTGGATGCTGCGCGAGGTCGAGATCTGCCGCAAGCTCGGCATCGGCTATCATGTGCCGTTCGCCTTCGGGGTGGCGATCTTCGCCTATGTGTCGCTCGTCGTGATCCGGCCATGGCTGCTCGGCGCGTGGGGCTTCGGCTTTCCCTACGGTATTTTCAGCCATTTGGATTGGGTGTCTAACACCGGTTATCAGTATCTGCATTTTCACTACAATCCGGCGCACATGCTGGCGGTGTCGTTCTTCTTCACGACGACGCTCGCGCTGGCGCTGCACGGCGGACTCATCCTGTCGGCGGTCAATCCGCCCAATGGCGGTGAGGTGAAGTCCCCCGAATATGAAGACGCCTTCTTCCGCGACACGATCGGCTATTCGATCGGCACGCTCGGCATCCACCGGCTGGGCCTGTTTCTCGCGCTGTCGGCCGGCTTCTGGAGCGCGGTGTGCATCATCATCAGCGGCCCGCTGTGGTCGCGCGGATGGCCCGAATGGTGGACCTGGTGGCTCAACCTGCCAATCTGGCGCTAACGGGGAGCAGGGCGATGGCACGCTATCAGAATATCTTCACACAGGTGCAGCTGCGCGGCGCGACCGAAATGGGTCCGTCACTCCCGCTCGGCACGTTTCCGCGGATCGGCCGGCCCGGCTATTCCTATTGGATGGGAAAGCTCGGCAGCGCCCAGATCGGCCCGATCTATCTCGGCCGGCTCGGGATCGCCGCGTTGGTCTTCGGCTTTCTCGCGTTCGAGATCATCGGCCTCAACATGTGGGCGAGCGTCAACTGGAGCCCGATCCAGTTCGTCCGCCAGCTGCCCTGGCTGGCGCTCGAGCCGCCGGGACCGCAATGGCGCTTCACGCTGTTCGTGCCGCTCGCGCAGGGCGGCTGGTGGCAGCTCGCCGGCTTCTGCATGACCACCTCGGTGCTGCTGTGGTGGGCCCGCACTTATGCCCGCGCCCGCGCGCTCGGCATGGGCACCCACGTCGCCTGGGCCTTCGCCTCGGCGATCTGGCTGATGCTCGTGCTCGGCTTCATCCGTCCGATGCTGATGGGCAGCTGGGCCGAATCGGTGCCGTTCGGGATCTTTCCGCACCTCGATTGGACCGCGGCCTTTTCGATCCGCTACGGCAATCTGTTCTACAATCCGTTCCACTGCCTCTCGATCGTGTTCCTCTACGGATCGACGTTGCTGTTCGCGATGCACGGCGCGACGATCCTGGCAGTCGGCCGCTACGGCGGCGAGCGCGAGATCGAACAGATCACCGACCGCGGCACCGCCGCCGAGCGCGCCGCGCTGTTCTGGCGCTGGACGATGGGCTTCAACGCGACGATGGAATCGATCCACCGCTGGGCATGGTGGTTCGCGGTGCTGACGACGCTCAGCGGGGGGATCGGCATCCTGCTGACCGGCACGGTGGTCGACAATTGGTATCTCTGGGCGATCGAGCATCATTATGCGCCGAACTATCCGGGCACGGGCGTCATCGATCCCGCGACCCTGCCGGGAGCGCCGCGATGAGCCGCGCGGTCCATCGGGCCGCCGCGGTGGCGATGCTGCCGCTTCTGCTCGCCGGCTGCGAGCTCGGTCCGAAGAAGACGCAGCAGACCGGCTATCGCGGTGCCGGCCTGCAGCAGATCGTCGACGTCGACCATATCGCCAAGGCCGCGGCGATCCCGGCGCCGCCCTATCCGCTGCCGCCCGACGGCGGCATGAGCGCGACCGAAGCCTATCAGAACGTGCGCGTGCTCAACGATCTCAGCGCCGACCGCTTCAACCATCTGATGGCGTCGATCACGCAATGGGTGGCGCCGCCCGAGCAGGGCTGCACCTATTGCCACAATCCGGAGAACATGGCGTCGGACGAGAAATATACCAAGGTCGTCGCGCGCCGCATGCTCCAGATGACGCGCGGCATCAACGCGCGCTGGGCGAGCCATGTCCAGCAGACCGGCGTAACCTGCTGGACCTGCCACCGCGGCAACGCCATCCCCGCATTCCGCTGGTCGGCCGGCGAGCGCGTGATGGATCCGAACTCGATCCGCGGCAACAAGCGCGGCCAGAACACGCCGGACGCCAATGTCGGCTATGCCTCGTTGCCGAACGATCCGTTCAATCAGTATCTGCGCGGCGGCAACCAGATCCGCGTCGCCGGCAACAGTGCCTATCCGCAGCCTAATCATGTCGTCTCGATCAAGGACGCGGAGGCCTCGTACGGGTTGATGATGCACATCTCCTACGCGCTGGGCGTGAACTGCACTTATTGCCACAAC
>CAXSHP010000010.1:6745-19264 GCA_964236935.1 uncultured Sphingomonadaceae bacterium
ACGGCAAGGCGCAGATCCGCGTCGCCGCAAGCAGCCCTTACCCATCCGCCGACCACCGCGTCTCGATCAAGAACGCCGAGAAGTCCTATGCGCTGATGATGCACCAGAGCACCGCGCTCGGCGTCAACTGCACCTATTGCCACAACAGCCAGTCGTTCCGGTCGTGGACGCTGAGCCGCGCGCAACGCGCGACCGCTTATTACGGCATCCGCATGGTCCGCGACATCAACGACAGCTATATCGGCCCGCTTGCGCCCGTCTTTCCGGCCGACCAGAAAGGGCCGCACGGCGACTCGTTCAAGGTCAATTGCACGACCTGTCACCAGGGCATCTCGAAGCCGCTCGCCGGAGTCAGCATGCTCGCCGATTACCCGCAGCTGAAAGGACCGGCACGGATAGCCGCGGCGCAGCCCGAGGCCGGCCCGGCGACCGCGGCGGCGTTTCATAATCCCGGGCAGATCACGAAGGCGCAATAATAGCCGGCGAGCGGAACCCCGTCCGACCCAGGGGGTTGGGCGGCTGTGTTCCGTTATATCTTTCCCGTACGGCTACGGCAGTGGCTCGGTCCGCTGATCGTCGCCGGAGTGGCCGGGGGCTCGCTCGCGATCCTCATCGTCGTATCGGGGATTGTCGATCTGTCGGCGGCCAAGCCTCACCCCGAGGGGTGGGCACGCCTGCTCCATTACACTTTTCGCCGGTCGACGGCGCATCACGCCGACGAGGTTCCGCCCGCCGATCTCGACAGCCCGCTGCGCGTCGCGGCGGGCGCGGCTTATTACGGACAGGTATGCGCGCATTGCCATGGCGGGCCGGGGTTGGGGCAGAATCCCGTCGTCCTGTCGATGCATCCGCGGCCGCAATATCTGGTGACCGACCTGCCCGCGCAGGATGCGGAGTTCACCCCCGGCGAGCTGTTCCGCATCGTCAAAGCCGGCGTCAAATACAGCGCGATGCCGTCCTGGCCCGCCGATGGCCGCGACGACGAGGTGTGGCACCTCGTCGCTTTCCTGCGCGCCGTGCCGAAGATGTCCCCCGAGACTTTCCGATCGCTGGCGATCGTCGCGCCGCAGCCGGCCGCGGCGGGAGCCGAGGTGAGAACGTCGGTGGCTGCGCCGCTCGGTCCGCGCTACGCGCTGCGCAACGATGACGAGCCGCCACGCACCAGCTTCGCCTATCGTTATCCGACGTTCGGCCTGTCCGATGTTGCGCTGGCCGGAGACCCGGTCGCGAGTTGCGCGCGCTGTCACGGCACGGACGGCGCGGGCGGCGGCGCATTCCCGAATCTGACGATCCAGGACCAGGGCTATCTGCGGAGATCGCTCACCGCCTTTGCCAACGGCCAGCGCCATAGCGGTTTCATGCAGGTCGTCGCCAGTACGCTCTCACCGCGGCAGATCGAGGCGCTGGCGAGCTATTATTCGGCCCTGCCGCGGCGCGCGACGCAAGCGACGGCGCCCGGATCGCCGCTGGGCCAGCGGATCGCGCTGGTCGGCCTGCGCGAAGCGGGACTGGGCGCGTGCGCGGGCTGCCATGGCGTGACCAGCGCGGCCGCCAGGGCCTATCCGCTGCTCGACGGACAGGCGCGCTGGTACACCGCCGATCAGCTGCGCGTGTTCAAGGCCGGCGGACGCGGCGGAATCGAAGGGCGCAACCCGATGACCGTGATCGCGCGGCGGATGACCGACGCGCAGATCGAGGCGGTCGCTGCTTATTACGCGGCCCAGCCACCGACCAAGCGGCAGAGCTTTGCCGCGGTCGCGGGGACGCATCGCGCGGGCGCGCCGTCTTCACGCAGCCATGGCGCGGCGGGCCAGCTCGCACTGTGACCAGATCTCCGACAGCGCGGTCACCAGTCGATCGACGTCGGCGGCCGAATGCACCGGCGACGGCGTAATTCGCAGCCGCTCGGTACCCACCGGCACCGTCGGGTAGTTGATCGGCTGCACGTAGATGCCGTGATGTTCCAGCAACCAGTCGCTGATGCGCTTGCACTTGTGTGCATCGCCGACCATCACTGGGATGATGTGGCTCGGATTGGCGAGCGTCGGGATGCCGATCGCGGCGAGCCGCCGGCGGACTTGCGCCACGCGATCCTGGTGCGCGGCGCGCTCCGTTGCGCTTTCCTTCAGGTGCCGCACGCTGGCGAGCGCCCCGGCGGCGAGCGCCGGCGGCAATGCGGTGGTGAAGATGAAGCCGCTGGCGAAGCTGCGGACGAAATCGCACATTGCCGCCGATCCGGCGATATAGCCGCCCATCACCCCGAACGCTTTGCCGAGCGTGCCCTCGATCACCGTGATCCGATCCATCAGGCCTTCGCGCTCGGCGACGCCGCCGCCGCGCGGGCCATACATGCCGACCGCATGCACTTCGTCGATGTAGCTCATCGCGCCGTGCGCCTCGCACACTTCGAGGATCTCGGCGATCGGCGCGATGTCGCCGTCCATCGAATAGACGCTCTCGAACGCGACCAGCTTGGGCCGCGCCGGATCGAGGCGGGACAGCCGGCGGTCGAGATCGGCCGGGTCGCTATGCGCGAAGATCTGGCGCTCGGCGCGGCTGTGACGGATGCCTTCGATCATCGAGGCATGGTTGCCCGCGTCCGACAATACCACGCAATCCGGCAGCCGCGCCGCCAGCGTGCCGAGCGCCGCCCAGTTCGACACGTAGCCCGAGGTGAACAGCAGCGCCGCTTCCTTGTGGTGGAGATCGGCCAGTTCGCGCTCGAGCAGGACGTGGTGGTGGGTGTTGCCCGAGATGTTGCGCGTGCCGCCGGCGCCCGCACCGCACGCGTCGAGCGCGTCGTGCATCGCCCCGATCACCGCGGGATGCTGGCCCATGCCGAGATAGTCGTTCGAGCACCACACCGTCACCTCGTCGACCGCGCCCTCGACGTGGCGCCGGGCGCGCGGGAAGGCGCCGGCGCGGCGTTCCAGCTCGGCGAAGGTGCGATAGCGGCCGTCGCCGCGCAGCACGTCCAGCTCGCCTTGGAAGAAATGCTCGAAGTCCATCAAACCCTCCCCACGATCATATCATTCCCGCGCGCCGGCCCCTGCCGGCACGGCCCAACGCCATAACGCCGCGTCCCGGAGCGGGAGCAGCAGAAACAGATGTTCCAGCACGCCCAGCGCCGCGAGCGCGAACAGCAGGCTGGCCGATACGGCAGCGCCGCCGTCAGCAGCCAGAGCGGCGGCGGCGAGGCAGACGGCCAGCCCGATGCCGGCGGCCAGCGATAGGGCCATCAGCGGAGTGGACGGGCGTCTGCCGAAATAGCTTTTCAGATAGAGGAGATGCGGCGGCAGCAGTTCGTCGCCGAAGCTCGGGACGCCGACGAAGATGTTGAGCTTGGCGCTCAGCCGCAAGGCGAAGAGCAGTGCGAAGGTCGCCGCCCCCGTCTGGTTGGGTGCGCCCCAGCTCATCAGGAGCAGCAGGATCGCGGTGCCGGCGAGCGCCAGTTCGTGGTGGATGACGGTTGCCGTCGCCAGCCGAAAGCGGGTCCAGCCGTGCGCCGTGGGCGGGCAGGGTTTCCGGCGCGGACCGGTGACGATGCCCATCAGGAAGCTCATCTCGTGCCAGCCCCATACCGCCAGCGCGCCGGTGAACGAGAGGTAGGCGGCGCCGACGCCATCGTCCGCCGCGGTCATCGCGATCGCCGCAATCCCGCCGAGCGCCACCAGGCCGCCGAGCATCAGGCTGAGCCGGAAGGTATGGCGCGGACGGCTGTCCAGCCACACGATCAGCGCCGTGCTCGCGAACCACAGCAGCAGCGTCGCGGCCATCGGCACGAGATGCCCGGTCGCGGTCACCACGCCGGCACCAGTCGCACGTGAGCCGGGGGCGCGCTTTCCATCGTCGGCAGCAGGAACAGGCGAACGAACGCCGTCCCGGCGCCGATCGCGCCCGCAACCCGCCGCATCATGCCGGCGACACCGCCGCGCGCCTTGCCCGCCGCGATGCCCCCGGCGGCCTTGCGGATCCGCTCTAGGCCGGCGCGGAAACGCGGACTGCCGGTATCCAGCACCAGCGGGAAGACCTGGCGGCTGATCTCGGAGCAAATGTCGAACACGCGATGATCGTATTCGGTCGGATCGACCTCGAGCGCGGCATGGAATGCCGGCCGGTTATGATCGCGCACATACATGGTGGCATAGACCGACAGCAGGAAGAAGCGGATCCACAGCCGATTGACACCGGTCAGCAGCTTGGGGTCGGCGCGCATCAGCAATGCAAACGCGTCGCCATGCCGGAACTCGTCGTTGCACCACTTGTCGAACCAGCTGAAGATCGGATGAAAGCGCAGCTCCGGGCGGCGCGCAAGGTGGCGGTAGATCGTGATGTAGCGCGCATAGCCGATCTTTTCCGACAGATAGACCGCGTAGAAGATGAATTTCGGGCGGAAGAAGGTGTATTTCTTCGTCCGTGTCAGAAAACCGAGGTCGATACCGATGCCGGCGTCCTTGAGCGTGTCGTTCAAGAATCCGGCGTGGCGACTCTCGTCGCGGCTCATCAGCTTGAACAGCTGCTTGACGTCCGGATTTTTCACCCGCTTGGCGATCTCGGCATACAGGATGCAACCCGAGAATTCCGCGGTGAGCGAGCTGACCAGGAAATCGACGAATTCGGTGCGCAGATCGGCCGGGAGCGCTTCCAGCACGCCGTCGAACTCATCGGTGCGGCGGAAGTGCCGCTTGTTCGGATCGCTCGCCATCTCGGCGATCAGTGCGTCCCATTCGGCGCGGACCCGCGACACGTCGATCCGGTCCATCGCATCGAAATCGGTGGTGTAGAAGCGGGGAGACAGCACGGTGTTCTCGCGCGCCATCGCCAGCGTATCGGTGCCGGCCGCTGCGATCGGGGTGACTGCGTTCATGATGCCCTCGCCGAGCTGAAGCTGACGTCGTAGAGTTCGCCTATCTCGAAATGGCCGGCGATACGCGTCCACAGCCGCTCGATCGCCCCGGCCCGCTCGACCGTGGCGACGCGTTCGAACACGGCGCTGCGCCCGAACGGCACCGCGATCGCCGCACCGTGGACGCGCACCCGGTCGCCCGCCCGGATGGCGATGTCCTCGGCCAGCTCGACATGCGCCGACAGGCACTCGTCGGTATGGTCGATCTCGATCCGGCACGCCGTCTCGATCCGGTCACGGCGGAACAGGCTCATCGGGCCGGCCCCAGCAGGGCCGCGAAGGCGGCGCGATTGGTCGCGCCGAACGCGCCGAGTTCGATCGTCCGGCCGGTCGCGCGGTCGGTCAGCGACAGTTCCCCGTCCCGCCACAGCGTCAGGCGGAAGGGCGGCGCCTGGCCCACGCCGTGCATCCGCCGCTCGCGCGCCAGGCCGCGCATCACGCCGCGGATGAAGCCGCTGTTGCTGCCGGGCTGGATCACCGACGCGGTGCCGCCGGTGGAGACATCCTCGATCAGTACCGATCCGTCGGGACGATCGCCGAAGCGCAGGTCTCGCGTTTGGGCGGGCGCGACGCCCTCCTGCCGACGCAGCAGGACGGGCGAGGCGGACGGCGGCAGATGCGCGATCCGCACGACGCTGGTCGCCGCCAGCGAGAACAGGACGAGGCTGCTGGCGAGCACCAGCGCGCCACGCGGCAGGGTTTGTTCGTGCGTATGGCTCATGCCGCCAGCCCCGCGAGTTCGGGCATCGTCTGCAGTGCGGGTGCGACGGCGACGGCCCGGCGGGACTGGCCCGCGGCGAGGCAGATGCGCGCCAGCAACGCGGCCACCTGGTCGACATCCGGCACCGCACGCAGCATCGGCTGCGGCGCGGCATAGCGACCCGGTCGCGCGTGGGGCCAATAGCTGGCATAGCCGAGCGGCTGCGGCCCGACGATCGCCAGCGGCAGATCGCCGGTGCCGCCGGCATGGCGGCGCAGGTCGGCGGCCCCGATCAGCGCCAGCGGCAGGTTGACGCACTTGGGCAGCGCAATGCCGAACCGCATCACCACGCGCGCCTCGGTGATCGTATAGATGGTGCTGCGCGCGGACGCCCACGCCAGCAGGTTGAGCAGGACGATCGCAACGATCCCCGTGCCCAGCGTCCCCGCGACCCCGAAGAACGCTCCGGGTCCGGCGGCGGCGTGGGGCAGCGCGGTGGCCAGCGCGATCGCGGTCAGCACGGCGAAATAGCCCGCGACCGCCGGGGTGTGGAACGCCGTGCGCGCGAGCGCACGACGGTCGGGCGAACCCTGCCAGAGGATCCGCTCGCCCCGCGGCGGCACGCCGGGCAGCCCCGGGATCGGCTCGGCGTCATATTCGGTCATAGCCATGGCTCCTGGCGGGCGCGGGTGGCATAGAGGTAGCCGCCGCCGAAATATCCGACGATGCGTTCCTCCTCGTACAGCGTGATCCGGTCCGTCGCCGCGATCCCCGGCGCGTTGGCGAACTGGCTGGCGCGAACCGCGTCCACCACGACACGACGGCGGCGGCGGTCGATCTTGAGCATCGGCATGGGCACGAGCACCTGGCGCCCGGCCTCGCCCACCAACGCCACCTGCAGGTAGCGGATCAGGCGATCGGCCTTGTCGACCCAGAGATCGCTGACCGTGCCGGCGACGACGCCGTCCATGCCGACGACGGTCATGCCGCGCGGATCGGGGTCACGCCGGGCAACGGCGATCGCGGCCTGATCGATCGGCACGATCCGGGGATGGCCGTCCATGTCGAGATCGGGGCGATCCGCGCGCTCCGCCCACGCGGCCGGGCCGATGCCGTCGACCAGCGGATCGCCGGTCGGCACCAGCGGCGCGCCATGGAACCGCTCGGTCTTGCGCGCGGCGATCCGGAAGGGATCGCGCCCGCCGGTGGGCGCGGTCACGGTGCCATGACCGAACGGCAGCCGGAACGACTTGGTCGGCGCGGTGTAAAGCGGACCACCGGGAGTCTGGACGCGGCCGCTCAGATCATCCTCGAGCGGATAGCCCTCGCGGCGATCTTCACGACGAAGGTAGAAAACCAGCCCGACGAAGAACAGGAAGAAGGCGTTCAACACGACCAGAGCGACATCGAGATGCGGGGTGAGCGTGGGGTGCATAAGACGTTCCCTCAGGCTGGAAACTGGACGAGGCCGAAGCGGCCGGGTGCGGGTCGATCGTCGAGGCGAGCGCGGACGAGCGGTCCGAGCGCGATCAATGTGCCGAACAGCAGCACGATTTCGGCGAGATAAACGGCGCCATAGCCCGTCGCCGGTCCCGCGAGCGTGGGCCCGAGCCGCTCGGACACGGCCGCGGCCGAGATCAGATCGCGCGCGAACGCGCCGAGCGCGATCGCGAGGCCGGCGCACGACGCCTGGACCGCGCCCCACGCGCCGAGCGCGAGGCCGGCCTGGCCGGGGATCGAGATCGCCATCGCCGCCGTCAACGTGCCCACCGAGAACAGCCCCGCGCCGAACCCGATGATCGTCGCTCCGACGCACAGCAGTCCGACGGAATCGAGCGGTGCCGCGAGGATCACCAGCGCGAAGGCGGCGATGCCGGCGACCGCGCCGAAACCGGCGAGACGGTGCGGTTCGCCACCCTGGCCCAGGCGCCGCGCGGCGAGCCCGAATCCCAGCAGCATGCCGAGCGCCCACAGCGCGGTGAGCGACGTCGTCGAGCCGACCGACAGGCCCAGGATCTGGCCGCCATAGGGCTCGAGCAGCACGTCCTGCATGCTGAAGGCCGCCGCGCCCATGCCCACCGCGACGAGCAGGCGCAGCGTGCGCGGCTGCGCCATGAACGCCGCCCAGACCTGCGCGAACGGCGGCACCGCTTCCGCGTTCATCGTGGCGGCGCTGTTGCGCGCTTCCTGCTTCCACAGCGCGATGAGGTTGAGGACCATCGTCAGCGCCGCGGCACCCTGCACGACGCCGACGAGCCGCGTCGGGGAGAAATTCGTCAGCAGGCGCCCGATCACCAGCGCGCTGACCATCATGCCGATCAGCAGCATCACGTAGAGCAGAGCGACGACCCGGGGACGCGTGTCCTCCGGCGCCAAATCGGTGGCAAGCGCGAGGCCCGCCGTCTGCGTGGTGTGCATCCCCGAGCCGACCAGCAGGAAGCCGAGCGCCGCGCCGATATGGCCGACGACCGCCGGTCCGGTGCCGCCGCCCGACATCACCAGCAACGCGAACGGCAGGATCGCGAGTCCGCCGAACTGCATCAGCGTGCCGAACCAGATATAGGGCACGCGCTTCCAGCCGAGCAGCGAACGGTGATTGTCCGACCGGAAGCCGATCAGCGCGCGCAAGGGGGCGAACAGCAAGGGCAGCGACACCATCGCCGCGACGAGCGATGCCGACATGCCGAGCTCGAGGATCATCACCCGGTTGAGCGTACCGGTCAGCAATACCGCGGCCATTCCCACCGACACCTGGAACAGCGACAGCCGCAGCAGCCGGCCAAGCGGCAGATCCTCGCTGGCGGCGTCGGCGAACGGCAGGAAGCGGGTCCCGACCTTGTTCCAGAAGGCGTGGCGACGGCTCGCGCTCATCGCGGCAGCACCTCGAGCGCGTGGCTGATATAGAAGCCCCCGGCGATGCTTTCGGCGCGGCCGAGGCGGGCGTGAGGCAGCGCCGCGCCGATCATCGTCCGTAGCCGTCGATCGCCGACGGGAACGATCGCGGGCGCGCGGTCGGCGCGGGGAAACAGCTTGCCGACCGCATGCATCAGCGACAGCGCGGGCGTGCGCGGCGCGAACGTGAACGCCAGCGACCCGTTCGTCCGCTCGGACAATGCACGGACGACGCCGACGATCTCGACCGCGGGATAATGGATCAGCGAGTCCATCGCGACGACATGATCGAAACGGCCGAGCGCGGGATCGAGCATGTCGCCGACCCGCCAGTCGATGGCGAGGCCGGCCGGCACGCGGCGGCGCGCGATGTCGATCAGGCTGCCGGCGACGTCGATCGCGACGACGGCGGCGCCGCGCTGCGCCGCTGCGACCGCCAGCGCCCCGGTGCCGCAGCCGGCGTCGAGCAGACGGAGCCCGCTCATGTCGGCCGGCAGCCAGGAGAGCAAGGTGTCGCGCATGCGGTTGCGCCCGGCGCGCACCGTGGCGCGGATGCCGCTGACCGGCGCGTCGGACGTCAGCCGCTCCCAGGTCGTGCTCGCGGTGCGATCGAAATAGGTTTCGAGCCGGCCGCGACAGGCGGTGTAGGTGGCGCTGCCCATCATTCGAACCCCAGGAATTCGAAGATCTCGCGATCCTTCATCGGCCGCGCGTCGAGCGGTTCGGTCCCGGCCCACAGCTGCGCGGCGAGGCGCTTGTACTCGAGGCAGGCGGCATCGACCTCGGGGGTCGAGTCCATCTCGAACAGGGTGCATTTCTTGAGCCGCGAGCGGCGGATGGCGTCGAGATCGGGGAAGTGGGCGAGGCGCTTCAAGCCCGTCGCTTCGTTGAAGCGGTCGATCTCGTCGGTCGCGGCCGAGCGGTTGGCGATCACGCCCGCCATGCGCACGTCGTAGTTCTTCGCCTTCGCCTTGATCGCGGCGACGATGCGGTTCATCGCGAAGATGCTGTCGAAGTCGTTCGCGGCGACGACCACCGCGCGCTCCGCATGCTGCAGCGGCGCGGCGAAACCGCCGCACACCACGTCTCCCAGCACGTCGAACAGGACGACGTCCGTGTCTTCGAGCAGATGGTGCTGCTTCAACAGCTTGACCGTCTGGCCGACGACGTAGCCGCCGCAGCCGGTCCCCGCCGGCGGGCCGCCCGCCTCGACGCACATCACGCCATTATAGCCCTCGAACATATAGTCCTCGGGGCGCAGCTCCTCGGCGTGGAATTCGACCGTCTCGAGCACGTCGATCACCGTCGGCATCAGTTTCTTAGTCAGCGTGAAGGTCGAGTCGTGTTTCGGATCGCAGCCGATCTGGAGCACGCGCTTGCCGAGCAGCGAGAACGCCGCCGACAGATTGGACGAGGTCGTGGACTTGCCGATGCCGCCCTTGCCGTAAACGGCAAACGCCTTGGCCGAGCCGATCTTGACCGCCGGATCCAGCTGGACCTGGACGCTGCCGTCGCCATCGCCTCCGAGGGCCGGGCGGGTAGGGGGATCGAGCAGGGCCATGTCCATTCCTTCTAAGCCGCCGCCGCGACGACGCCCTCGAGGCGGTCCTCAAGGTCGTCGCTGGCCGCATGGAGCGCGGCCAGCGTTGCTTCGTCGGGAAGCCAATATTGCCGCTCGCACGCCTCGATCAGCCGGTTGGCGACGCGCGCCGACGATTTCGGGTTGAGCGCGGCGAGCCGCTCGCGCATCGCCTGATCGAGCACATAGGTCTCGCTGATGCGCTGGTAGACCCAGGGCGCGACCTGACCGGTCGTCGCCGACCAGCCCATCGTGTTGGTGACATGCCCCTCGATGTGGCGGACGCCCTCGAAGCCGTGGCGCAGCATGCCTTCGTACCAGGCCGGGTTGAGCATCCGGGTCCGCGTCTCGAGCTCGACCTGCTCGGCGAGCGTGCGGACCTTGCCCTGGCCTTGCGTGGCGTCGACGATGTAGACCGGCGCGGGCGTGCCGCCCTTCGCGCGTGCGACCGAGCGGCTGATGCCGCCCAGCGCATCGACGTAATGATCGATGTCGGTGACGCCCAGCTCGACCGAGTCGAGATTCTGATAGGCGAAATCGACGCCGGCCAGCGCGCTCTGGAGCAGGGCGGCCTGACGCGCCGGCCGGCCGGCGCGGCCATAGGCATAGCCCTTGTGCTTTTCGAAGGCGTCGGCGATCTCGTCCGGATCGGTCCAGCAGCCGGCGTCGATCAGCTGGTTGACGTTGGCGCCATAGGCACCTTCGGCGTTGGAGAAGACGCGCAGCGCCGCGGTCTCGAGGTCGCAGCCATGCTCCGCCTGGTGGGCCAGGCTGTGCTTGCGCACGAAGTTTATCGTCGCGGGCTCATCGGCCTGCGTCGCGAGCCACGCCGCCTCGGCGATCATCCGCGTCTGCAGCGGCAGCAGGTCGCGGAAGATGCCCGACAGCGTCACCACCACGTCGATCCGCGGCCGGCCGAGCTCGTCGAGCGGGATCAGCTCGGCACCCGCGAGCCGGCCATAGCCGTCGAAGCGGGGCCGCGCGCCGATCAGCGCCAGCGCCTGGGCGATCTGGCTGCCCTCGCTCTTGAGATTGTCGGAACCCCACAACACCATCGCGAGGCTTTCCGGGAACGCGGCACCGTCGGCGAGGTGCCGCGCGATCAGCTGCTCGGCCTGGGCTTTGCCTTCGGCGCAGGCGAAGCGGCCGGGGATGCGGAAGGGATCGAAGCCGTGGAGGTTGCGTCCCGTCGGCAGCACCGCCGGATTGCGCAGCACGTCGCCGCCGGGTGCGGGCGCGACGAAGCCCGCGTCGAGCGCATGGACGAGTCCGTCGAGCTCGCGATTCTCGCCGAGCAGCAGGTCGAGCCCGGCGGTGTCGGCGGTGCCGGCCTCGACCATCGCATCGATCAGCTGGGCGCGCTGCTCGGCCGGGGCGGGCTGGCCGAGGACATGGAGGCCGTGCGGGATCAGCTCGCGCTCGAGCTCGTAGATCCGCGCGGCCAGCGCGTCGAGGTTGGTGGCGTCGAGATCGAGCGTGCCGGCGGTGGCGGCGATCATCGGCGCGATGGCCGCGCGTTCGGTCTCCACCGCGCTCGCCCGCCAACGCTCGACCAGGGCCTTGAGCTCGGGGAGCTCCCGGTAGAGCCCGGCCTGCGCCAAGGCGGGGGTGAGATAGCTGATCAGCGTCGCGCCCGACCGCCGCTTGGCGATCAGCCCCTCCGAGGGATTGTTGGCGGCATACAGATAGAAATTGGGCAGCGCGCCGATCAGCCGCTCGGGCCAGCAGTCGCCGGACAGGCCGACCTGCTTGCCCGGCATGAACTCGAGCGCGCCGTGGGTGCCGAAATGGAGCACGGCGTCGGCCGCGAAATCCTCGCGCAGCCAGCGGTAGAAGGCCGAAAAGGCGTGTGTCGGGGTGAAGCGGCCCTCGAACAGCAGCCGCATCGGGTCGCCCTCGTAGCCGAAGGCGGGCTGGACGCCGACGAAGACATTGCCGAAGCGCGCACCCAGGACGTGAATGCCGCGGCCGTCGCTCTGCTGGCGGCCGGGCGCCGGCCCCCACTGCGCCTCGATCGCCGCGAGATGGGGCTCGCGGCGGACGTGATCGTCGGCGGGGATGCGGACATGGACGTTCGCGTCGGCACCGTAGCGCGCGGCATTGCCGATGAGGATCGCGTCGCGCAACGCGTCCACGTTCGCCGGGACGTCGACCGCATAACCCTCGTCGGCCAGCCGCACGAGCGCCGCGTGCAGCGATTCGAACACCGCGAGGTGCGCGGCGGTGCCGGTCGCGCCGGCATTGGGGGGGAAATTGAACAGCACGATCCCCAGCTTGCGCGCGGCGCGGTCCGAACGGCGCAGGTCGACCAGCCCGGCAACCTTGGCCGCGAGCGCTTCGGCCCGCTCGGGACATGAGCGCATCTCGCGCGACAGGCCCGTCGCGGGGAACACGCAGGCGCGGCCGCAACCCGCGCAGGGCGTCGGCGATCCGTCCGATCGG
>CAXSHP010000010.1:19274-20564 GCA_964236935.1 uncultured Sphingomonadaceae bacterium
GCCCGCCGAACACGCTCGGCACGATCGCGCCGTCGAGCTCGGGGATCGCGACCATCATCGTCGCCTCGATCGGCAGCAGCCCCTGCCGGCCGGCGCCCCATTGCTGGAGCGTCTGGAATTCGATCGGGTGGGCGGCGACATACGGCCGGTCGAGCGCCGCCAGCGCGGCCTCCGCCGCGCCGGCATCGTTATAGGCGGGGCCGCCGACGAGCGAGAAGCCGGTCAGCGAGACCACCGCGTCGACCGTCGTCCGTCCGTCCTGCTTGAAGAAGCGATCGATCGCCGGGCGCGAATCGAGACCGCTGGCGAACGCGGGGATCACGCGCAGGCCCTGCGCCTCCAGCGTCGCGATGACCCCGTCGTAATGGCCTGCGTCGCGGCCGAGGAGATAGGATCGCAGCATCAGCACGCCGACGGTGCCGCGCGTCCCGGGTGAGGCGGGCAGCGCTTCGATCCGCTCTGCCATGCGGCCGGCCATGCGCGGATGATAGACGCCGACCTCCGGATATTCCTGCGGCGGAGCGGGGCGGCAGCTGCCGCGGAGCATCCGCCGCTCGCCGTCGGCGTAGCGGTCGACCAGCGCACGGATCATGTTGACGACATTGTCGTCGCTCCCCGCCAGCCAATATTGCAGCGTCAGGAAATAGGCGCGGACGTCCTGCGCCGTGCCGGGGATGAAGCGCAGCATCTTGGGCAGCCGACGCAGCATCTTCATCTGCCCCGCGCCCGATGAGCCCGGCTTGGCGGAGCCCCGCAGCCGCTTGAGCAAGGCGAGCGGACCGCGCGCGGGGGCGTCCATGCGGTAGGGGCCGAGCTTGGTCAGCCGGACGATCTCGGCGCCGGACATCAGCCCGAGCATCGCATCGCACGCCTCCCGCCGGGCCGCGAGCGCCGGCAGCACGGCGCGGATATGATCCTCGAGGAACAGCATCGTCACGATGATGATGTCGCCGCGTGCAATGTCGGCGCGGCAGCGCTCGACCGCATCGGGATCGCGGTCCCAATCGGCGGCGGCATGGAAGGCGATGGTGATGCCGGAGCGCGCGGCCGCGAAATACGCCTGGGCGCGATCGGCCGCCCCGGACAAATGGTTGTCGAGCGTGACGATGACGACGCGCACCTTGTCGGCGGCCGGCGCCGCGCCGGTCGGGGCGGGGGCGTCAGCGCGCATAATGCGCCTTGGCGTCGTAGAGCGTGTCGAGCGTGATCGGCGCAACCGCGCGCTCGGCGGCGAAGCGCTCGGTGTTGCGCCGCGCCTTGCCGCGCACGAAGAACGGAATCTTGAGAAGC
>CAXSHP010000010.1:20574-26026 GCA_964236935.1 uncultured Sphingomonadaceae bacterium
CGGGGGCGTGACCCAGGTGCGAGGCGCCGGCGCCGTCGCTGAACTCGAAATCGTCGCGGAACATTGTCAGCAGATGTTCCTCCAGGCCCATCACCAGCGGGTGGACCCAGGTGTCGAACAGCACGTTCGCACCCTCGAACCCCATTTGCGGCGAAAAACGCGCCGGGAAATCCTGGACGTGGACGGGGGCCGAAATCACCGCGCACGGGATCCGCAGGCGTTTGGCGATGTGGCGTTCCATCTGGGTGCCGAGGACGAGCTCGGGCTGGAGCGCGACGATCGCTTCCTCGACGGCGAGATAGTCGTCGGTGATCAGCGGCTCGACGTCGTAGCGCCTGGCCGCATCGCGCAGCTCGCGCGCGAATTCGCGATTGTAGCAGCCGAGGCCGACCACTTCGAAGCCGAGCTCGTCGCGCGCCACCCGCGCCGCGGCGATGGCGTGGGTGGCATCGCCGAAAATGAAGACGCGCTTGCCGGTGAGATAGGTCGAGTCGACCGAACGGCTCCACCACGACAGACGCGAATCGTCGATCGCCCGCCCCGGGTCGACCCCGGCGAGCGCGGCGACCTCCGTGATGAAGTCGCAGGTCGCGCCGTGGCCGATTGGGACGGTGCGAACCGTCTTCTGGCCATAGGTGCGCTCGAGCCAGCGTGCGGCAGTGTCGCCGATCTCAGGATAGAGCAGGACGTTGAAATCCGCTTCGGGCAGGCGGCGAAGGTCGTCGGGGGTAGCGGTAAGCGGGGCCACCACGTTCACCCCGACGCCGAGCTGATCGAGCAGCCTGGCGATCTCCAGCACGTCGTCGCGATGGCGGAAGCCGAGGGCCGTCGGACCGAGGATATTGGCCGACGGCTTTCTTTTGTGTCCCCGCGCAGGCGGGAACCCGGGCTGGGCTCCCGCCTGCGCGGGAGCGCAAAGCGCGCGCACCAGCTGGTAGAAGGTCTCGGCCGCGCCCCAGTTCTCGCGGCGCTGGTAGCTCGGCAGCTCGAGCGCGACGACCGGCACCGGCAGGCGCATCGCTTGCGCGAGGCCGGCAGGATCGTCCTGGATCAGCTCGGCGGTGCACGACGCCCCGACGAGCATCAGATCGGGCTTGAAGCGATCGAAGGCGCCGCGCGCGGCGCGTTGAAACAGCGCGGCGGTATCCTTGCCCAGGTCGCGCGCCTGGAACGTGGTGTAGGTGACCGGCGGGCGGCAACCGTGGCGCTCGATCATCGTGAACAGCAAATCGGCATAGGTGTCGCCCTGCGGCGCGTGGAGGACATAATGCACCCCCTCCATCGCGGCCGCGACGCGCATCGCACCGACATGCGGCGGGCCCTCGTAGGTCCAGACGGAGAGCTGCATCGCCTAGACCCTCAGCACGTCGCGCCGCCGCAGCGGCCGCGCGAACAGTTCGGCGAGGTCGCCGGCCTGATCGAAGCCGTGGATCGGCGAGAACACCAGCTCGATCGCCCATTTGGTCGTCAGCCCCTCCGCCTCCAGCGGGTTGGCGAGGCCGAGGCCGCAGACCGTGAGGTCGGGCCGCTCGGCGCGGACCCGGTCGAGCTGGCGGTCGACATCCTGGCCCTCGCTGATCACCGTCGCCGCCGGGAGCAGAGCGAGTTCGCGGGCGAGATGGCGGCGGTGAAGGTAAGGGGTGCCGACCTCGACCGGGATCATCCCGAGCTCGACGCTGAGAAAGCGCGCCAACGGCACCTCGAGCTGCGAATCGGGCAGGAAGAAGATGCGCTTGCCGGCCAGCCGCTCGGCACTGTGCGCGATCGCGCGTTTCGCGCGTTCGCGGCCCGGCGCGATCACGCGGCGGAACCGCATCTCGTCGACGCCGAAGGCGCGCGCGGCGGCATGCAGCCAATCGGTGGTGCCCTCCGCCCCGAACGGGAACAGCGCATCGATGCGTGCGGCGCCGCGATCCTCCAGCGCCTGCGCGGTCGCGCCGAGGAACGGCTGGGCGAGGAGATAGCGTGTGTTCGGCCCGACGGGTGGCAGGTCCCGCGCGCGGCGCGCCGGCAGGCAGCGCACCGGCCCGATGCCGAGTTCGGCGAACAGGCGTAGGAACTGATCCTCGACGACGTCCGGCAGAGTGCCGACGATCAGCAGCGACGGCGGCGCTTCCCGAGACTCGGCCGGCAGCACCGGGACCAGCGCGGCGAGGCAGGCATCCTCGCCCTCGGTAAAGGTGGTCTCGATCCCGCTGCCCGAATAGTTGAGCACGCGCACCGCCGGATTGTGCTTCGCCGAGAGGCGTTGCGCGGCGCGCGACAGATCGAGCTTGATCACCTCCGACGGGCAGGACCCGACCAGGAACAGCAGCCTGATCTCGGGACGCCGCGCGAGCAGGCGATCGACGACGCGGTCGAGCTCCTCGTTGCAATCGGCCATGCCGGCGAGATCGCGCTCCTCGATGATCGCGGTGGCGAAGCGCGGCTCGGCGAAGATCATCACGCCGGCCGCCGACTGGAGCAGATGCGCGCAGGTGCGCGAGCCGACGACGAGGAAGAACGCGTCCTGAACCTTGCGATGCAGCCAGATGATGCCGGTGAGCCCGCAAAACACCTCCCGCTGCCCCCGTTCACGCAGCACCGGCGCGCAATCGGCCCCGGCGGGTGCGGCGAGGGGCAGCGCCGGCGTCATGCCGTCGCGCCCTGCAGCACGGGGTCGGGCGCCGCCTGCAGCCGCGCGGCGCGCAGCTTGAGGAGGAATTGCGTCGCGTTGATCGCGTAGGTCGCATAAGCAGCGAGGGCGAGCAGCATGCGCCCGCGCTCCGTCCCGCTGTCGGTGACGAGCATGACCAGATACGCGGTGTGCAAGCCCAGCACGGCCATGCTGAAAAGATCTTCCCACCAGAATGCGGCGGCGAACAACCAGCGGCCGAACACGACCTTCTCCCAGATCGAGCCGGTGATCATGATGGTGTAGAGCGCGATCGTCTTGACCACGATCGAGGCCGTGGCCGCCGCCGCGCCTTCGCCGGTGGCGAGGTAGCGCAGCACGAGCACCACGCTGACGAGGAAGATCGCGAACTGGATCGGCGCCAATATGCCCTGGACAACCGTCCACCCGGATCCGTCGCGACGCCGCCGTTCCTCGGTCGTATAGAGACCGTTCGGAACTCCTCCGTCCGTCCTGCTCGAAGAAGAGTGGCTCGCGCCCATCCGTTCCCCGTTTCCGCTGATCTGGTCGGAAACTAGGCCCCGGGAGGAGCGCGTGTCAACTGATCCTGACGTCCAAAAATATTTACATAGTCGGAGCCAAGTTTCGGTTCGGGCGGATTGTCTTGGCCTTTGATTAGGCATAACGTTCGAGTCGTCAGGGGCGACCGAATTCGGCGTCTCGAAGCGCCGGGGGCAGCCCGGCCGCGACCAGGCTGGGAGAGCCGGGGATGGCGTCGGTCGGTGGTTTCGGAACATTGTCCGCCGTGCCCGGCACGTGGACAAATCGATCCTCGAACGTGGATCGCGGCGTCGATCCGCCCGCGGTCAGGGTCCTCGCCCCGCCGCGCTCGGTCGCCGGCCTGATCGAGGGTGAAATCATCCCTCGCCTGATGGCCGCGCACGGCGCCGGTCGGCTGCAGACCGACGAGCCCGCGGGTCAATCGGCGCCAGCCGCGGGCGCCGCCATCGTCGACGCGGACATCATGGCGTTCGCGCCGCTCGCGCTCGAGGTCGACGCTTATTCCCTGATCGATCACGTCGAGCGGCTGCTGGCGCGGGGCGTTTCCATCGACGGCATCCTCGTCGACCTGCTGGCGCCGGCCGCGCGCGAGCTCGGCATCTGGTGGGAAGAGGACCGCTGCGATTTCGTCGACGTGACGATGGGGCTGTGGCGGCTGCAGGAGGTCGTGCGCGAATTATCGGGCCGGCTGTCGATCGATCACGGCATCGGCGATGCGCATCGCGTGCTGTTCGCTGCCTTGCCGGGCGATCAGCACAGCTTCGGTACGGTCATCGTCGAGGAGATGTTCCGCCGCGATGGCTGGGATACCGAGGTGGCGCTCGACCCCGACACGCCGGAGCTGCTCGAGAAGGTCTCGCGCGGCTGGTACGACATGGTCGGATTGACCGTAAGCTGCGATTGCCATATCGCGCCGCTGCCCTCGGTCATCACCGCGCTGCGCAGCGTGTCACGCAATCCGCAGTTGCGGGTGATGGTCGGCGGCAGGGTATTTCTCCAGGATCCGATGCTTGCCAGACGGGTTGGCGCGGACGGAACGGCGGCCGATGCACGACTCGCGCTCAGAACGGCGGCTGCCCTGGTCGGCGCGGTTACGTTCGGAACAGCCGCCTGCGGCTGACCTACTTCGTTCCGGGAGGCTCGACGGCTCGACGATGAACGATCAGCGCGCATCGGCTGGCCCGACCTCCTTCCTCGACCCAGCGCACAGTCCCGGGCCGCTCAGCGCCGGCGTGGCGGCCAAGGTGATCGAGGCGGCGGGCGACATCGTTCTGATCCTCGACGGCGAGGGCACAATCAGCGATGCCGCGATCACCGCCGACGGCGGCGAAGCGCGCTTCGGCAATTGGGTCGGCCTGCCCTGGACCGATACCGTGACGGTCGAGAGCAAGCCCAAGATCGAGGAAATGCTGGCGGCGGCGGCCGGCGGCGAAGCGGCGCGCTGGCGCCAGGTCAACCATCCGACCGAGCGCGGCGACGTGCCGGTGCGCTACCTCGTCATCGGGGCGGGCCGGGAGGGACGGCTGATCGCGATCGGGCGCGACCTGCGCGACGTCGCGGCCATGCAGCAGCGCCTCCTCCAGACCCAGCAGTCGCTCGAGCGCGACTATCTGCGGCTGCGCCAGACCGAATCGCGTTACCGCATGTTGTTCGATCTCGCCGCCGAGCCGGTCCTGATCGTCGACGCCTCTGCGGGTGGGCGGGTCCGGGAAGCCAATCCCGCGGCGCACGACATGCTCGCGATGAAGCCGGGCACGCTCTCCAATCGCGCGATCAACACGTTCGTTTCCGCCGAGAACCGTGAGGCGCTCGACCGTTTTCTCGGTGACGCCGCGCGCGCTGATGGAGTCGCGCCGCTCGACGTGCGGCTGGCGCATGACGGCAGCGAGGCCAGGGTTTCGGCGACCCTGTTCCGGCAGGAGCGCGTCACCCTGCTGATGGTGCGCCTGTCGCAGGACCGCGCGGCGAAGGGCGAGGCCGATCCCGACGCGCGCACCCGCGCGGTGATCGAGCGGATGCCGGATGCCTTCGTGATGGCCGATCGCAGCCTCGCCATCATCGCCGCCAACGCCGCGTTCGTCGAGCTCGCCCAAGCCGCCTCGGCGGAGCGGCTGCGCGGCGCCTCGCTCGGAACCTGGCTCGGCCGGCCCGGCGTGGAGCTGGATCTACTGGTCGGCCAGATGCGCGAGCACGGCTCGATCCGCAATGTCTCGACGATCGTGCGCGGTTCGGGCGGTTCGCTCGAGGAGGTCGAGGTGTCGGGCGTGGCCGCGCCAA
>CAXSHP010000010.1:26036-32192 GCA_964236935.1 uncultured Sphingomonadaceae bacterium
CGCGGTGTGGCGCGCCGCATCAAGGAGCGTCCGCCGGTCGCGCGCGACTTGCCCCGTTCGGTCGAGCAGCTGACCGAGCTGGTCGGACGCATGTCGCTCAAAGAGATCGTGCGCGAGAGCACCGATCTGATCGAGCGGCTGTGCATCGAGGCCGCGCTCACCTACACATCCGACAATCGCGCGTCGGCGGCGGAAATCCTCGGGGTGAGCCGGCAAAGCCTGTATTCGAAGCTCCATCGCCACGGGCTGGGCAATCTCGTTCCCGACGGGGACGCCTGACCGTCCAATTCGATTGACGCTGGATGGTGTCCAGCATAGCTTCAGCCGATGGCGCAATGGACGACAGTAGCGCGGGTTGCCCCGGTCCCTGCTTTCAGGGACGTCCTCGAACTGCTCAAGCCGATCACCTGGTTTCCGCCGATCTGGGCGTTTCTCTGCGGCGTGGTTTCGTCGGGCGTCCCGGTCGTCGAGCGCTGGCCGTTCCTCGTCGCCGGGGTCGCGCTCGCGGGGCCGCTGGTATGCGGCACGAGCCAGGCGGTCAACGACTGGTTCGATCGTCATGTCGACGCGATCAACGAGCCGGATCGGCCGATCCCCTCGGGGCGCATCGCCGGACGCGGGGGGCTGTGGATCGCGGTCGCGGGATCGCTGCTTTCGCTGGTCGTCGCCGGCGTCACCGGCCCCTGGGTGCTCGCCGCAACCTGTCTCGGGCTCGGCTGCGCCTGGGCGTATAGCGCCCCTCCGTTGCGTCTCAAGGCGAACGGCATCTGGGGGCCGGGGGTCGTCGCGCTGAGCTATGAAGGGCTGACCTGGTTCACGGGCGCCAGCGTCATGGCGGGCGCGCTGCCGCGGCCGGCGGTGCTCGCGGTGCTCGGCCTCTACAGCCTGGGCGCGCACGGCATCATGACGCTCAACGATTTCAAGGCGGTGGAGGGCGACCGTGCCACCGGGGTCGCATCGTTGCCGGTGCTGCTCGGGGTCGATCGCGCCGCGCAGATCGCCTGCGCGACGATGGCGGTGCCGCAGGTCGCGATCCTCGTCCTGCTGGCCCATTGGGGGCATCACGCGGCGGCCGCGATCGTGGCGGCGCTGCTGGTGGGGCAGGGGGCGTTGATGACCCGGCTGCTGCGCGATCCGCTGAAGCATACGCCATACGCCGTGGTACAATGCGACCGGCACGACGCTCTACGTGCTCGGCATGCTCGCGGCGGCGGGCGGGCTCGCCGGGCTGATGCGGCTGTGAACGCCGCGCCGCCGCTGGGCTGGCCGGGGATCGTCCGGCTGGGACTGGTCCAGAGCGCGATCGGTGCGATGACGATGCTGGCGACCTCGCTGCTCAACCGGGTGATGGTGGTCGAATATGCGCTGCCGGCGACGCTGCCGGCGGGGCTCGTCGCGTGGCACTATGCGGTACAGCTGTCGCGCCCGATCTGGGGCCATGGCTCCGATCGCGGGCAGCGGCGATCGGGGTGCTGTTGGCGGTGGACGCGACGGCGATGCTGCCGTCGCACTGGGCGGCAGGGCTGCTGCTGGCCGCGCTCGCCTTCTCGATGATCGGGGCCGGGGTGGGCGCGGCGGGCACTTCGCTGCTGGCGTTGCTCGCGACGCGCGTCTTGCCGGAGCGGCGCGCCGCCGCGGCCGCGATCACCTGGATCATGATGATCTCCGGCATCGTCGTCACCGCCGGCGTGGCGGGAAGCCTGGTCGATCCCTTCTCGCCGCAGCGGCTGGCGCTGGTCGCGGGCGGCGTCGCGTCGATCTCGTTCGCGACGGCGCTGCTGGCGCTGTGGGGCGTCGAGGGCCGGACGGCGGCCCGCACCGCTTCTCCCGCGCCGGCGCCCCCCGGCTTCGTTCCCGCGCTGCGCGAGATGTGGGGCGATGGCGACGCCCGGCGCTTCACCGTCTTCGTGTTCGTGGCGATGCTCGCTTATTCGATGCAGGACATGATCCTCGAGCCCTTCGCCGGGCTCATGTTCGGCTATACGCCCGGCGAATCGACCCAGCTGTCCGGCGCGCAGCACGGTGGCGTGCTCCTCGGCATGATCCTCGTCGGCGTCGGCGGCAGCGCGTTCGGCGGGCGCAAGCCGGCGGAGATGAAGCGCTGGATCGCCGGCGGCTGCATCGGCTCCGCCCTCGCGCTGGCCGGTCTGGCCTGTGCCGCCGCGGTCGGACGGGGCTGGCCGCTGGCGGCCAACGTCGTGCTGCTCGGCTGCTCGAACGGCGTGTTCGCGGTCGCGGCGATCGGCGCGATGATGGGGCTCGCGGGAGTCGGCGGCGCGCGCGCGGGCCTCCGCCTGGGCGTGTGGGGTGCGTCCCAGGCGATCGCCTTCGGCCTGGGCGGCTTGACCGGAGCGGTCGGGGTGGATGTCGGCCGCGCGCTGATGGGCGCGACGGGCGACGCCTATCGACTGGTGTTCGGTGTCGAAGCCGGCATGTTCCTGCTGGCGGCATGGCTCGGTCGTCGCGCGATCGGGGGGCATCCGACACGATCGATCCGCATCACGGAGGCCATGGCATGACCGGGACGGAGCGGCCGATCGAGCACGATGTCGTGGTGGTCGGCGGCGGCCCGTCCGGCGCGACCGCAGCGACCGATCTGGCGCGGGGCGGACGGCGCGTGCTGCTGCTCGATCGGGCAGGGCGCATCAAGCCTTGCGGCGGTGCGATCCCGCCGCGGCTGATCCGCGACTTCGACATCCCCGATCACCTGATCGTCGGCCGCGCGACCTCGGCGCGCATGATCGCCCCCTCGTCGCGCGCCGTCGACATGCCGGTCGGCGACGGCTTCGTCGGCATGGTCGACCGCGACGTCTTCGACGAATGGCTGCGGGTGCGCGCGGCGGATGCCGGCGCGGAACGGCGGACGGGAACCTTCGAACGGATCGACCGCGATCCGGACGGGTGCGCGGTCGTCGTCTATCGCGAAGCCCGCGGCCGCGACGAGATCAGGGTGCGCGCACGCACCGTCATCGGCGCCGACGGAGCGCGATCCGGTGTCGCGCGCCAGACGCTCAAGGGCGCCGAGCGCGTGCCGTGCGTCTTTGCCTATCACGAGGTGATCCGCTCGCCGGCGCCGTCGGACCCGCAGTTCGATCGCGGTCGCTGCGACGTCTTCTATCAGGGCCGGCTCTCGCCCGATTTCTACGCGTGGATTTTCCCGCACGGCGACACCGCGAGCGTCGGCGTGGGCAGCGCGCGCAAGGGGTTCACGCTGCGCGAATCGGTTCGCGCGCTGCGCCTCGAGAGCGGCCTGGCGGAATGCGAGACGATGCGCGGCGAAGGTGCGCCGATCCCGCTCAAGCCGCTGCGGCGCTGGGACAATGGCCGCGACGTCGTCGTCGCCGGCGATGCCGCCGGCGTCGTCGCGCCCGCCTCGGGCGAGGGCATCTTCTATGCGATGGCGGGCGGCCGCTGCGCCGCGCAGGCCGTCGAGGCGCTGCTCGCCACCGGCCGGACCCGCGCGCTGCGTCTCGCGCGCAAGCGGTTCATGCGGGCGCACGGCCGGGTGTTCTGGATTCTCGGCGTGATGCAGTATTTCTGGTATCGCAACGACCAGCGGCGCGAGCGTTTCGTCGGCATCTGCGAGGACAAGGATGTGCAGGCGCTCACCTGGGAAGCCTATATGAACAAGGAACTGGTGCGCGCCAAGCCGCTCGCCCATGCGCGCATCTTCTTCAAGGACCTGCGCCACCTGCTCGGTTCGGCGGCGTAGGCGTGGGAACGTCGTGGATCATGCCGGTCGTCGTCGCCGCGGCCGCGGCGCTGATCGTCGCGATCGTCGGCGCGACGATTACCGATCTCGGCATATGGTATCACAGCCTGATCCAGCCGGCGTGGGCGCCACCCGAAGCGCTCTACGGCGTCGCCTGGACGGCGATCTACGCACTGACCGCGCTCGCCGCGCTCACCGGCTGGCGCGCGACCCCGAACTCCCGCGCGGCCGACTCGCTCGTCGGACTGTTCGCCCTGAACGGTTTTCTCAACCTGCTGTGGAGCCTGTTGTTCTTTCGCTTCCAGCGGCCCGATTGGGCCGTGATCGAGGTGGTGGCGCTGTGGCTGTCGATCCTGGTCCTGGTCCTCTCCTCGGCGCGCTATTCGAAGGTCGCCGCCGCGCTGCTGTTGCCCTATCTGGCCTGGGTGTCGTTCGCCGGTTTCCTCAACCTGGCGATCGTCCGGCTGAACGCGCCGTTCGGATGACGGGGCTGGCCCGGCTGTTCGCGAGCGGCCATGCGGCCGATATCGTCATCGCGGTGATGCTGGCCGAAGCGCTGTGGCTGGTGATGCGGCGCGGCTGGCCGCTGATCGATACGCTCACCCTGCTGCTGCCGGGCGCTTTGATCCTGCTCGCGTTGCGCGCGGCGCTCACCGGCCAGGACTGGCGCTGGATCGCCCTCCCGCTGCTGCTGTCGCTGCCGGTCCATGTGACGGACGCGGCGCGGCGGCGGCCGGCGGGCTCGTGACGGTGCGGACGCGATCTCGGCCCTTCGAGGAAAGGCGTAGCAGGCGAGGGCACCACTGCGGCGTCGCCTTCAGCCGCCATTCAGCGGCGGTGCGCGATGCAGTTCGGACGGATGGCGCAAATCAGCCGATGGCGGATTTTGTTTCTTCGTCAAACCTTTGCGTTTGCACTAAACGGGATTTTATCAACGTAGAACAAAGGAGTGGATTGATGAGGTACATGCGGATGCCAGTCGTCGTCGCTGGCTTGCTCATCGCGTTTTCGGCGCAGTCGGCGATGGCCAAGGACATCATGGTCGGCATGAAGACGAGGGGCGCGGGTGGAATGTATGTCTTCGAGCCGGCGCTGGTGAAGGCGGCGGTCGGCGACAAGATCCATTTCGTTCCGGCGGATCCGACCCACAATGCTGAAATGATCCCCGGGATGATGCCGGCCGGCGTCGCTGCCACGAAGGGCGCGATGGGCAAGGAGTTCGTCCTGACCGTATCCAAGCCCGGTATCTATGGCGTGAAATGCCTGCCCCACATGTCGATGGGGATGGTCGGTCTCGTGCAGGCCGGCAAGGGTCCGTCGCCGAACCTCATGGCCGCCAAGGCGGTCAAGCTGCCGCCGCTGGCCGCCAAGCGGATGATGCCGCTGCTGGCGCAGGTCAACTAGCTGACGGTGTCGTCGTCGCTCTGTCGTCGGCTGTCGTGCCTCGTCGACCGTGCTTGTATCGCCCGGATCGACGAGGCAGGGGGATATCGTGCGTAGCGCAGCAGGTGATCGGGGATGGGGCAGGGGCCAGACGGCGATAGCGCATTAGGACAGGCTGCCGCCGACGTTCTCGGATTGCTCGCGCGCAGCCATCCGCTGCGCGGATCGCTCTCGTACGAGATGCATCTGCGCAAGCTCCCGCGGTTCGCCACGCCCTGCCGGCTGCTGCAGGTGGTGATGCTGCTCGGCGAGGGTGGCGCGGACGCCAGCTACGCACATGCCGAGGGGCTCTGCCGCACGGCCGGCACCGGCCTGGCGCCCGACGCGCGCTATGCGGTGCTCGACGCGGCGGGATTCCAGCTGGTGTGGGAACAGCATACCGAATTCGCGACCTATACCTTCCTTCGTCCCGGCGGCTTCGACCAGCCGTTCGCTGTCGGGACCTTTGCCGATGCGCGCGCGATCCTGGACGACATGCCGGGCGACGTGATCCGCGCGACGCAGATCGCGCTGATCGGCGCCGACGCGACCTGGCCCGATGCCGCCACGATCGCCGCCAGCTTCACGACGGAAGGGCTGGTGATGTGCGACGTGGCGGCCGGCAAGGCGCGCGTCTGGTCGGATTTTCAGCTCAACCGGGACGGCACCGGCCGCCTGCTCATCGCCGACCGCGGGCTGGAACGCGACGAGCCGGCACAGCTCGTGCAGCGCCTGCAGGAGCTCGGCAACTATCGCAACATGGCGCTGCTGGCGCTGCCGCTCGCGCGGGCGCTGGCGCCCGACATCACCCGGCTCGAACGCCGGCTGGCAACGCTCACGCGTGATATATCGGAGCCCGTCGCCGAGGACCAGCGACTGCTGAAGGAGGTGACCTTCCTGTCCGCGGAACTGGCGCGTCTCGTCGCGGAGACACGCTATCGGTTGAGCGCGACGCGGGCCTATGCGCAGATCACCGCCGATCGGCTCGAGAGCCTCGAAGTGGTTCCGCTGCCCGGCTACCA
>CAXSHP010000011.1:0-9422 GCA_964236935.1 uncultured Sphingomonadaceae bacterium
TTGTCCCCTGCTCTTCTGCGAGTAACCTGCCGGAATATTCGCGACGATCCGTCTGGCCTGTGCCAGCTGACCAATCCAAGGCTGAAGCTCGCTATGGCGCAGCATGAAGACGATGCCGATATCGTGATCGTGGGCGCCGGGCCATCCGGCGCGGTCACTGCGCATACGCTCGCCGCCAAAGGCTCCACCGTGGTCTGCCTCGAGCAGGGCGACTGGGTCAACCCATCCGACTATCCCGGCAACAAGCCGGAGTTCGAATTGCTGCTCCAGCAGCAATGGAGCTGGAACTCGAACAAGCGCGGCCGGCGCGCCGACTATCCGCTGAATCTCGACGAAGCGGAAGTAACGCCGATCATGTTCGCCGGCGTCGGCGGATCGAGCCTGCTCTACGGCGCGCAGTGGATGCGGCTGATGCCGTCCGATTTCCGGGTCCGCACGCTCGACGGGATCTGCGACGACTGGCCGATCGGCTATGACGATCTGGCGCCGTTCTACACGCGCGTCGATGCATTTCTCGGCGTCGCCGGGCTGGGCGGCGATCCGGCCTATCCCCCGCAGGATTACGAGATGCCGCCCCACCCGCTCGGGAAGGGCGGCATGCGCATGGCGAAGGGGATGAATACCCTGGGCTGGCACTGGTGGCCCGGCACGCAGGCGATCCCCAGCTGGAACTTCAAGAACATGGCCAAATGCGTACGCTGGGGCGTATGCGAAACGGGCTGTCCGGCCGGTGCTAAAGCTTCGTTCGACCTCGGCTATTGGCCGCACGCGACCGCGGCCGGCGCCAAACTCGTCACCGGCGCACGCGTCCGCGAGATCACGCTCGACGCGCGGGGCAACGCCGATGCCGTCATCTGGATCGATCGCGACGGGCAGGAACACCGCCAGCGCGGTAAGACGATCGTCATGGCGGCGAACGGGATCGGCACGGCACGGCTGCTGCTGCTGTCGAAATCGAGCGCCTTTCCCGATGGGCTCGGCAATTCTTCAGGTCTGGTCGGCAAAAACCTGATGCTGCACCCCAATAACGAAGCCTTGGGATTGTACGATGAGGATATCGAAAGCTGGAAAGGCCCGGCCGGCCAGCTGATGTATTCGATGGAATTCTACGAGACCGACCTCGCGCGCGGCTATTATCGGGGGGCGAAGGTAAATCTGATGCCGGTGCCCGGCATCTTGCGCGTGCTCGAGAATTTCGATCCTCTGCCGTTCGAGCAGCGGTGGGGTGCGGCGGCGCACGACATCGGCAAATACGCCGGCCGGGCGCTGTGCTGGGCGGGAAACATCGAAGATCTGCCGGAAGAATCGAACCGCATCGTCCTCGACGATACATTGACGGACAGCGACGGCATTCCCGCGCCCCGGATCGTGTACCGCATCAGCGAGAACACGCAGAAGAACCTCGATTACACGCTCGATCGGATGGTCGAGATGCACGAAGCGGCGGGCGCGGCCCATGTGTTTCGCCACCCTCTGTGGAAGGAGGCGCCGGGCCATCTGCTGGGCACCGCGCGAATGGGAAACGATCCGTCGTCCTCGGTCGTCGACCGCTTTTGCCGCAGTCACGACGTGCCCAATCTGTTCATCGTCGACGGCAGCGTGATGGTGACGAGCGGCGCCGTCAACCCGACCGCCACGATCGCCGCGCTGGCGCTGCGCACCGCCGAGCATATCGCGGACAGCGCGAGAGACCTGCGCACGGCGGCGAAAGACGCGCGGGCGGACGCATGATCGGCGCGACGGCCAACGACGATCGGATCGCCGGCCTCCACGCGCTGGCGCATGTCCTGATACCGGGCACTGCGGACATGCCGGGCGTCGATGCCCTGCCGGCGTTCGACGCGCTGCTGCGCACCGCGGTGCAGGCCTGCGGATATCCGGTCGAGGAACTCGCAACGTCGCTCGAAGCCATTCCGCGGCCGATCGACTGGGACACTGCCAAGGCGTTCGCTGCGTCGGAACCGCGCGCGTTCGATATCGTCAGCACTTTGGCGACCGCGGCTTATTACATGGCGCCGCAAGTGCTCGGGAAACTCAGATTTCCGGTCGATCGGCAACATCCGGCGGACGTCGAGGAATTCTTGGAAGAATATGAAACGGGCATTCTCGACGCCGTCACGGCACGAGGACCGCTCTTTCGCGATCCGGACGGGATCCTCAGCCGATAAAGCGGACGTTGGACGCAGAGCGTGAACGGAAACGAAGCGATGAGCGAAGACGAACAACCCCAAAGCGCGCGCCGCCTGCGCAGCCGCAGCTGGACCGAGGCGACCGGCGTCGACGGCTTTCTGCTGCGGTCGTCGATGAAGGTCCAGGGCCTGCGCGAAAAGGACTTTCAGCGGCCGATCATCGGCATCTGCAACAACGTCAGCGATTTCAATCGCTGTCACATGCATTTCGGCGGAATGGTCGAAGGCATCAAGGAAGCGATCCTTCAGACGGGCGGACTGCCGCGGGTGTTCAACACGATGACGATGGGCGCGGATTCGGCTCTGCCGCTCGGCGCATCGTTCATGCATCGCAACCTGCTGGCGATGGAGATCGAGCAGATCGCCGAGATCTATTCGATCGACGGCCTGGTGATGCTTGGCGCGTGCGACGAGACGATCCCGGCGATGCTGATGGCCGCCGCATCGATCAACCTGCCGACGATCCTGCTGCCCGGCGGCCCGTCGTTCAGCGGCTTTTGGCGCGGCCGCGACGTCGGCTCGGGCACCGACTTTCACAAGGCGTTGGAGGCGCAGCAGCGGGGTGAGCTCGACCAGTCCGACATCACCTCGCTCGAGGATTCGCTGGAGCGTAGCCCGGGCCATTGCAGCACGATGGGCACCGCGGCGACGATGGCCGTCATCGCCGAAGCGATCGGCATGGCTCCGGCAGGCAGCTGCGCGATACCGGCGGTGGATTCGCGCCGGATCGCGATGGCGCGCAACGTCGGCGAATATATCATGCAGCGGGTCGCGGACGATCTGCGCCCGCGTGCGATCATGACCGCGGCAGCGCTTGATAATGCGATCCGCGCGCTGGCGACGGTCGACGGATCGAGCGCCTGCGTCATGCACCTGCTGGCGATCGCCGGGCGGCTTGGGATCGAGCTGAAGCTGGCGCGCTTCGACCAATTGTCGACGACGACGCCGGTGCTGCTCAACCTGCGTCCCTCCGGGCAATATTATATGAACGACTTCTTCAATGCCGGCGGGGTTCCCGCGATGCTCAATGCTCTGGGCGATCTCATGAACCGCGACGTGATCACCGTGACGGGCCGCACGCTTGGCGACGAAATTGCGGACGCGCAAATCACCGATCCGCGCGTGATCGGCACGGTCGAGGCGCCAATCTCGCCGCCGCAGGGCATTTCGGTGCTGTTCGGCAATATCGCCCCCGACGGCGCGATCATCCGCACCGGGGTCGCCTCGCCCGATCTGCTCGTCCATCGCGGCCGCGCGGTCGTGTTCGACGGCAAGGCGGACCTGGACGCGCGGCTCTACGATCCCGACTTCGATATTCGCCCCGGGGACGTCGTCGTGCTGCGGGGCGAAGGCCCCAAGGGATCGGGCATGCCCGAATCCGGGCGCATCCCCATGCCCGCGAAGTTATTGAACTTGGGAATAAGCGACATGCTGCGGATCACCGATTCACGCCTCGGCGGGACGGTCAAACAAACGGCTGTCCTCCATGTCGCGCCCGAATCGGCGGTCGGGGGACCGCTGCGGCTGGTGCGGACAGGCGACATCATCGCGCTTGACGTGCCGAATCGCACCCTTGCCGTCGAGCTGTCCGACGCGGAACTGGCGCGGCGGGAAGCGGAGCTGGGACCGCCGATCCCCAAGCGCCCGCCCGCCCGCGGTTATGCCAAGCTGGTCGTCAACTCGGTGACGCAGGCCAACAAAGGGTGCGACCTCGATTTCCTCACCGCGCCGCTCGAAACCAACCCCAGCGAAATGGCCGCGCATGACAGCTGACCCTTGGCCTTCGGGCATCGTCACGGCGATCGTCACGCCGCTGCGCGACGACGAGCTCGACCTGACGGCTCTCGCCGCTTTGATCGACGACCAGATCGCGAAGGGTGCAAGCGGCCTGGTGGTGAGCGGCGGTACGGGAGAGTTTACCGCTTTGTCCCTCGACGAGCGCAGCAGGCTGATAGCGGAGGCGGTGCGCATCGCGGACGGCCGCGTCCCGATCATCGGCGCGACCGGCTGCCTGACGACACGCGATGCCATTCGCCTGACGCGAGAGGCCCAGGCGGCCGGCGTCGTCGGCGCGCTCATTGCCTCACCCTATGCCGAGCCGATCAACTGGCGCGAGCGTAGCGCCTTCTACACGGAGCTGGACGCCGCCGTCGCGCTGCCGCTGATGATCTATAACACGCCGCCATCCGGGCTGTTGACGTTCGATCAGATCCGGCAGCTCTCGGAACTGGGAAACATCAGTGCCGTGAAGGACAGTTCGGGCGACCCTGAATTGATGGGCGATCTTACCGGCTGGGCACGACCGATCGGCTTCCGCGTTTATGTCGGCAAGGATTCGCTGCTGTTCGAGGCGATCCTGAACGGCGCCGACGGAGCGGTGTTCGGCGCGGCGAATTTCATCCCTGCCGAGCTGGCGCGACTGATCGCGATGCTCCAGGCCGATGGCGCCAGCCCGGCGGGACGGGCGTTGTGGGGCAAGATCCGGCCCTTGCTGCGGGTGATGGAGAGTTCTCCCAATTATGTCGCTTTGTGCAAGGCCGGATGCAGGCTGCGGGGCATCGACGTCGGTATCTGCAGGCCGCCCTATCTGATGCCCGAGGCTGACGAGATCGATCGGCTGAGCGCGAGTCTCCAGCTCCTGGAGTAGCGTGAGCCCCGACGCCGGACGGATCGCACCCGTGATCGGTCGTGGCGATGATCCTTTGAAGGAATACAGCATGACCGACCAAACCCGAGCGCCGCATTTCAACGTGCACACGACCGTTTTCGAGCCGCTGCCCGAATTCGGCGGGTCGAAGGCTATCCTGTACCACTCCCCGGATCGCACCCGGGTCGCCGGAAGCTTTCGGGAATCGGGGACGCATCGGCTGACGATGCCGTTCGACGAATTCATCTATGTCGTCGCAGGAGGCGTGAAGATTTCGATCGCCGGCGGCGAAAGCTTCAGCCTGGCGGTCGGCGACGCCTGCTATTTGAAGCAGGGGCAGGACGTGCTGTTCGAGATGACGGAAGATTTCCACGACGTCACCGTGCTGATGTCCGATACGGCGATCGAGATCTGACGCGATGTCCGTGGCCGGGTCCGTCCGATGAAGATTATCGGCGTCGATGTCTTTGTCTACGAACTCGCCTATCGCCACGGCTGCTACACGGTGTCCAAGGGGCGGTCGGATTCACGCCAGCAGGCGCTGGTCGTACGCATCGAGACCGACGCCGGGATCGAAGGCTGGGGTGAGACATGCCCGATGGGCAGAGCCCATCTGACCGCCTTTTTCGAGGGCGAGCAAGCGGCGTTGGCGATCCTCGGCCCGGCGGTGATCGGGCTCGACCCGCGCGAGACGGGCGTCGTGCAGGCGGCGATGGCGCGTGTTTTGCTCGCCGCCATGGCGGCGAAAAGCGCGATCGACATCGCCTGTTGGGATATCGCGGGCAAGGCGGCCGGCGTACCCGTATCGACCTTGCTCGGCGGCCGGCAGCAGGATCGGTTCGCAGTCTGGGATTCGATCCCGATGCTGAACCCCGACCAAATCTTCGGTCACGTGACATCGTCCATCGCCAGCGGGGTTCACGCCTTTCAGCTGAAGGTCGGAGGCGATCCCTATGCGGACGCAGCGCGCGTCGCCGCGGTCTCGGCCGTGGTCGCGCCCGGCACCTTGGTTGTCGCCGACGCGAACGGCGGTTGGAATCTGCAACAGGCGCTGATCGCGGTACGCGAATTGGCGGACTATCGCATCTATCTGGAGCAGCCCTGCTTGCTGCCGAGCAATTGCGCCGCGCTGCGCCGCCGCACCGGGCTGCCGATGATCATGGATGAATGCATCGGCAGCATCGCCGATCTGGTCTTCGCCAAGGAGACGATCGGTGCCGGCGGAATAAACGTCAAGCCCGGCCGGCTGGGCGGTCTTACGCCGGCCCGGCTGCTGCGCGACGCCGCGTCCGAATTGGGCGTGATGGTGACAATAGACGACAGTTGGGGAGGTGCGTTGACCACCGCGGCGCTCAGCCATCTCGCGATCAGCACCAAAGCCGACGCGCTGCTGGCGACGACCTTCTTTACCGAATTGACCACACCGATGATCTCCGACGCACCGCGGCGGCAAGCGGACGGATACGGCACCGCGTCGACCGGGCCGGGGCTGGGCACGACCGTCGACAGAGATCTGCTGGGGGATCCGATCCTCCGCATTCGATAATCTGCACCGCACCTGCGGCGCAAAACGGTCCCAGGCCCGGCCGAGATTATGCTTTGGCCGAGGCCGCCAGCGCCATCACTCGCGGCGGCAGTTCGAGCAGCTTGCCCGACGCTGCCGCATACTTCCTCAGAACTTCGCGCCGACCGCGGCGCTGAAGGTCCGGCGTTCTCCGTACAGCCGGATATTGTATCCCAGCGCGCCGAGATCAAATACGCCGACCTGATAGCGCTTGTCGAACGCGTTGTTGAGGAAGCCGGCGACGTACCAACGCGTCCCGATATTCACCCGCGCCGTAAAGTCGTGCACGTCGTAAGCCTTCGCCGCCGAGATCGGGGTATTCACCAAATTATAAAATGTCCTGGATATTCGGCGGCCGGAATAGGAGAGTATGAGCTCGTTGTCCGAGCCGATATCGAATGTCTTGTTCAAACCCCACAAGACCTGCAGCCGTGGCGCGTTATTAGGCCGCTGGTTCGTTATGCCCGGAAACACTTCCTTGATTGCGAAGTTGTTATAGGCGACAGCCAGATTGGCCGTCAGGGTACGGGTAGGGCGCGCTGTTATTTCCAGCTCGCCACCATAAACTCTCGCGTCGCGATTCAGGACTTGCGGTGCGACGACATTGAACAGAAAGGCTTGGAAGTCCTTATAATCATAATAATAAGCACTTCCATTCACCGTGACTCGATTGTCGAGAAATTGCGCTTTCTCACCAATCTCGAATGCGTACAACTTCTCCGGCTGGTAATATAGCGGCTCGGACGGCAGGACGTTCGACAAGGGCGTCGAATAGCCGGCGGCCTTAACGCCCTTGCTCGCGCTCGCGTACAGCAGCACGTTCGCGATCGGCTTGAAGTTGACTTGTGCCTTACCGCTCCAATCGCCGTTTTTATCGTGGAGCGCGACCGGCGCAATGCCCACCACGCTCAAGCCGGGCCCGCCCGGGCCGCCGAAGAACGAACAGGCGCCGACCACGGTCTGATCGCATTGGCTCTGGAAGCCGAACCGGAACTGATCCCACGTATAGCGTGCGCCGAGCAGCGCGGTAACTTTGTCCGACAAGTCGTATTCCACCTGGCCGTAAGCGGCCTGGGAGTGGGTCCGCAGCCGAAAGGCATCGCTTTCAAGGAGCCTTCCCGCCGGCAGGCCGAGGATCGGCGTCAGCGAGGGCGGTATCACGATATCATTGTAGAGCGTGTAATGGCCGTTGATGGAAAGGTAGAACAAACCCGCGGTGTAACGGAACGGGCCGTCGCCGCCGTTGATGCGGAATTCCTGCTGAAAGTCATGACCTCGGGCAGTAGACTTCGACACGAAAGTGCTCAGCGGCGTACTGTCCGAGTCGTCGATATATGTATTCCGCATGGTTCCGTAAGACGTCACGGACGTGAGCGTGGCACTGCCGACATTCTGCGAGATCGTCATCGAATAGTTTCGGACCCGCTTGCGGATGACGCCCGGCTCGTCGATCGCGATCTTCAGTCCCTTATAGGGGCTGCGATAACCGTAAGGGTCCTTGCCGGGTCCCGTTCCGTAAGCATCGACGTCGGCGGGCAGATCCGTATTGACGCCGTTCACGAAGTAGGACGGCCGGGCGAGATAGCCGATCGGCGTGCCGCCTTGATTGAAGCCATCTGCCCGCAACAGTGTCTTCGTTCCGCTCGCCGGCTGAATTCTGATCTGGCCGCGCAGCGCATAGACCGACTTGTCACCCCGCGCGCGACCGAGCGTATTTTCGATGTTGCCGTCCTGCGCCTGGTAAAAGAACGACAGCCTGCCCGCGACAAGGTTCGTCCCGCCGTTCACGAATCCCTCGAGTCGACGCAGATCGCGTGTTCCGTACGCTCCCTCCAGGGCTCCGCTTTCCCCGGTCTCGGGCTTGTTGCTGATGTATTGGATCAGGCCGCCGGTTGCGTTGCGCCCGAACAGCGTACCCTGGGGACCACGGAGCGCTTCCACGCGCTGCATATCGAACAGCGGAACGCTCGCCGCGGTCGCAAAGGGAAGGTACACGCCATCCTGGTAGTTGGCGTTCGGCTGTTCCTGATGATCCGAGAAGTCGGTCTGTCCAACACCGCGGATGACGTACGTCGTCACGCCGGAACCGGTCGCGGCGGTCGCATTCAGTCCGGGGACGATACGTGCGAGATCCTCCGATGTCAGAATGTTGCGCTGCGCGATCGCGGCGCCGCTGGCAGCCGTCAACGAAACGGCGGTACGCTGGGAGAATTCCTCGCGCCGATTTGCCGTAACGATGATGTCGGCCGTATCCGCAGTGGTGGCCGCGGATGCCGGAGCCGTCGCGGGCACGGGCGACGCCGTATCGCCTGGCGCGACATTATCCGCACTCGACGCGCCTTCCGGCTGCGACGTCTGGGCCAGCGCGGCCTCGCCTTGCGCGCCGAGCATGCCGGCCAACAGACTGCCCGAGAGAAGGAGCCGGCGGGTGAACGATGATTTCGAGTTCATGTTATGCCCCTTTTAGATAGCGTAACGCTTACCCCGCGGAGCCTCCGGCTCGCCGTTTGCCGTACTTATGCACGGGGCTAACCGTTGCCCCTCCGGGCTAAGGTCCGATGCTGATGTTACGATGGAGATTGGCGCGAGCAATCGCGGATAAGCTCAATCAGTTATTCTAGCGCGTTATAGCTCAGCGGGATTGGGCCAGCGCCGTGAATGGCAGCGCCCGATGGGCGCGTCGCTCCCTCACGTCGGGGCAGCGATCATGCCGTCGTAGATCGCGGACATATCGAAAGCGCCTGCTTGCAACCTCATCGCCGCGTCGAGCTGCGCGACGATCGCGTTGGTGACGGGAATCGGCGCGCCGATCCCGGCAAAGGCGGCTTGGGCATCACGCATGAACGAGGCGATCAGCGAGATGCTCGCGTCGCTGTCGCCGAACCGCTGTTCGGCCACGCGCCGGACGCCATCGGCGATCGCGTTCGCGGTGGCGTTCATGCTGCCGAAGCACGCCCGGGAGGACGTGCCCGGCTAGGGGTGGCCGTGACGGCCGGCCCGGGTGGACCCGAGGTCAGGCCGG
>CAXSHP010000011.1:9432-31349 GCA_964236935.1 uncultured Sphingomonadaceae bacterium
TCGCGTTCTCCGCTTGATCGGCAATCAGCCCGACGAGTTCCGCATATTGCGTGAGCGGCAGGCCGAGACGATTGGCGACGGCAGCGGTCTCATGGAACAGGCTCTGCACACCGATGATGTAAACGCCGAGCGTCAGATAGGCGGCTATCGCGGCTGCGGGATCATGTCCCAGATAGCGGGACGCGCCGGCCAGCGACTTGAAGATCGGCTCATATGCGCGACAGGCCGCGGGGTCTCCGGCATAGACGATGACCGCCGTCGGCGACCCGATCTCGGATGGCGCGGAGAGGATGCCGCCGGCCACGAAGCGACCCGCGAGTTGCTCGACCTGGTTTTTCTGATCGAACATCTGCGACGGAAGCATGGAGCTGAGCTGGACGATGGTCTTGCCCGCGAGCGGCTGGTCCGTGCCGATCGTCGACAGGATCGCGTCGGACGCTTGATAGTCCGCGACACATATTATGATCAGATCGCCCGACGCGATCGCGGCGGTTACGGTCGATGCCAGCTCGGCGCCTTCCGCGACGAGGGGTTCGCAGCGCGTCGGGCTCCGGTTCCAGACCGTCACGCGACAGCCGGCCTTCATCAGGATCCGGGCCAGCGCCAGCCCCATCGTGCCGGCGCCGAGCATCACGACCGAGGGACTTGTGCTCATGGGAGTGACCTTTCCGAAAATGCGCATTTCGCTCGCACGGCGCGCTTGGGCACCCCGTAAAGGTCCGCGTCGGCGGTGCGAACGACACAATCAGCTAAAGCCGCTATCGGCCGCCGTTATGGCTGGCCGTCGACCAGGCGATCGGCTCAATTCCGCTTGGTCGCGAATGGCCATTGTCCGGTCTTCACCAGGCGGGAGGTTACCGAGACGATCAGTTGCTGCGCGACGCTCGCGAGTCGCGTCAGCGGCCGATCGGCGGATACGGCGAGTTCCAGCAGCCGCATCGGCGTGGGCGAAACGAGAGGCGCGGCGCTGAGCCGCCTGGCGGCAACGTCCTGCTGGACCGCCGCGAACGGAAGGACCGTCCAACGGCCGTCCTTCAGGACAAACTGCTTGAGCGCCGTATAGGAATCCCCTTCCACGGCGGTGCTGAGGCTGATCCCCGCCTGCGCCGCGGCGCGATCGATGATCTGCCGCAAGCTATGGTCGGCACTTGGCAATATCAGCGGCTTCCCCGCGAGATCGGCGACCGGGAACGGGATGTCGGACGCAAGACCGGCTTCCCAGGGCGCGACGACGTAGAAGTTCTCTTCGAGCAGCGGCTCCGTCTTGAGGGACCGGATGGCGCGCGGGTCATAGAGGATCGCCACGTCGATGTCGCCGCGATGGACCCAGTCGAGCAGGTAGAGCGAATAGCCCGTGACGATGCGGACCGTCGCAGCGGGATGTGCCTGTCTCATCGCTTCGACCAGCGGCAAGGCGAGAAGCTCGGTCACGGTCGGCGGCATTCCGATCGAGACGCGTCCGGTGAAGGCGCTCCCCTCCGCCGAGATGGTCGATCGGATCTCATCGAACTCGGTCAATATCCTCTGCGCATGCTGCAGGATGACCAGGCCCTGCTCCGTCAGGATCATGCCCCGCCCGTGACGCGTGAAAAGTCGGGTGCCGAGCTCATCTTCGAGCAGCCGAACGTGCCGACTCAAGGCCGGCTGTGCGATGCACAGCTGATCGGCGGCCTTCGACAGGCTGCCGTATTTGGCCACGTACACGATCGTGCGGAGTTGGGAGACATCCATAGGTATAAGCTATCAGCATAGCTGAATGCGATAAAGGCCCAGTGGAAAGCGCTTTGCGACAAAACTATGGTTTGAGCAGGAAGAGGCACGACGGCCATCTTCCAAGGGCCGGTGCGCGGCTCTCTATCTCATCGGTCATGCCCGACACTTGAAGTCGGGCGTCGTCAACGGAGCAGGCATGGCAACGATCACCATCAGCCGTACCGAGGATCTCATCGGTCAGGCACAAGAGCGCGTCCGGCAGGCCTCGTTCGGCCATGTTATCGGGGGTGTCTTCGAGGATCGGGGAGACAGCACGCTCGAAGTCCTCAATCCTGCCACCGCCGAGGTGATCGCGGAGATCACGCGAGGGACGGCGGCGGATGTCGTCCGCGCGGTAGCGGCCGCTCAGGCGGCCTTTCCCCAATGGCGCGCGACCACGCCGGGCGCGCGCGCCCGGATTTTCGGTGCGATCGCCGACGCCGTCGACGAACAGGTCGAGGAGCTCGCCGTCCTGGAGTCGCTCAACGCGGGCAAGCCGGTGATCGTCGCAGCCGCGGAGATCGGCATGATCGGCGATATCTTCCGCTTTCTGGGCGGCGCCGCGCGCGCGCTGCAGAGCCCGACCACGGGCGAATATGTCACCGGGCATTTGTCGATGATCCGCAGGGAGCCGCTGGGCGTGGTGGGGGCGATCACGCCCTGGAACTATCCGCTCCTGACGGCGGTGTTCAAGGCTGCCGGCGCGATGGCGGCCGGCAACACGATCGTCCTGAAGCCATCCGAACTGACGCCGCTCACGACGCTTCGCTTCATGCAGATCGTCGCCGACATACTCCCGCCCGGCGTGTTGAACATCGTCCTCGGCACCGGACCCGAAGTGGGGCGCGCGATCTCGCAGCATCCCGGCATCGCGCTGGTCTCGCTGACCGGAAGCGTGAGGAGCGGGCAGTATGTCATCGAAGACTCGGTTCGCTCGCTCAAGCCCACCCATCTCGAGCTCGGGGGCAAGGCACCCGTCCTCATCTTCGAAGATGCCGATGTGGACAGTGCGGTCGCCGCGATCCGGACGGCGGGGTTTTGGAACAGCGGCCAGGAGTGCGGCGCGGCGACCCGGGTGATCTGCGCTGCCCAAATTCACGACGCCTTCGTCGAAAAGCTCGTGGCAGCCGTGGCAACGATCAAGGTCGGGAGCGTCGTCGATGGCGACGATATCGAAATGGGTCCGCTGATCAGTGATCGCCACCGGGAAATGGTGAGCGCGCTGGTCTCGCGCGCCGCCGCCGGCGGGGCCCGCATCGCCGCGGGCGGCGTATCTTCCGACGGCCCAGGCTACTTCTTTCCGCCCACCGTCCTCACCGAAGTGGCGCGTGGCAGCGAGATCAGCCGCGAGGAGATATTCGGCCCGGTCGTCACCGTCGAGACGTTCGCGGACGAGGCGGAGGCCGTCCAGCTCGCCAATTCGGTCGCCTATGGCCTTTCCGCCTCGGTATGGACCGAGAACGTCGGGCGCGCGCTGCGGGTATCGAGTTCGCTCGACTTCGGGACCGTCTGGGTCAATTCCCACCTGGTACTGGCGACCGAAATGCCGTGGGGCGGCTTCAAGGCCTCGGGCCACGGTCGCGAGCTTTCGACCCTGTCGCTCGAGGACTTCTCGCGAACGAAGCATGTCATGATCGCGACGGGAACCGCGTGAGGCCCTCGATCCCCAGGCGCGCGATGCGCGTGGCGACGCTCCGCGCCGACAGCGCGGGGGGAGCACGGGGGGTGGCCCACGAGCATTCGCCGGTGGATGCCGCAAGCGGGAGCGAAGACGCGGACGGCGGTCTCCCGCGTCGACTTGGGGTCCCCTCGCTGTCCGTGCTCGTCATCGCGTTCAACGCGCCCCTCGTCGCCATGGCCGGATTTGAGCAGCTCGCCATCGGTCGCGGGAACGGGATCGGCGCGCCGCTTTCCTTCCTCACGGCGGGGGCGGTCCTCCTGCTGTTCTCCGTCGGCTTCGTCGGGATGAGCCTGCACATCAGGAACCCCGGCCCATTCTACCGCTACATCGTGGCCGGCATCGGCCGGCCGGCCGGTCTTGCCGGAGCCTTTCTCGCCACTGCCGCCTATTTGCTCATCACGGCCGGCGCCTATCCCTATCTCGGCCTGGTGGTCGTGACATTCCTGCAGCAGAGCATCGGCGCGCAATTGCTTCCGTGGGAAGCGTGGAGTGCGATCTTCCTGGTTCTCATCACCATGGTGGGGCTGCTGCGGATCGACTTGTCCGCCAAGCTGCTCGGCACGCTCGTCCTACTCGAGATCGCGTTGGCGACGATCTGGCAGATCGCGGTGATCCTCAAGGGAGGGCCCGAGGGCTATTCGCCGCAATCGTTTTCGCCCGGCGCCTACTTTCACGGCTCGGTCGGATTGGGCATCCTGTTCGCGATGCTGTGCATGTGCGGCGTCGAAACCGCGGCATGCTTCAGCGCCGAGGCCGTCGATCCCCGCCGGTCGGTGCCACGCGCGACCTACCTTGCGATCGCTTTCATGGCGGTCTTCTACGCGTCGAGCACGTGGCTCTACATCGTGGCGATCGGGCCGTCGCGGGCGATTGCGGCGGCCCAGCACGATCCGGTCGGATCGTTCTTTCACGCGGTGCAGACCTATTTGGGGCCGGCATTGTTCAAGACGGTTTCGATGGTGGTCGTCACCAGCCAGATAATTGCGATCAACGCCTCGCAGGGGGCGGCGTCCCGCTACTTATATTCGCTTGGGAGGGACGGCGTTCTCCCGCGGCAGATCGGGCGGGTCCACGCGCGGCTCCAGTCGCCGTTCGTGGCCGTCCTCATCGTGGCCGGAATTAGCGGCGTGCTCATCGCGGGATGCACGGCGCTCGGAGCCGATCCGGTGAAAGTATATTCGGGCCTCACCGGGATGGGGATCTACGTGCTCCTGCCCGTCCTGGTCATGACGGCCTGCGCGATCGTCGCCTTCTTTCGCCGCGAGCCGCGCGCCGAAGTCCGCCGATGGACGTCGTCGGTCGCTCCGATGGCTTCCGCGGTCGTTCTGTCGATCCTGTTCGCGATGATCACGCTCAACCTCGACATCCTCGCGGGCTCGCGAACGATGGCGATCGTCTGCCTGATCGGAGTCGTCCTGATCCCGTTTGCCGGATGGCGCCTTGCCGTCGGCCTGCGCCACAGGCGCCCTGCGATCTATCGAACCATCGGGTCGCAATGATCAATTCAAGCGAACTGGGAGATCAATCATGTCGTCCATGCCCCAAATGACCTCAGCGCCGCTCATTCACGATGCGGGCCTGGAAGAGGCCCTGAAGTCGGGACGCACGCTGCCGTCGAACTGGTATACCGACGATGCCATATTCGACCTTGAGCGCGAGCGGATATTCGATCGAAGCTGGGACTATGTCGGTCATCGCAGCCAGGTGGCCAGCGCAGGCAGCTATTTCACGTCGGTTGCCGGCAGCACGCCGATCATCGTCGTGTGCGGCAAGGACGCGATCGTTCGCGCCTTTTTGAACGTCTGCCGCCACCGCAAATGCCCGGTCGCGGAAGGGGCGGGAAAGCAGCCGCGGCTCGTCTGCAAATATCACGCGTGGAGCTACGATCTCGATGGCTCGCTGGCCGCGGCGCCGCGTTCGCGCGAAGATCCCAACTTCGATCCGGCGGCATTGTCGCTCGAGCCGATCGCGATCGATTTTCTTGGCGACATGATCTTCGTCAACCCCGATCGCAGCGCGCCGCCGCTCCGCGAGGTGCTCGAACCGATTCCCGCTTTGGCGGTCGCGCATGGCATCCCGCTGGAGACCGCCGTCTTTCGCGAGATGCGAAGCATCGAAATGGACGCGAACTGGAAGCTCGCGTGGGACAACAACAGCGAATGCTATCACTGTCCGACGATTCACAACGCATGGTTCAGGGAAGCCAAGCTTGGACCGGACGCCGTCTCGGGCAAGCCCATCGGGCCATACCATTTCCAGCATGTGATGGATACCAGACCCGATTCACCGATCGACAATCACTTTTTCTGCTGGCCCACCTTCACGCTCGCGACCGACAGCTCGAGCGGCCCGGGATATGCGGAACGACCGGGCGAGGCGAACCGACGCGATGGCAGCCACCTCGGCTTCTTCCTGTGGCGGTGGATTCCCCTGTCGGCTCGAAAGACGCGGATAGAACTCAATTTGTTCACGGTATCGCCGCTGAGCGCCGACGTCGCGGATGCCTGGTACACGGCGCTGTTGAGCGTCCTGTCCGAGGACAAGGAGATCTGCGAAACCCTTCAGGCGTCCCACGAATTCGGGAAGGGCGAATTGGGCACCCTTATTCCCGCGGTCGATAGCGAGCATCAGATCCAGGTGTGGCAGCTGTTGATCTATCGCGCATTAAGCAAGGACTTGCCGATCTATCATCGACATCCCGCCTTATAGCGCGGTGCCGAACGTCCGCCACCATGGCGGATGTTTCTGATCGCGGCCGGCCGGCATTCTGTTCAATCGCCGCTCGCCCGCTTATGCTGACGCGATGCTCGTCGCGATCCTCCTGTCCGCGCTGGCGATGACGGCGATCGTCGGCGCCCGCTATCTGCTGGTGTCCGGCGCGTTCGCCTTCGCCACGCGCCGGCGGCGCCCCGGCCTCTATGCCGGGCTCGACGCGCAGATGCGGCGCGAGATCGGCTGGTCGCTCGCTTCGGCGGCGCTTTACGGCGTGCCGGCGGGGATCCTCGCCTGGGGCTGGCGCGCGTACGGCTGGACGCGCGTCTATAGCGACATCCACGCTTTCCCCCGCTGGTATCTGCCGCTCTCGATCCTGCTCTATCTGCTTGCGCACGACAGCTGGTTCTACTGGACCCATCGGGCGATGCACCGCCCGGCGCTGTTCCGTGCCGCGCACGCCGTCCATCACGCCAGCCGGCCGCCGACCGCCTGGGCGGCGATGAGCTTCCATCCGTGGGAAGCGATCAGCGGCGCGGTGGTGATCCCGGCGCTGGTGCTGCTGATCCCGATCCATATCGCCGCTTTGGCTGTCGTCCTCGCCATAATGACGCTAATGGGCGTGACCAATCACATGGGCTGGGAGCTGTTTCCCGCCCGTCTCGTCCACGGCCTCGGGGGGCGCTGGCTGATCACTGCCAGCCACCATCAGCGCCATCACGCCGATTACAGGTGCAATTATGGCCTCTATTTCCGTCACTGGGACAGGCTGTGCGGCACCGACCGGGGGTTGGGCGGCTTCGACCGCGCTCGCGCTGTCGGCGGTGCTGCTGGGCGGGGCGGCGCCCGAAGCGCGGGTTGACCTGACCGTCACCGGGCTGCGCTCGACGCACGGGACGCTGCTCGTCTGCCTGACGATGTCGCCCGCCCACTTCCCCGACTGCGTCGGCGATCCGGCCGCGCGACACTTTTCCGCGCCGGCGAACCAGCCGCTGATCCGCTTCGCCGATCTGCCCTCCGGCGAATATGCGATCGCCCTGATCCACGACGAGAACGATGACGGCAAGCTCGACACCCGCTGGGGCATCCCGCGCGAGGGCCTCGGCTTCTCGCGCAATCCGCGGCTGATATTCGGCCCGCCGAGCTTCGCCGCCGCCCGCTTCGCCGTCGCCGGCAAGGCGGTCGCCGAAACGATTCACGTCAAATACTTCCTCTGAGCGGGCTTCCGTCGCGCGCCGCTCGCCGTTATAGGTACAAAGCGTGAACGAGGCCGATCCGCCGCCGCCGATCCGCAAGATCATCCATATCGACATGGATGCCTTTTACGCGTCGGTCGAACAGCGCGACGATCCGGCGCTGCGCGGCAAGCCGGTCGCGGTCGGCGGGCAGGTCCGCGGCGTGGTCGCCGCCGCCTCCTACGAGGCGCGCAGGTTCGGCGTGCGCTCGGCGATGCCCTCGGTGACGGCCAGGCGGCGCTGCCCCGAGCTGATCTTCGTCAAGCCGCGTTTCGATGCGTATCGCGCGGTCTCCGACACGATCCGAGCGATCTTTTCCGAATATACGCCGCACGTCGAGCCGCTCAGCCTCGACGAAGCCTATCTCGACGTGACCGAGGATCTGCGCGGGATCGGCGTCGCGACCACGATCGCCGAGGAGATCCGCGCGCGCATCCGCGCCGAGACCGGACTCACCGCCTCGGCCGGCGTGTCGTACAACAAGTTCCTCGCCAAGCTCGCGTCGGACCAGAACAAGCCCGACGGCTGCTGCGTGGTGGCGCCGGGGCGCGGCGAGGCGTTCGTCGCGGGCCTGCCGGTCAAGCGCTTCCACGGCGTCGGCCCGGTCACCGCGGCGAAGATGGCGCGGCTCGGCATCGCCACCGGCGCCGATCTGCGCGCGCGCAGCCTGGAATTCCTCGCGCGGCAGTTCGGATCGAGCGGCGAATATTATTACGATCTCGCCCGCGCGATCTGCCACCGCCAGGTCAAAGCCAACCGCGAGCGCAAGTCGATCGGCGCCGAAGACACTTTCTTCGAGGATCTGCGCAGCGAGCCCGAGCTGCTCGCCGAACTCGACCGGATCAGCCGCACGGTGTGGCGCCGGATCGAGGAGAAGAGCGGGATCGCCGGCCGCACCGTCACGCTCAAGGTCAAGTATCAAGACTTCCAAATCGTCACCCGCGCGCGCAGCCTCGATCGCAAGGTCGGCGGCCGCGACGAATTCCTTGAGATCGGCGCGGCGTTGCTGCGCGGCCTGCTCCCGCCGCCCAAGGCGATCCGCCTGCTCGGGCTGACCTTGTCGAACCTCGGCGTTGACGATCCGCTCATCACTCGCGAGCTAGAGCTGCCGCTGGGCTAGGGCGGCTTGCTTTCGCGCCCCGGACCAGCCAGCCTTGCGCGGGGGGATCGATGGAACAGCAGTCGGAACAATCGTCGTCGGCGTTCGAATTCGTCGGGACATGGCGCGAATATGCGCCGATCGCCTTCTCCAACCTCGCGCTGACGATCGTCACGCTCGGCTTCTACCGTTTCTGGGCCAAGGCGCGCGAGCGGCGTTACCTGTGGAGCCGCACGCGCTTCATCGACGACCGCCTCGAATGGACCGGCACCGGGCGCGAGATGTTCCTCGGCTTCCTGATGGTCACCGCGGTGGTGACGCTGCCGCTGTTCCTCCTGTTCTTCACCGTCCAGTCGATGATCATGCGCGGCCACGGGCTCGGCGCCGGGCTGCTCTACCTCGCGAGCTACATCTTCCTGCTGTACGTCGCCGGCTTCGCGCGCTTCCGCGCGCTGCGCTATCGCCTCGCGCGCAGCTGGTGGCACGGCATCCGCGGCGGCGCCGACGATGCCGGCTGGTCCTATGCGGTCGCCGCGCTGTGGAAGCCGGTGGTCGGCTTCGCCGCATTCGGCATGCTGATCCCCTGGTCGATGACCGGCCTGTGGAACGCACGCTGGAACGCGATGGGCTTCGGCCCCGACCGCTTCCGCTCGCATGCCCGCACGACCAACCCTCTGATCGTACGCTGGGCGATCCTGCTGTTCAGTCCGATCGTGCTGATGATCGTGATCGGCATCGTCGTGGCGATCGTCGCCGCCTCGGCGGGGGCGAGCGGCGCCTTCCATGGCCTGGACAATCGCCACGCGGCGGCGGGGATCGCCGGCGCGATGCTGCTGTTCATCTTCGCGATCTACTTCATGATGGGGCTGATCGGGCTCGGCTATTACGCCGCCTTCCTGCGCGAGACGATCGGCGCGCTGCGGCTGGGCGAGCTGCGCTTCGCATTCGGCGCGCGCTCGCGGCAATGGCTCGGGCTGTTCCTCGGCGACATCGCGCTGGTGGTCGGCACGCTCGGGATCGGCATCTGCTTCCTCGGCTATCGCCACTGGCGCTTCTTCATGCGCCACCTCGAGGCGACCGGCGAGGTCGACGTGACGCGCTTCACCCAATCGACCGCGCACGCCCCGCGCGAGGCCGAAGGATTCGCCGACGCGTTCGACATCGGCGCCCTATGACCAACCCCCGATGACCCACGCCTGGCATTACGATGGGCGAAGCGCCGAGCGCCACGCCGTCGCGGTCGCGCTCGACGGCAGCGATCTGCGGATCGGCGACGAGAGCGTCCCGATCGCCGAATTGCGCTCTATCGGCGATCGCTCCCGCACGGTGTTCACACGCGCCGGCCACGAGGGCTGGCGGCTCGGCTTCGACGAGCCGCTGCCGCCCGAATGGCGCGCGGCGCTGCCGCGGCAGGAGCATCACGGCGGGCTGCTCGACCGTATCGGCGTCGTCCCGGCGCTGCTGATCTGCGCGCTGGTCGCGGCGATCGCGGCGATCGGGATGTGGCGCGGCAGCGCCCTGCTCGCGCGGCTCGTGCCCGAGCGCTGGGAGATGGCGCTCGGCGATTCGCTCACCGGCGACTTCGGCGGCGGCACGTGCGACGATGCCGCCGGCCAGCGCGCGCTCGATATGCTTGCGGCGAAGCTGGCGACCGACGGGCGGCCGCCCGCGGTGCATGTGATCGATCTCGGCATCGTCAATGCGGTCGCGCTGCCGGGGCGGCGCGTATTGATCTTCGACGGGCTGCTGCGCGAGGCCAAGTCGTCCGACGAGGTCGCCGGCGTGCTCGGCCACGAGATGGGCCATGTCGTCAATCGCGATGCGATGGCCGGGATCATCCGCAACTTCGGCATCAGCCTGCTGATCGGCGGCGCCGACGGCGGCGCGATCGCCAACGCCTTGCTCACCAGCCGCTACAGCCGCGCCGCCGAACGCGGCGCCGACGCGCACGCGCTCGCCAGCCTCGTCCACGCGCATATCTCGCCGGCGGCGACCGCCGCCTTCTTCGAGCGGCTGGGGGAAGGCGAAAACCACCTCGGCCGCGCCGCGACCATGCTCGGCTATGTCTCGAGCCATCCGCTGTCGGCCGAGCGGCGCCAGCTGTTCCGCGCGAGCCGCGCCGGCCTGCCCTACCGCCCGGCGCTCGACCCGGCGCAATGGCAGGCGCTGCGCAATATCTGCGGCACGCATGGCTGAACCGGCCTTCCTCGACCGCGACGGCACGTCGATCGCCTACCAGCTCCGCGACGGCGAGGGGCCGACGATCGTCTTCCTCCCCGGCTACGGTTCGGACATGGCGGGCACCAAGGCGCTAGCGCTCGACGCCTGGGCGGCGGCGCGGGGCCGCGCGCTGCTGCGGCTCGATTATGCCGGCTGCGGCGCGAGCGGCGGCGCCTTCGAGCAAGGCACGCTGGCGAGCTGGCGCGACGATGCGCTCGCGGTGATCGACCGCGTCACCACCGGGCCGCTGCTGCTGGTCGGATCGTCGATGGGCGGCTGGCTGATGCTGCTGGTCGCCCTCGCCCGTCCCGCACGCGTCGCCGGCCTGGTCGGCATCGCCGCGGCGCCCGATTTCACCGAATGGGATTTCGACGCCGCGCGCCGCGCGGTGCTGGCCCGCACGGGCATCCTGCGCGAGCCCTCGGCCTATAGCGACGAGCCGACGGTGTTCACCCGCGCGTTCTGGGAGAGCGGCCAGGCGCAGCTGCTGCTGGCGTCGGAGATCGCGATCGATTGCCCGGTGCGGCTGCTCCACGGCCAGGCCGATCGCGACGTCCCGTTCGGCATCGCGCTGCGCCTCGCCGAGCGCCTGCGTTCAGCCGACGTGCAGACGATCCTGGTCAAGGACGGCGACCACCGCCTGTCGCGCGCGCGGGACATCGCCTTGCTGATCGCGACGGTCGAGACGCTGCTGGAGACGCCGTGACCCCATTGCTGCTGCTGATCGCGATCGCCGCCGGGCCGCCGAGCGACGAGGGCAAGCGTTACGAGGCGTGCGTCGCGCTGGCGGGCAAGGATGCCGCCGCCGCGGTCAAGCTCGCCGACGAATGGCGCGTGGCGGGCGGCGGGCTCCCCGCGCAGCAATGCCTCGGCCTCGCTTATGTCGCGCAGGAGCGCTGGGCGCCCGCGGCGATCGCGTTCGAGCAGGCCGCGAAGGAAGCCGAGCTCCGCGGCGACGGGCGCGCGGCGACCTTGTGGGTCCAGGCGGGCAATGCCTCGCTTGCCGGCGACGATCCGGCCACGGCGCGCGCGGCGCTGACCAGGGCGCTGGCGCTGCCGGTGCTGAGCGATCCGATGCGCGGCGAGGCCATGCTCGATCGCGCGCGCGCGGCGGTGGCGTCGAACGATCTGCCGCCGGCGCGCACCGACCTCGACGCCGCGCTCGAGCTCGTCCCCGCCGATCCGATGGCGTGGCTGCTTTCGGCGGCGCTCGCCCGGCGGCAGAACGATGCCGCGCGCGCGGTCAAGGACATCGCCGAGGCCCGGCGGCTCGCCCCCGGCGACGAGACCGTCGCCGACGAGCAGGCGCGGATCGCGGGGATGACGCAGGCGGCGCCGCCGCCTACATCGGCGCGATGAAATATCTCCACACGATGATCCGCGTGTCCGATCCCGCGGCGACGATCGCCTTCTTCCAGCTGCTCGGTCTCGAGGAGCTGCGGCGCCAGGACAGCGAGAAGGGCCGCTTCACCCTGATCTTCCTCGCCGCGCCGGGCGACGAGCAGGCGCAGGTCGAGCTGACCCACAATTGGGACGAGGCCGGCTATGCGGGCGGGCGCAATTTCGGCCATCTCGCCTATCGCGTCGACGATATCTACGCGACCTGCCAGCGGCTGATCGACGGCGGCGTGACGATCAACCGCCCGCCGCGCGACGGCCACATGGCGTTCGTCCGCACCCCCGACGGCATCTCGATCGAATTGCTCCAGGACGGCCATCTGCGGCCGGCCGAGCCCTGGGCGTCGATGCCCAATACCGGGAGCTGGTGACTTGACGCTCGAGATCGTCCGCGTCCCCGCGCTGAGCGACAATTATATCTGGCTGGTCCACGAGCCGGCGAGCGGCGAGACGATGGTCGTCGATCCCGCCGAGGCCGCGCCGGTGCTCGCCGCGGCCGCAGCGCGCGGCTGGCGGATCGGGCAGGTCTGGAACACCCACTGGCACCCCGATCACACCGGCGGGAACGCCGCGCTCAAGGCCGCGACGGGCTGCCTCATCACCGGTCCCGCAACCGAAGCCGCGCGCATCCCGACGCTCGACCGGACGGTGCGCGAGGGCGACGTGGTCATGCTCGGCGCGGTCGCCGCGCAGGTGATCGAGGTGCCGGCGCACACCGCCGGGCATATCGCGTTTCACCTCCCGGCGGAGGGCGTGGTGTTCGTCGGCGACACCTTGTTCGCGATGGGCTGCGGGCGGCTGTTCGAAGGCACTCCGGAGCAGATGTTCGCCAACATGACCCGGCTGGCCGCATTGCCCGACGATACGCAAGTCTATTGCGCGCACGAATACACCCAGTCGAACGGCCGCTACGCGCTGGTCGCCGAGCCGGACAATGATGCGCTGATCGAGCGCATGGCCAAGGTCGACGCCGCCCGCGCGCGCGGCGAAGCGACCGTGCCGACGACGATCGCACTCGAGCGCGCGACCAATCCGTTCATGCGCGCCCGCGATGCTGCGGAGCTAGGCGAGCGGCGCGCCGCGAAGGATGCGTTCCGGGGTTAGGGATGAATCCGTTGACTGCAGCGCAAATGGACATTTGCCGACGTTCGATTGGGACACGCGATTGACGCATCCCCATGCTGCCGCACTTTTGCGGCAAAGCTCATCGAACTTTAAGCGGGACGGGATAGCCTGTCGAGAAACCCCAGGTGCCCCATGCTATTCATAGCCTACTACAAAACGACACGGTTGCTTGGTTTAGCCGGCATTGGCATCCTGTTTATGGGCATGGGGGCCGTGCTGGCGATGCAGCCCGCTGGTGCATTCGATCATTCAGCCAAGATCGAGATGATCGGCCTGCTGTTGGGCGGCAACAACGACTTGGCCGGACACGGGCTGGGCTGGATAGCGGTACTATCCGGCGCGGCGATTTTTCCCGTCATTATCAAGCTAATGGGACATCGCGAGCCTGTCATGCGTATCGACGCGGACGGCATCTATTGGCACCGGTGGTCCGACAAGCCGATTGCATGGGGTAACGTCGCCAGCTTCAAACCGACGTCTGTCCGCGCGCAGAAGTTCGTCAGTATTTGGCTCCATCATCGGTCCCGCGATCCGGGCAAGGGGCTATTGGGAAAGTTGGCCGGAGCGAACAGGGCAATCGGGTTCGGGGACGTAGCTCTATCCGTGCAGGGCACCGATAAAAGTTTCGAAGAACTGCTTGAGGCGGTCAACGTCAATGCCGCTCACTATGAACAATCCTTACGGGCTGCCCTGAGTCGGCCGGCGCTGATGGAAGGGGCGACGACTCGCCAAGTGTTCGGTACTAAGCAATCATAGCGGCGCGTGGTGATCGATCGGTCCGCACGCCGATCCAGCCGTTCGTTTATACTTCGCCCCCGACAGCGGACTCGACGTAGAGCGAGCGGCATGGCATCATCACCCTGACGGGGGTCTGAAATAAGGACCGTTTATCATGCGCATACGCTCTTTCCTCCTCGCCACGGCGATGTTCGGCGCGGCCGCTCATGCCTCGCCCGCGAGCGACGCGGCGTCGGTCAAGGCCGAGGCTGAAATCACCAGGATCCTCGCCGGCCGCGTTCCGGGCAAGCCGGTCTCGTGCATCCCGCTGACCAATCTCGGCCCGTCGCAAACGGTCGATCGGACCGCGATCATCTATGGCCAGGGGCGGACGCTCTATCTCAATCGCCTGCCTAACGGTTGCCCGGGGCTGACCCATTTCACCTATCCGGTGGTCAAGACCTCGCTGTCGGAGCTGTGCAGCGCCGATATCCTGACGATCGTCGATCAGGGCTCGCACATGACGATGGGCAGCTGCGGCCTGGGCGAGTTCGTGCCCTACACCAAGCCCGCGAAGGCGCGCTAACGCGCCCTGTAGAGCGCGTCGAGCCGCGCGCCGTAGGCCTCGCGGATGACGTGGCGGCGGATCTTGAGCGACGGCGTGAGCTGTGCGTTGGCGATCGTGAAGGGGCCGTCGGCGATCTCGATCCGACGGACCTTCTCGGTCACCGCCAGCTGCCGGTTGACGCCGTCGACCGCGGCCTGGAGGGCCTGCGCGATCGCCGGGTCGCCGGCCTCGCGCCCGGTCGCGGCGAGCCACTCGGGATCGGGCACGATCAGCCCGACGAGATAGGGCCGGCGATCGCCATGGACCATCGCCTGGAAAATCTCGGGACGCAGCGTCAGCATCCCCTCGACGCGCTGCGGCGCGACATTGTCGCCCTTGTCGTTGACGATCAGATCCTTCTTGCGATCGGTGATGACGAGCCGCCCGGCCTCATCGAGATGGCCGATGTCGCCGGTGTGGAGCCAGCCGTCCCGCAGCACGCGCGCCGTCTCCGCCTCGCCCCGCCAATAGCCTTTCATCACCAGCTCGCCGCGCACCAGGATCTCGCCGTCCGCGGCCATCCGATTGCACGAGATCACCGGCGCCGCCTCGGTCTGGCCGTAACCCTGGAGCAGCGGCAGCCCGAGCGACTGGAAGAACAGCCCGACATCGGGATTGAGCGGCGCCCCGCCCGAGACCATCGCCTTCAATCGCCCACCGAACTTCTGCGCCACCTGCGGCCGCAGCGTGCGATCGAGCAGCCGGTCCATCGGCCAATCCCATGGGGCGGCGCCGCCGTCATGGGCCCGGCGCCCGATCGCCAGCGCGCGCCGCAGCAGATATTTCGCGATCCGGCCCTGTTTCTCGATTTGCCTGACGATGCGCTGGCGCAGCACCTCGAACAAGCGCGGCACGACGACCATGATCGTCGGGCGGACCTCCTCGATATTGCCAGCGAGCTTCTCGAGCCCCTCGGCATAATAGATCTGCGCGCCGAGCCCGATCGGAAAATGCTGCCCGCCGCTGTGCTCATAGGCGTGGCTGAGCGGGAGGAAGCTGAGGAACACCTCGTCGTCCCAGCCGAAATCGGTGGCGACGAGATCGATGCAACCGGCGACATTGTGGAGGATCGCGCCGTGATGCTGCATCACTCCGCGCGGCGCCCCGCCGGTGCCGCTGGTGTAGATGATGCAGGCGAGATCGTCCCGCCCGAATCTCGCCGCCCGGGCGGCGCAGGCCGCGACGTCGGCTTCGCCCGCGATCAGCGTCGCGAAATCGTGATGGACGAACGCGCCCGCCTGCCCGACCCGCAACGGCTCGATCCCGATCACGATCCCGCACTGCGACGAGCGCAGCACCGCCGGGAGCAGCGTCGCGGCGAGCTTCGGCGTCGACACGATCACGGCGCGGGCGCAGCTGTTTTCGAGGATATGCTGGTGATCGCGCTCGGTGTTGGTGGTGTAGGCGGGGACGGTGATGCACCCGGCCGCCATGATCGCGAGATCGGCGATGCACCATTCGGGCCGGTTCTCCGCCACGAGCATCACCTTGTCGTCGCGGCCGAGCCCCAGCGCGGTCAGCGACGCGGCGAGCGCGGCCACCTGGCGCGCGGCCGCGGCCCAGCTCGTCGCGCGCCATTGGCCATCGCCTTTGCGCCACAGGAACGGCGCCTCGCCCTTCGCCGCGGCGCGCGCGAAGAACATCGTCACGAGATTGGGAAAATATTCGAGCTGATCCGCCATCATCTCTCCCGGATGCGCGCGGTGACCCCGCGTCGCTTCATTCCGCCAGCGCGACGCCTTCGCCGCGCGGATCGGCCGCGCCGTGCCAGCCGCTCGCCGTGCGTTCGGCGGCGTTGGTCTTGAGCGGCAGCGTCCCCGGCGTGACGACATGGCCGAGCCGCTCGAGCGCCGGCCGCATCATCGCCAGCCGGCTGCCGTCCTCGATCACCAGCCCCTGCGCGTTGAAGAAGATCACCGGCGTCGCGATCGCCTCCTCGGCCGGCAGCCCCCAATCGAGGTGCGCGATCAGCGTCTTGGCGACCTGCATGATGATCGAGCGGCCGCCCCCCGCGCCGACCGTGAAGATCGCCCGCCCCTGCGCATCATAGACGATCGTCGGCGCCATCGACGACAAGGGCCGCTTGCCCGGCTCGACGCGATTGGGCAGCGGCACGCCGTCCTTGTCGGGGACGAAGCTGAAGTCGGTGAGCTCGTTGTTGAGCACCATGCCGGCCGCGACGAGCTGGCTGCCGAACACGCTCTCGACCGTCGACGTCATCGTCACGACCTCGCCCTTGCCGTCGACCGCGACGAAATTGGTCGTGCCATGCTCGTCCGCGGGTGGGCCCGCAGCGATACGGCTCGCCGCGCCGGGGGGCGTGCCGGCCGGATAGCTGCCCAGCGCATGCGTCGCGGAGATCAGCCGCGAGCGCCCGGCGAGATAGTCGCGATCGAGCAGGCCGGCGACGGGCGCCGTCACGAAATCACTGTCGCCGAGATAGAGATCGCGGTCGGCGAAGGCGAGCTGCATCGCCTCGGCGAGCACATGCCAGGCGACCGGGCTATCCTTGCCCAGCCGCTTCATGTCGAACCGCTCGACCATCGCCAGGATCTGGAGGACGGTGATCGCGCCCGACGAGGGCGGGCCCATGCCGCAGACCTTGTAGCCACGATAGGCGCCGCAGATCGCGGGGCGCTCCTTCGCGCGATAGGCGGCGAGATCGGCGAGCGTGAGCGGGACCGGATGGCGCGGCGCATGGCTGACCGCAGCGGCGATCGCGGTGCCCGTCTCGCCGCCATAGAACGCCTCGGCGCCCCCCGCCGCGATCCGGCGCAAGGTCGCCGCGAGCGCCGGGTTGGTGACCGTCTCGCCGGCTTGCGTGGGTGTGCCGGCGCTGGCGTAGAGCGCATGGATCGCGGGGAAATCGATCCAGCGCGGAGCCACCGTTCCCACCGTCGCTTCGAGCCGCGGCGTCGCGATGAAGCCCTGTTCGGCGAGCCGGATCGCGGGCGCGAACAGCTTCGCCCAGACCAGCTTGCCCCACCTGGCATGCGCGAGCGCCATCAGCCGGATATTGCCCGGCACGCCGACCGACAGCCCGCTCTGCCACGCATCGACGAACGCCAGTGGCTTGCCGTCAGGTCCGAGGAAGCGATCCGGACGCGCCGCCGCGGGCGCCGTCTCGCGGCCGTCGATCGTCGTCAGCTGGCCGGTGCCGCCGTCGCTGTGGAGCAGGAAGCCGCCGCCGCCGATGCCCGAGGCCTGCGGCTCGACCACGCCGAGCACGAGCATCATCGCCATCGCCGCATCGGTCGCGCTGCCCCCGGCGCGCAGCATCTCGCGTCCCGCCTCGGCGGCGCGCGGATCGGCGGCGGAAACGATCCCGCCGGCGGCGGACGCGGGAGCCGTCGCAAGAACGAGCGCGAGGAGCAGGAGCAGGCGGCGAAGCATCGCGCTCATCCTACCGCCTCCGCCACGTTCGCATAGCCCTCGCGCGCGAGCATTTCCGCCAGCCCCACTGCAATCCTCCGCGCCAGCCCCGGCCCCTCGTAGATCAGCGCGCTGTACAGCTGGACCAGGCTCGCCCCGGCACGGATGCGCGCCCAGGCGTCTTCGGCCGAAGCGATGCCGCCCGCGGCGACCAGCGGGATCGCGCGGCCGCTCGCGCCGCGGAAATCGCGCAGCCGGGCGAGCGCCAGATCGCGCAGCGGCGCGCCCGACAGCCCGCCCGCCTCGCCGGCATGACGCGAACGCAGCGGCGGGCGGCCGATCGTGGTGTTGGCGACGATCAGCGCATCCACCTGGCGATCGAGCGCGACGCGCACGATCGCGTCGATGTCGGCGGGCGCGAGATCGGGCGCGACCTTGAGGAACACCGGCGGGCCGCCCGCCCCGCGCGCCGCGACCACGCCCTCGAGCAAGGCATCGAGCGCGCCGGGATCCTGCAGCGCGCGCAGCCCCGGCGTGTTCGGCGACGAGATGTTGACCGCGAGATAATCGGCGACATCGGCCATCGCCCGCGCGCCCTGCGCATAATCGGCGATGCGATCGGCCGAATCCTTGTTCGCGCCGACATTGACCCCGACGACTCCGCCGCGCGGCCGCGCCTGCGGCAGCGGGGTCAGCGTGCCGACCTCGACGAAGCCGAAGCCGAGCGACAGCATGGCATCGGGCACCTCGGCGTCCTTGTCGAACCCCGCTGCAAGACCGACCGGGCCGGGGAAATCGAGCCCCGCGACGCGGATCGCGAGCCGTGGATCGGGCTTAAGCGGCGCACGCCCCGGCTTGAGCTTGAGCGCGCCGATCGTCAGACGATGCGCCCGCTCGGCGTCGAGCGCGAAGATCAGCGGCTGGAGTAGGGGATAGAGCGCCATCAATTCCACTCACCGATATGTGGTTGACCCCACCCCCGTCCACCCCCACATGCATATCGGATCGATTCGATCCGATTAGGAAGTGCATGCGCCTTTCGAGCCTCGCCGATTATGCCGTGGTGATGATGTCCGCCGCCGCACGCCATCGCGCCGACGCGCGCTTGTCGGCGACCTCGCTTGCCGGCGAGACCGGCGTGCCGCTGCCCACCGCGCAGAAATTGATGGGACGGCTCGCCGCCGCCGGGCTGCTCGTCTCGGCGCGCGGCAGCGCGGGCGGCTTCCGCCTCGCGCGCGAGGCAGGCGCGATCAATCTCGCCGAGATCATCGAGGCAGTCGAGGGTCCTATCGCAATGACCACCTGCGTCGACGAGCATCGCGACGAATGCGGGCTCCACCACAGCTGCCAGGTCAAGCCGCACTGGGGCGCGGTCAACGGCGCGGTGCGCGGGGCGCTGGCGGGGGTAAGCCTCGCTTCCCTGAGCTCCCCCACCGTTCCTCCCGAGCGAAGTCGAGGGGCCAGTTCGAGCGAAGCCGAGAACATTTCCGCGCTTGAGGCCTCGGCTGCGCTCGGCATAGTCCCTCGACTTCGCTCGGGAAGAACGGTTGCGGACGTGGGCGCGCACTGATGGCCACGCGCAATCTCGAGGCGCACGCCGCCGCCGACAAGGCCTCGACCTACGAATGGGGCTTCTCGAGCGACATCGAGCAGGACTTCGCTCCCAAGGGGCTGAGCGAGGACACCGTCCGCTTCATCTCGGCCAAGAAGGACGAGCCCGAATGGATGCTCGACTGGCGGCTCAAGGCCTATCGCCTGTGGCTGACGATGGCGGCGCCCGACTGGGCCAAGCTCGACCTCGCGCCGATCGACTATCAGGACGCTTATTATTACGCCGCGCCCAAGGCCAAGCCGACGCTCGCCTCGCTCGATGAGCTCGACCCCGAGATCCGCCGCACCTACGAGAAGCTCGGCATCCCGATCGAGGAGCAGAAGGTGCTCGCCGGGGTCGAGGGCGCGCGCAAGATCGCGGTCGATGCGGTGTTCGATTCGGTCAGCGTCGCGACCACCTTCCGCGCCGAGCTGGAAAAGGCCGGCGTCATCTTCCGCTCGATCAGCGAGGCGGTGCGCGAATATCCCGAGCTGGTGAAGAAGTGGCTCGGCAAGGTCGTCCCGGTCCACGACAATTATTTCGCGACGCTCAACAGCGCGGTCTTCTCCGACGGGACGTTCGTCTACATCCCCGAAGGCGTGCGCTGCCCGATGGAGCTGAGCACCTATTTCCGCATCAACGCGGCCAACACCGGCCAGTTCGAGCGCACCCTGATCATCGCCGAGCAGGGCAGCTACGTCTCCTATCTCGAAGGCTGCACCGCGCCGATGCGCGACGAGAACCAGCTCCACGCCGCGGTGGTCGAGCTGGTCGCGCTCGACGACGCCGAGATCAAATATTCGACCGTGCAGAACTGGTATCCCGGCGACGCCGACGGCAAGGGCGGGATCTACAATTTCGTCACCAAGCGCGCGCTCTGCCAGGGGCGGAACAGCAAGGTCAGCTGGACCCAGGTCGAGACCGGCAGCGCGATCACCTGGAAATATCCGTCGTGCGTGCTCGCGGGCGAGAACAGCGTCGGCGAATTCTATTCGGTGGCGGTGACCAACAACCGCCAGCAGGCCGACACCGGCACCAAGATGATCCACCTCGGCAAGGGCTCGCGCTCGACGATCGTGTCGAAGGGCATCTCGGCGGGACGCAGCAGCAACACCTACCGCGGCTTGGTGCGCGTCGGGCCGACCGCCGAGGGCGTGCGCAACTTCACCCAATGCGATTCGCTGCTGCTCGGGAGCGAATGCGGCGCGCACACCGTCCCCTACATCGAGGTACGCAACCCGTCGGCGCAGATCGAGCACGAGGCGACCACCTCGAAGATCAGCGACGACCAACTGTTCTACGCGATGTCGCGCGGTCTCGACCAGGAGAGCGCGGTGGCGCTGATCGTCAATGGTTTCGCGAAAGAGGTGCTTCAACAACTGCCGATGGAGTTCGCGGTCGAGGCGCAGAAATTGCTGGGGATCAGTTTGGAGGGAAGCGTTGGGTGAATCATCGCGCAGCGCTGGCGTTAGGCGCTTCCTCACCCTTTTGCTCGTGGCTTGGATTGCGGCCTTCTTTGTCCTGCCTGTCCGGTCTGACACGTTCAATAGAGTCTTCGAAACGCTGGGCAGTGCGCTTTTTGTGGCTGGCGTTGTTTGGTTGTTTGTCCGTAGCAAGCCCGCCTCCGAATTTAACCTTCTTTCGGGCGGGACAGCGGCGGTGCTTTTGATAAGTGGCGTCTCGGCGTTCGGCGCTCGATACAGCGCGGCACGGGATCGAGGTTTATCCGTGGATGCGGCCGATGCTGCGTCAATCATGGGACCGAGCGGCGCACTTCTAGGGCTCGGGCTGGTTGTGTTGATCCTGCATTTACGTGCGACCCGCCATTTGCGAGATGAAGATGCTCAAGATTGAAAACCTTCACGCCGAGGTCGACGGCAAGCCGATCCTCAAAGGCCTCACCCTCTCGGTGAACGCCGGCGAGATCCATGCGATCATGGGGCCCAACGGCGCCGGCAAATCGACGCTCGCTTATGTCCTCGGCGGCCGCCCCGGCTATGATGTGACCGGCGGCTCGGTGATGTTCCACCCCAATTCCGTTCGCCCTGAGCCTGTCGAAGGGCTCTCCTTCTCTTTATCCGGCACCAAAGAGAAGGAGAGTGCTTCGACAGGCTCAGCACGAACGGATAAGGGGTGGCTGGACCTGCTCGCGATGGCGCCGCACGAGCGCGCCGCGGCGGGGTTGTTCCTCGGCTTCCAGTATCCGGTCGAGATCCCCGGCGTGTCGAACGTCCAGTTCCTCCGCTCGGCGCTCAACGCGCAGCGCAAGGGGCGCGGCGAAGAGGAATTGTCCGGCGGCGCGTTCCTCAAGATCGCGCGCGCGCAGGCCGATGCGCTCGGGCTCGCGCCCGACATGCTCAAGCGGCCGGTCAACGTCGGCTTCTCGGGCGGCGAGAAGAAGCGCAACG
>CAXSHP010000012.1:0-1179 GCA_964236935.1 uncultured Sphingomonadaceae bacterium
CGCACCGGCACGCGCTGGACCACCTTGACGTAATTGCCGGTCGCGTTCTGCGGCGGCAGCAGCGCGAACGCCTGCCCCGCGCCGCGCTGGATCGAATCGACGTGGCCGGGAAAGTCGATGCCGGGATAGGCATCGATCTTGATCCGCACCGGCTGGCCGCGGCGCATGAGGGCGAGCTGCGTTTCCTTGAAATTGGCCGTGACCCACAGATAATCGGGCACGATCGCCATCAGCTGCTGGCCGGGCGCGACATAGCTGCCGACATTGACCTGGCGGTTGACGAGCTGCCCGTCGACCGGCGCACGGATCCGCAGATAGGACACGTTGACGTCGGACTGGCGCACGCGCGCCTCGGCGGCGCGGCGCTCGGCGCGGGCAGCCTCCACCTGCTCGCGCGCGGCGAGGATGTCGGCCTCGGCGGTGCCCAGCTGCCGCCGCGCGGCGATCGCCTGGGCATCGGCGCTTTGCGCCTGGGCGCGCGCCTGATCGATCTGGGTGGGCGCCGCGGCGAGCGGATCGAGACGGCGCAGCTCGAGATAGCGCGCATAGTCCTTCGCCGCGCGCGCGGCCTCGGCTTCGGGCACGCGGGCGTTCGCGGCCGCCTGCCGCCGGGTCGCCTGCGCGCTGAGCACGCGGGCCTGCGCCTGCCGGATCTGGGCATCGGCCTGCGCGATCCCCGCGACGGCTTCCGCGCGGCTCGCCTCGGGTCCGCCGGGTTCGATCACGGCGAGCAGCTGGCCGCGGCGGACGTGGCGGTTGTCGGCATCGGCGACGTTGGTCAGCCGGCCGGTCGCCTCCGCCGCGATCCGCACGATATGCGCGTCGACGAAGGCGTCGTCGGTCGACTCGAACTGGCGCGCGTGCAGCCACCACAGCAGCCCGCCGACGAGGAGCAGCACCGCGACGCCGCCGACGACGATCCAGAACAGCGGCCGCCGATAGAGAGGCGGGCCGTCATCTTCGTCGTCGCCGTGGTCCTTGTCCTCGTCCTCGCCCTCATTCCCGCCCTCGGCGTCGTCGCGCGCGCCATTCCGGTCGTGGTTTCGCGGCGTGTCGGCCTGTTTCTGCGCGTCGCCCGAAGCTCGGTCGTCGGCTTGCTCGTGCTGGTCGCTCATCGGGCCCCGTCGAAAATTGCTGAGAGCGGGCATGCTGCACGCGCGAAGCCTAATAGAAGGCGAT
>CAXSHP010000012.1:1189-28231 GCA_964236935.1 uncultured Sphingomonadaceae bacterium
AGTCGTCCAGCGCGTCATCGGACATACGTTCCGCCGGCTTGTCAGGTCCCTCGATTCAGCGTGCCACCGCCCTGAGCTGCGCCGCGTCGATATGCCACCGCAGCTGCGCCGGCGTGGCGCCATCGACGCCGTTGACCCGGCGGAGGATGTAACTGCCCCGGAACCGCTGCCGCGTGCCGTCGTCGAGCGTCGCGTCGACCGTTACCGGAACGGTCTGGTAGATCGATCCCGCGGCCCCGTCGCCGGGTTCGAGCCGGCCGATCGTCACGCGCGTCGACCGGGTGTGCGCGAAGCCGGCGCTGAATCGTGCCGGCGTCTGGCTGGGCGGCCCGTCCTCGCCCCATTGCCGCCACGCCGTGTCGTAATCGCGGGCGCCGAGGGCTGAATAATATCGTCGCACCACCGCGACCGCGGCGGCCATGCTCTTCGGCGCGGGCTGGCAGCCGGCCATCGGCGGACCTACGCCGTCGAGCAAGGCGCAGCTGCGCGCGATTTCGTCATCGATCGCCGCACAGCTGTTGGCCACGTTGCATGGCGGATGGGTCGCCGGCGAAACGGCGCGGCAGATCGCGGCGCGGCGCCCGGCGGCGGCGCCGAGCTCCATCGCGCACGACCGGAGCGGGGAACCGGCGGCAGCCGCAGCGCGGTCGTCGACAAGCCGCGGCGTCGGGACGAGCTTCGCCGCCACGGGCGCAGGCGCGGCGCCGTCGCCGGGGACCGCGCTCGCCTGTGGCTCGGCAGAGGGGCCGCATGCCGCCAGCGCGAGGAAGGACGCGCACAACGATATCGACGAAATCGGCGCCCGCTGCGCGACCATCAATTTCTCCGGGGAGTCACCCGCAAACGCCGGGAGTTCACTAGCGGCAAACCAGCCCTGCGCAATCGAATTGCGGCGATCCGCGGGTGTGCATCCTGGTGCGAGGTTGGAAACGGCGCACGCGATGCCCACCTTCCTGAACATACCGACGAAAGGATGATCGATGTCCCCCTATCGCAAGACCGCCGAAGCGGTCGCCGGCCTGACCTCCGAACAATATCGCGTGACCCAGCAGAGCGGCACGGAGCGCCCGGGCAGTGGCAAGCACCTCCACAACAAGGAACCGGGCATCTACGTCGATATCGTCTCGGGCGAGCCGTTGTTCGCCTCGTCGGACAAGTTCGAATCGGGCTGCGGCTGGCCGAGCTTTACCAAGCCGATCGAGCCCGCCAACGTCGCGGAAATTCGCGACGCCTCGCTCGGCATGGTCCGCACCGAGGTGCGCTCCACGCATGGCGACAGCCATCTCGGCCACGTGTTCGACGACGGCCCGCGCGACAAGGGCGGGCTGCGCTATTGCATCAACTCGGCGTCGCTGCGCTTCGTCCATCGCGACGACATGGCGGCGCAGGGCTATGGCGCTTTGCTGTCCCAGGTGGAGGAAATCGCATGAGCAGCGAACGCGCCGTCCTCGCCGGAGGCTGCTTCTGGGGGATGCAGGACCTGATCCGCAGGTTGCCGGGCGTCATCTCGACCCGCGTCGGCTATTCGGGCGGCGAGGTGGCGAACGCGACCTACCGCAACCACGGCAACCATGCCGAGGCGATCGAGATCGTCTTCGATCCCGCCCGGACCAGCTTCCGCAGGCTGCTCGAGTTCTTTTTCCAGATCCACGATCCGACCACCCTCGATCGTCAGGGCAACGATCGTGGCGCAAGCTATCGCTCGGCGATCTTCTACGCGGGCCCGGAGCAGAAGGCCGTCGCCGAAGATACGATCGCCGATGTCGAGGCATCGGGCCTGTGGTCGGGCAAGGTCGTGACCGAGCTCTCGCCGGTCGCCGATTTCTGGGAAGCCGAGCCCGAGCATCAGGATTATCTCGAGCGCATCCCGCACGGCTATACCTGCCATTTCGTCCGGCCGGGATGGAAGCTGCCGCATCGGGCGGATGCCGGCTAGACTCGTTTTCAATCAGGTTGAAACCTTCGCCGTCGTTCCGGCGAAGCCGGAATTCCATGGACGGCGTCCGCTCTTCGTTTCGGCCGTGCCGTATCCATGGATCCCGGCTTTCGCCGGGATGACGATGATCCAATCCGATGGGAAACGAGTGTAGAGTCTGACGACTTCAGCTTGCCTCGCCTTGTTCCCCCGCAAAGGCGGGCGTCCAGCCCCTAACAAACAGTCTTCGTGTGGGCTGGATCCCCGCCTTCGCGGGGGAACGATGCAAGCTGGGTCCGCCGGGAAATGGAGGGTTCGATCGGATTACCCCCGGCGGCAGCTGTCGAACAGCGCGAGATAGCTCTCGGCCTTGCCCGCCAGGGCGAAGCGTGCGGCGCCGGCGGCCAACATCGCGGGGTCGGGCGGCCGATCGAGCTGCCGGCGCATGGCGCGAGCCATCCGCTCCGGATCGCGAACGGGCACGAGCGCGCCCAGCCGGCCGTCCTCGAGCGCCTCGCGGGCACCGCCGGGGCAGTCCGTCGCGACCACCGGACAACCCGCCGCCAGCGCCTCGATCAGCGTCGCCTGCATGCCTTCCCACAGCGAGGACGATACGAGCAGATCGGCCAGGCGCATCCACGCGGCGACATCGTCGACCTCGCCCGGCATCTCCACCGCGTCGGCGATACCGAGCTTTCGCGCCAGTGCGCGCAGCGCGCGCGCCTGCTCGCCCTGCCCGAGCAGGACGAGGCGCGCCGGGCGTTCGGCGCGGAGCAGCGCGAAGGCGCGCAGCAGCGTGGCGAAATCTTTCTGTTCGACGAGGCGGCCGACCCCCAGCACCAGCGCGATACGATCGACCGGCCGATGCTCTCGCCCTGCCGCGGCCCCGAGCGGCGTCGCGGAGACCACCGGGTTCAATATCGTCCGGATCGGTATCGGGCGGGCGCCGGCCATCCTGCGCAGCGCTTCGGCGCTGTCGGCCGAAAGCGCGACAATGGCGTCCGCCTGGGCATAGCGGCGGGCCGCCCGGCGTCGCTTGATCGGCTCCACGAGGCGCCTGGCGAGGTCGGAGCGCGGCAGCGATCGATCAGGATGGCGGCTGGCGCGAAGCACGAGGGGGACGCGATGCCTGCGCGTGGCGCGGACGGCGATCGGATGGACGTCGGTGACGCACGACATCAGCACGCTCGGCCTGGTCCGCTCGAGATAGTCCGCCAGCCGGCGAACATGGATCGCGGTCGAGAACAACGGGATGCGGCTGGGCGGCCCCAACGCCACCACGCGAACCTCGGGCGAAAGCAGCGCCGTCATCGGGCCGTCGGAGGCAATGCTGACCACGTCGACCATGCGCCCCAGCGCGATGAACCGGTTCGCCAGCGTGGCGATACGGCGCTGAGCGCCGCCGCCGCTGAGGATGTTGACGAGCAGGGCGATGGGTCGGTCGTCCCTTCGCGCCGGGGCGCCGTCATCGCAATTTCGGGCGGAGCTGACCATCGGCGGGCATATGGGCGCCGCGCCGGGCGTTGCCAACGCCGCGCGATAGGCCATTTGCGTGATGCCGCCGAAGCGCTACAGGCGCCGCGGCGGGAGGGACGACTTGGCCGTTGAACTGCGTCGCGTGGCGGCGAACTCCGGTTGGCTGCTCCTTGCCAAGGCGTTCGGGGCGCTGCTCAGTCTGGCGTATCTCGCGATCGCGACGCGTACGCTGGGGCTCGCCGATTTCGGCCGCTTCGCGCTCGTCGTGGCGATCGGCCAGGCGCTGGCGGGCATCGTCGGCTTTCAGACGTGGCAGTTCGTCGTGCGCTATGGAATGGCCGCGCGGGCGCAGGGCGATCATGCCGGAGTCGATCGCATCGTCGGTGTCGCCGCCGTGCTCGATCTTGCCGCGGCGGTCGTCGGAAGCGTCCTGGCCCTCGCGACGATCGTCGTGCTGGGACCGGTGCTGGAGCTGCCGCGCGAGCTCTACGGCGCGGCGCTCGGCTTCTGCTTCGCGATCCTGATCGCGATCCGGTCGACACCGACCGGGGTGCTGCGCCTCGACGACCGTTTCCGTGACGCCGCGCTCGCCGATTCGGTATCGCCGATGTTCCGCGCCGCGGGGGCCGCCGCGGCCGCGCTGCTGCTGCCGTCGGTGACCGGCTTCCTGTGCGCCTGGGCGCTGGCCGAGCTCGTCACCGCCGGCGTATTCTGGTGGGCGGCGCTGCGGCAGCGCACCCTGGCGCTGTCGTTGGCGGACTTGCGCAGGACGTTCCGCGAGGAGCCGTCGTTGTGGCGTTTCCTGTTCGCGACCAACCTTTCGTCGACGATGACGCTCACGACCAAGCAGTTCACGCTGATCGCGGTGGGCGCCGTGGGTGGCCCGGCGGCGGCAGGGATGTTCCGCCTCGCGGGCCAGCTGGCGCAGGCGCTCGTCAAGGTCACGCAGACCTTCTCGCGCGCCGCTTATGCCGAGCTGGTCCGCTCGCTCGCCGGCGGTGGGGAGCAGGCGCTGCTGCTCCAGCTGACGGCGACGGCCGGGCTGGCCGCGGTGGCGATGGTCGCGCTCGCCGCGCTGGCCGGAGAGCCGCTGCTCCACCTGATCGCCAGCCGCGAGTTTTCCGGAGCCTATCTGCCGATCGTGCTGCTCGTCGCGGCGGCCAGCCTCGACCTTTGCGGTTTCGCCTTCGAACCGGCGATGACCGCGCGCGGCCGCGCCGGCGAGGCCCTGCGCCTGCGCGTCTTCGCCAGCGTCGCCCAGGCGGCTCTGCTGTTCGCGCTGCTGCCGCCATTCGGGACCGTGGGCGGTGCCTGGGCGACCTTGGGGGGGAGCCTGATCGCATTGCTGCTGACCGGCTGGGGCGCTCTCGGCCCGGCGTCGCGCGCGCGTGCCGGAGCGGGGTGAAGACCGTGCGCGTCGATCGATCAGCGCAGGCTGGCGGCCAGCACCTCGCGATAGGCGCGTGCCATCGTCGCCATGTCGAACGCCGCGGCGCGGTCGCCGGGGAATACCGGATCCTCGATCTGGCGGAGCAAGGCCGCGGCAAAGGCGTCCGCGTCGCCGGGGTCGACGAGCAGCCCGTACCGGCCATGGTCGAGCACCTCCGCGGCATCGCCGGCGGCGCGGCTGACGACCGTCGGCGTGCCCGCCGCCAATGCCTCGAGCAAAGCGATCGACGAGCCTTCCCAGTGCGAGGCGAGCGCGAACACGCGCGCGGCGCGCAGCCAGGCAAAGACGTCGTCCGTGGTCCCGGCGAGCAGGCAGCGATCGGCGATCCCCCGCTCCGCGGCGTGCGCGAGGAGCGCGGTGCGACAGGTCTTGGTGCCGGCGCCGAGGATGACGAGCCGCAGCGGACGGATGCGGCCGGGAAATTCTTCTGGGGCTGGAGGCGGCCGATCGAGAGGACGACCGGATCGGGTCCGATCATCGCCGCGGGCGCCGGGCCGGCCGGCTCCTCCGCTCGGGACAGGTCGACCCCGTTGCGGATCGTCAGAGCCTTGCCGTTCGCGACGTGCGGTGCGAACACCCTGCTTTCGGCCAGCCCGGCGCCGACCAGGATCGCGCGCGCGGCGCCGCGGATGAGCAGGGCGCTCCAGAATCGCCGCCAGCGATTGCGCCAGGGTTGGCCCGCTCGTTCCATCGGATTGCTGAAACAATAGACCAGCGGCACGCCGAGCCCGCGTGTCGCCGCCCACAGGCTGAAGTGGCCGAAATTTCCGCCCGAGAGGATGACGTCCGGACGATGTTCCCGCAGGGTGCGGCGCAGCCGCGCTACGATCGCCAGCCGCGGCAGCCTTGCCGGGCGCCGGCCGGCGGCGGCGAAGCCGGCCGGCAGCACGTCCCCGGCGCGAAAAATGCCATCTTCGTAGCCCGCGACGACGATCGCCTCGTCGCCGCCGCGCGCCAGCTCCCGCGCGATCGCGATCATCGTCCGCACGACGCCGCTCGCCCGCATGTCCTGGACGTAGATCGCGACCTTCATGCTCTCCTGCCTCGCCCGAAGGGCGCCGTGCCCCGTCCGCCTGCCGACTTCAAGGTGGTTCGATGCCGTCGCTGACCGAGCTGTGGTATCGCGCGAAGAAGTTCTACTCGATCTATCCCGGCGTCGTCGCGCCGATTTCGGGCAGCTTCCTCGCCGAACATTATGCCAGGCGCAGGCGCGCCCGCGGCCCGCTGCGCGCCGCGATCGATGCGATCGTCGGCGTCGCCTTCCTCGGGTGGGTGCTGTACCGCGCGCGCGCGGTACAGCGGCGCTACGGGCTAAGCGACGCCTGGCGCGCGCAAGCGGTCGCGATCGCGCGCGAACGGTTCGCCGATCCGAACGACCTCGCGCTGTTCCGCATCGAGCAGGCGGCGCAGCTCGACGCATATATCCGCCGCTTCGAAGATGCCGGGCTCAATCAGCGGATCAATCCGCTCGCCTGGACGCGGCACTGCGTGCTTGCCGACAAGATTCGCTTCTACGAGCGCTGCGCCGAGCATGGGCTGCATCATCCCGCGGTCGTCGCGACGATCGTCGGTGGGCGGATCAGGCCGCTGGCGAGCGCTGCGGGTCGCCCGCTGCTGCTCAAGCCGGCGCGCGGCGAAGGGGGCCGCGGCGTCCGCTTCCTCGACGGTGCGGCGCCCGACGATCCGGATGATTTCGCCAGCTGGCTGCGCGGCCAATTCGGCGGGGAGCATGGCGCCTGGCTGGTGCAGGTCCGGATCAGCCCGCATCCGGCGCTGGCCGATCTCGCGCTCAACGCCTTGCCCACCGCGCGCATGACGACGATCCTCAACGACGCCGACGAGCCCGAACTGGCCAATGCGGTGCTGCGCATCCCGTCCGATCCGGCCGCCGCGGTCGACAATATGAAGGCCGGCGGGCTGCTCAGCGCGATCGGCCTGGACGACGGCTTGCTCGGCCTCGCCTGCAAGGGCTATGGCGGCGGCGACTATCGCACCCACCCGGTGACCGGCGTCGCGATTCCCGGCCGCATGCTCCCGGACTGGGCGGCGGCGCGGGCGCTCGTCCTCGACGCGCATCGTCGCGGCTTCGCCGATTATGCGCTGATCGGCTGGGACGTCGGCTTCGCTCCCGACGGTCCGATCCTGATCGAGGGCAACGGCAAGCCCGGGGTCCTGATGCCCCAGCGGGCCGGGCGGAGGGGCCTCGGCGGACAGCGCTACGGGACGTTGCTGGCGGCGCGGCTCGCGCGAAATCGACGCTGATCTGCAACAAAAACTTCGCGTGCCTGCATTAGAAGTTCGATCGTACGCGCAATTTCAGGGTCAGCCGCTTCGCCATGCAGCCACTCGCTATCCCCCGGTCCGCCAAGGAGCGGCTGCGGATATTGTATATCGCCAAGCACGCGCGCTGGCGCGGCGAGGCGCATGCGCAAGACGGCAGCCACGCGATCTACCATGCCGAAATGCGCGAGGTTCTGCAGGAGCTTGGCCTCGATCTGGTGATCGCGGACGATTATCGCGCCTTATTCGGGCAGACGGACGTGGATTTCGTCTTTCCGCTGCTCAACCGCGGCGGCTTCCTCAATTCGGAGATGCTGCTGCCCTTGTTGTGCAACCGGCTGAACCTGCCTTATCTCGGCGGCAGCCCGATCATCCGCGGTCTTTCCGACGACAAGCATCTCGCCAAGCTGGTGGCGCGCGCCCGCGGAATTCCCACCGCGGACTGGGCGGTCTATCGCCGTTTCACGCCGGTGGATGCGGCACGCTGCCCGCGGGCCGAGCGCTATGTGATCAAGCCCAATGCCTCGTCGGCCAGCTGGGGCGTGCGCGCCGCCGACGATTGGCCCGGCGTGCGCGACGCCGTTGCCGCGATCCACGCCGAGCGCCACGATGCGATCGTCGAGCCGTTCATCGCGGGACATGACATCGAGGTATCGGTCGTCACGGTCGATGGCCGGCCCGTCATCCTGCCGACGATGATCGTCGAGCAGCATGATCCCGAAGAGTTGCGCAGCTACGATGAGAAACGCGACCTCGCCGGCGCTGCCAAGACTTATGCGATCAAGCCCTACGACGATCGCGCGCGCATCGCGGAGATCGAAGCGGCCGCCCGCAACATGATGGAGGAGTTCGCGCCGTTCGATTACGGTCGCTACGAATGCCGGATCGACCTCGCGACCGGGCAGATCCAGTTTCTCGAGGTCAACCTCAACTGCAACCTGTGGTCGCGCAAGACGATCAGCATGGCGGCGAAGCTGTTCGGCTGGAGCCACGGCGAGCTGGTCGAGACGATCCTGTGCGAAAGCCTCCGCCGCAACGGCCTGATCGAAGACGCGGCCCGCGCGGAAGAACGGCGGATCGAGCGCGCAGCGCCGCCGCAGAAGCAATATGCCTTCGCGGGCCGGTGATACCCCAGACTGATCTGACCACGGCCGTGGTGATGGCCGGGCGGCGGGAAGGCGCCGTCGATCCGCTCGCCGAGGCGGCCGGCCTGTCCGACAAATGCCTCGTACCGGTCGGCGATCGGCCGATGATCGGGCATGTTCTCGCGTCGCTCGCGGCCAGCCCGGCGATCGGGCGGATCATCGTCTCGATCAACGACACCGGCCTGCTCGACGATCTCGCCGACGCGCGGGCGCTGCGCGCCGAGGGACGATTGATCACCGTCGCGGCCCGAGCGAACCTCGTCGACAGCCTGCTCGCCGCGGTCGAGCAGGCGCGCTTTCCGATCCTCGTCACCACCGCCGACAATGTGCTCCTCACCCCGCGCGCCACCGTGGCCATTCTCGGCGATGCAACCGCCGCGGGGGTCGACGTCGCGGTGGCGTTCGCCCGCCGCGCCAGCGTGCTTGCCGCCCATCCCGAGGGGCAGCGGCGTTTCTATCGCTTCGCCGACGACGGCTATTCGAACTGCAACACCTATTGGATCGGCCGCCGCGACGCGCTGAAGGCGGCGGAGGTGTTTCGCAGCGGCGGCCAGTTCGCCAAGCATCCGCTGCGGATCGTTCAGGCGTTGGGGCTGCTCAACCTGATCCGCTTCCGGTTCGGGATCGGCACGTTGGACGAGGCATTCAGGCGATTCTCGCGGCGCTTCGGTCTTTCGATCCGGCCGGTCATCGTCGCGGACGGCGCGGTCGCCATCGACGTCGACAACGCGCGGACGCTCCGGGTCGCGGAAAGCATCCTGGCCAGCCGGGCGTGGCACGCGGCCCGCTCCAGCCGATAGCGCTGTCCCGGCCGACCGACCTCTTCGACATCTCGCTGGACTACGCACGCGGCGCCGGTCATGCTCGGATCATGGCAATGCCGGCCCAGACGGAAGCGGTTTTCCGATGCAGATCGCGGTAGCCGACATCGGCGGCACGCACGCACGGTTCGCCCTCGCGGACATCATGGCGGGCGGAGCCGTCGAGCTGGGCGAAGTGATCACGTTGCGAACGGCGGGATATGCGAGCTTGCAGACCGCCTGGGCCGAGTTCGGCGCACAAGCTTCGGGAGCGCTGCCGCGCCGCGCCGCGATCGCCGTCGCCAGCCCGATCACCGGCGACGTGCTCAAGCTTACCAACAATCCCTGGACGATCGCGCCCGCGCTCCTCGCCGATCAGCTCGCCGTCGATCAGGTGACGCTGGTGAACGATTTCGGCGCCGTCGGTCATGGGATCGCGCAGATGCACGATGGAGAATTGCGCCATCTGTGCGGGCCGGACCGGGCAAATGGCGCAACCGGGCATTCGGCAGCGCCGAGGTGATCAGCATCGTCGGCCCCGGCACGGGGCTCGGCGTCGCACATGTCCTGCGGCGCGACGGCCGCAACCTGATCGTCGAAAGCGAGGGCGGCCATATCGACTTCGCGCCGCTCGACACGCTCGAGGATGCGATCCTCCAGCAGCTGCGGCGCCGCTATCGGCGCGTCTCCGTCGAGCGGATCGTGTCCGGCCCGGGGTTGATGAACATCTACGAAGCGCTCGCGGCGATCGAGGGACGTGCCGTTCAGCCCATCGACGACAAAGCGCTGTGGGCGCTCGCGCTCGCCGGCTCGGACAATCTCGCGGCGGCCGCGCTCGATCGGTTCTGCCGTTGCCTCGGCAGCGTCGCCGGCGACATCGCTTTGGCGCAGGGTGGCACCGCCGTGGTGATCGCGGGAGGCCTCGGGCTCAAGCTGGCGGACCATCTCCCGCGCTCCGCCTTCGCGCAGCGCTTCGCCGCGAAGGGACGTTTCGAGGCGCTGATGGCATCGCTGCCCGTCAAGATCGTCACGCATCCTCAGCCGGGCCTCTACGGCGCGGCCGCGGCCTTCGCCGAGCAGCATTGCGGCGCCTGAGACCAGGCGGCAGCCGTTTGCGTGGGTCAGCCGCCGGCGAGCGGAGCTGCGGTGCTGCCCCGGACGACGAGCGCATAGCTGAGCAGCCGCTTGAGCGGATCCTCCGGGCTGTCGTCGGGCCGCCGCCGCTCGACCAGCATGTCGACCGCCGCCGCCGCCATCTCCGTCTTCGGCTGGCGGATCGTCGTCAGCTGCGGCCACGCGGCGCGCGCCGACGGGGCATCGTCGAAGCCGGCCACCGAAAGCCGCCGCGGCACCTCGAACTGCATCTTCATCGCCGTCATCAGCACGCCCAGCGCCATATCGTCATTGCTGGCGAAGATCGCGGTCGGCGGAACGCCGCCGCCGAGCAGCCGTTCGCCCGCCGCGAGCCCCGAGCGGAACGAGAAATCGCCTTCGATCACCCGCGCGTCGTCGATCGCGATGCCCGCTGCGGCTAACGTAGCGCGAAACCCCTCGTAGCGTTCGCGCGAGGCGCTGTGCGCGGGATCTCCGCGGACGAAGCCGATGTCGCGATGGCCCAGCCCGATCAGCAGCTGCGTCATTTCCGACGCGGCGGCGCGATCGTCCATGCGCACGAGCCCCGAGCGATCGAACTCGCCGCGCGGCGAGATCCGGACATAGGGCAGGCGGGCGCTCTCCAGCACCTCGAGCACTGCCGGATCGTCGCACAGCGGCGGCGTGAGGATGGCGCCGTCGAGGCGCAGCGCGGAAACGCTCGCGGCAAGCTGCGCCGCCCAGTCCCGCACGGCGCGGTCGACCGGCTCGACCACGAGGTGATAGCTCTTCGCGCGGCATTGCATGAGCGCGCCGAGCTGCACGTCGGCGGCATAGCTCGATCCCGGATCGTCGATCAGCAGCCCCAGCAGATAGGAGCGCGAGCTCGACAGACTGCGCGCGAAGGCATTCGGCCGATAATCGAGTTCCGCCACCACGCGCATCACGATGTCGCGCACCGCAGGCCGGACATGCTGTTCGCCATTGATCACGCGCGACACGGTCTTGGGCGAGACGCCGGCGCGGTCCGCGACATCCTTGATCGTGATCGTCATCGCGGCAGCGCATCCCTCATGGCGCCCCGTGCGAAGACGCCGATGCCGAGATAGCAGGCCGCGGGCAGGAGGAGCGACGGTGACAGGCCGAAGCGATCGGCCGCGACACCGGTGACATAAGGAACGATCGCGCCGCCGACAACCGCCATGCACAGCAGCGTCGCGGCAGGCGTCGCGCTGTCGTCGGCGGGCAGCGCGAGCGCGTAGATCGTCGGATACATGATCGCGTTGCACAATCCCACCGCGATCAGCGCGGCCGCCCCCGCTGCGCCGCCGACCAGCACGCCCGCCAAGGTGAGCAGCGTCGCGCCCGCGGCCGCCGCCGCCAGCAGCGTCGGCGCCGGCACGTGGCGCAGCGCGAAGGCGCCCGCGAAACGGCCGATCATCGCGCCGCCCCAGTACAGGCTGACCATCCGTCCCGCGGCGACCGGGGTCATGCCGAGCACCTCTGGCAGCGTGAGATAATTGGTCAGCAAGGTCCCGACCGTCACTTCCGCGCCGACGTAGACGAAGATCGCCGCCGCGCCCGTCATCACCCGCCGGTCGGCCACCAGGCGGAGCGGCGCGAGCGGCGAGACGCGCGCGCGCCTCGTCCGCGGAAGCAGATCGCGCTCCGCCGCGAACGCCAGCGCGAGCATCGCCAGCACCGCGATCGAACCGAGGAAGGGCGGTCCGATATGACCGGCATCGGGGATGGCGCCGGGCCGGGCCGGCGGCGTCAGCAGGAACGGCGCGCACAGCAGCGGACCCGCCACCGTGCCGAGCGAATTGAAACTCTGCAGCAGCGTGAGCCGCCCCGCGGCGCGATCGGGCCGGCCGACGACGGTCACGACCGTATTGGACGCGATCTGCAGGAAGGTGATGCCGCACGACAGCAAGGTAAGCGAGAGCAGCACGAGTCCGAAGTGCGGCAGACCGTGCGCCCACAGCAACAACGCGCATGCGGAGGCCATGATCGCCAGCCCCGTGGCGATCGCGCGCATATAGCCGAGCTTCACGATCAGCACCGCGATCGGCAGTGCAAACAGCAGATAGCTCGAATGGAAGGAGAATTGCACGAGCAACGCCTGCGCATAGCCGAGCCCGAACAGCAGCTTCAGCCGCGGGACGAGCAGGCTGACGATCGACGAGAGGAAACCGCCGATGAAGAACACGCCGACCGAGAGGCGGAAGAGGCGATCCGCCCGCAGCTGATGGGAGAGGAGTTGATCCGCAGCCATGGCCTTGCCTCGCACGGCGATGGCTAAGGCACAATAGCTCCACGGCGTTACCGACATCGATGTCATAATCATATTGACATCGATGTCGGAAATTGGTTGAACGCAGGTCTAAGCCCGAATGCGGGCATGAACGGGAGGATGGGACATGACGAGGCACGTTCTCGTCGCGAGCACCGCGCTCGCGACTTCGCTGATTTTCACCGCATCGGCTTATGCGCAGGCGGCTGCGCAATCGGCGATGCCGGCCGTTGCGCCGAGCAGTCCGGCCGCGCCGGGCCAGCCCGAGGTGCAGCCGGGCGCCCAGGTCAACGGGCAGCCGGTCTCGGCGTCGGACCAGATCGGCGACATCATCGTCACCGCCACGCGGCGCGAGACCAGCCTGCAGAAGACCCCGATCGCGGTCTCCGCGTTCAATCAGGCGGCGCTCGACCGGCAGCAGGTCAACAACGTCACCGATCTCGCGCGCTTCGTGCCTTCGCTCCAATTCTCGCAGCAGGGCGATCAGTCGGCCGTGCTGCTGACGCTGCGCGGCATCGGCAACGACACCGCCTTCACCGAGGTCGCCGACCCCGAAGTCGCGATCTATATCGACGGCATCTACAGTTCGCGCGCGCAGGGCGCTTCGCTGCTGTTCTACGATCTGGAGCGGGCCGAAGTGCTGCGCGGTCCGCAGGGCACCTTGTTCGGCCGCAACGCCACCGCCGGCGCGCTGAGCCTGATCACCGCCAAGCCGAACTTCAACGGTGCATCGGGCTATGTCGAGGCGATCGCGGGCGACTACAAGCGCTTCGGCGCGCGCGGCGCGCTCAACCTACCGATCAGCGACTCGCTCGCCGTGCGGGTGGCGTTCGTCACCGAGCGCCACTCGGGCTATGCCGATTTCCAGCCCGCGCCGGACGTGCCGAACGTGGACCGCGCCGCCTTCGTGACGACCGGCAAGAAATATTACGCGGCCGATCAGCAGTCGGCGCGCGTCAGCCTGCTGTTCAAGCCGAGCGAGCGATTCACCTGGAATCTGAGTGCCGAGGGCTTCCTCGACAATGGCGCGCCGACGATCGTGCTGCTCCAGCACGCCCGGCCCGGCACCAAGCGCTGGTCGACGCTGAGCGACACCGCGCCCGACACCGATCGCTATTCCGTCGCCGTGCGCAGTACGATGGACTATGCTCTCACCGACCATCTGCAGCTGAGCTACATCGCCGGCTTCACGCGGCTCGGCGGCAGCACCCAGGCGGACGCCGATTTCGGCGCTTTGCCGCCGACCGGGGGGTTCGATCCCGACAGCGGCAAGCAACTCTATCTCGGCGGGTTCGGCGAGAACCGCACGGTCAATTCGCGGTTCGACTTCATGAGCCACGAGCTCCAGCTCAAGTCGACCGGCACAAACGTGATCGACTGGATCGTCGGCGGCTATTATTCGCACGAGAAGAACCGCATCCGGTTCGACGTCGACCAGCGCGACGGCTATCGCGACGGCACCACCCGGGCGTTCGTCGGCAGCTTCATCCAGGCCGACCGCGAGATCGACTCGCGTGCCGCCTTCGGCCAGGCGACCTGGAACGTCAACGATCGGCTGAGGGTCACCGGCGGCCTGCGCTATACGCACGACAGCAAGAAGGATGTCGGCGGCCGCAACATCACCGCCTTCGGCTGTCCCGCGACGGGTCCGTGCAATGTCAACATCTTCGGGCTCGATCCTCGTGCCAGCGCGGATGAGCTGCTGGCCGAGCTCAATGCGATGGGCGGCAATTTCTCGATCTCGAACAACGACACCAAGGGCCATTGGAACAAGCTGACCTATCTTGGCCGGGTCGATGCCGATCTTGCCGAAAATGTGCTGGGCTATGCCAGCATCAGCACCGGCTTCAAGGGCGGCAACATCCAGGACGGCGGCCGCACGACCGATCCCGAGACGATCACCAACTATGAGGTCGGCTTCAAATCGCGGCTGCTCGACCGCCACGTGACCCTGAACGCCGCCGCTTATTATTCGGAGTTCAAGGGCTATCAGGTCAACCAGGTGGTCAACACCCGCGACGCCGCCGGCAACGTCACCGCCAGCCAGGTCGAGACCGACAACGCCAAGGGCGCGACATCTTATGGCTTCGAAGCGGAGATGGTCGCCAACCTCACGCCGCACGATCGGATCCAGTTCGATGCAACGGTGCAGAAGACGCGGCTCAAGTCGCTGGTCACCTCAGACGGACGCTTCGACAATGCCGGCGATCCGACCACCTTCCGCGACCTCAAGGGCAACGAGCTGCCGCACTCGCCGCGATTCTCGGCCAGCGGCACGTTCGAGCACGATTTCGTGTTGGCCAACGGCGGCAGCATAACGCCGCGCGCGACGCTGCATTATGAGACTCGCAGCTTCCTGACCTACTTCAACGGCGATCGCACCAACCGCGTCGATGCTCTTGGCAATCCAGTCTATTACGGCAAGAACTTCGACGAGCAGCAGGCCTATACGCGCACCGATCTCGCCCTTCGCTACAACGCGCCGGAAGATCGCTACACGGTGGAAGGCTTCGTCCAGAACGTCGAGAACGGCCACATCCGCACCAACGCGACGACCTTCGGCCCGACCCGCTACGCGCCGGTGTTCCTGTCGAACCTCCAGCCGCCGCGCACCTACGGCGTTCGCGTCAAGGCGGCATTCTGAGCGACGGAGCGAGGGATATGACGCCGGCCTGTCCCCTTGGCCGGATCGTCATTTATCGCGGCGGCCGGTTCTCGTGGCCGGCCGCCGCGCTTTTCGGGCCGATCGATCCCGTCGCGCCGGCGCAGCCATGATCGGTCAGGAGATCAGATGAAGTTCCTTCGCGCGCGCGCATCGGGCACGGCCCTGGCAGTCCTCCTCGCGGGAGCCGCGCTCGCCGCGCCGCGATCGCTTTCCCCCGTGGCGCATCCCGCCCTCTGGCCCGCGGTCAAGGCGCAGCCGGCGCGCGATCCCCGGATCGAGGCGCGGATCGACAAGCTCGTCGCGGCGATGTCGATCGAGGACAAGGTCGGTCAGCTGCTGCAGGTCGACATCCTCAGCATCACCCCGGCCGACGCGGTCAAGTACAAGGTCGGCGCGATCCTCGACGGCGGCAACTCGGGCCCTTACGACGACGAACTCGCCCCACCCGCCAAGTGGCTCAAGCTCGCCGACGCCTTCTACGACGCGAACATGACGCGCACCGATGGCCGCCCGCGCATCCCGCTGATCTGGGGCACCGATGCGGTCCACGGCAACAACAACCTCGTCGGCGCGGTGCTCTTCCCGCACAATATCGGCCTCGGCGCGGCGCGCGACCCCGCGTTGATCCGCCGCATCGGCGAGGTGACCGCGGCGGAGACGGCGGCGGCGGGGCTCGACTGGACCTTCGCGCCGACGCTCGCGGTGGTGCAGGACGACCGCTGGGGACGGACCTATGAAAGCTACGCGGAGGAGCCGCAGGTGCAGGCCTCCTACGCCGGAGCGATGGTCGAAGGATTGCAGGGCAGGGTCGGCGACAAGGATTTTCTCGGCCCCGACCATGTCATCGCGACGACCAAGCACTTTCTCGGCGACGGTGGCACCGGCGGGCGCGACCAGGGCGACACGCGCGTGCCGGAGGCGGTGCTGCGCGACGTCCACCTCGGCGGCTATCCGGCGGCGATCGCCGCGGGCACGCAATCGGTGATGGCGAGCTTCTCGAGCTGGAACGGTGCGAAGATGAGCGGCAATGCCAGCCTGCTCACCGGCGTGCTCAAGCATCGCATGGGCTTCGACGGCTTCGTCGTCGGCGACTGGAACAGCCACGGTCAGCTGCCCGGCTGTACGAGCGAGAGCTGCGCGGCCGCGATCGATGCCGGGCTCGACATGTTCATGTACTCCGGCCCCGACTTCAAGGCGCTCTATGCCAATACGCTCGCACAGGCGCGCTCGGGCGAGATTCCGGCGGCGCGGCTCGACGATGCGGTGCGCCGCATCCTGCGGGTCAAGCTGCGCGCCGGGCTGTTCGAGCGCAAGCGGCCCTCGTCGCATCCGCTCGCCGGGCGGTTCGATCTCGTCGGTTCGCCCGCCCATCGGGCGGTCGGGCGGCAGGCGGTGCGCGAATCGCTGGTGCTGCTGAAGAACGAGGGCGGGCTGCTGCCGCTGACGCCCCGTGCCAACATCCTCGTCGCCGGGCATGCCGCCGACAGTATCAGCCAGCAGGCCGGCGGCTGGTCGATCACCTGGCAGGGCGCCGGATTGCCCAACGCCGATTTTCCCCATGCCCAGTCGATCTGGTCGGGCATCGCCGAGGCGGTCGGGGCGGCGGGGGGCAAGGCCACGCTCTCGCCCGACGGGAGCTTCGCCGCCAGGCCCGACGCGGCGATCGTCGTGTTCGGCGAGCAGCCCTACGCCGAATTCAGAGGCGATCGCGCCAATCTCGAATATAGTCCCGACGACAAGTCGGATCTGGCGCTGCTGCGCAAGCTCAAGGCCGCGGGCGTGCCGGTCGTGGCGGTGTTCCTCTCGGGGCGGCCGCTGTGGGTCAATGCCGAGCTCAATGCTTCCGACGCGTTCGTCGCCGCGTTTCTGCCGGGGAGCGAGGGCGGCGGCGTCGCCGATCTGCTGTTCCGCCGGCCCGCCGGCGGCGTCGCATTCGATTTCCGCGGCAAGCTCAGCTTTTCCTGGCCCAAACGGCCCGATCAATATGCGCTCAACCGGCGCGATCCGGGCTATGATCCGCTGTTCCCGTTCGGTTTCGGGCTGACCTATGCCAGCCGGCAGCATCTCCCGATGCTGGACGAACGGCGGCCGGCGGGCATGGTCGACAACACGCCGACCCGCTTCCTGGACAAAGGCGCGGTGCCGGCCGGCTGGCGGCTGGCGGTTGCGGATGCCGGCGGTCCCCCGATGGGGATCGGCAATTCCGCGACGGCCACTCCACTGAAGCGCCTCGCCGTGACCGCGATCGATCGCCTGGCGCAGGAGGATTCGTATCGAATGGTATGGAATGGCGCGGGCGCGGCCGGGGTGCGGATCGTCCCGGACAAGCCGCTCGATCTCGCGCGCGAGACCAACGGCGACATCAGCCTGATCGTCGACTATCGCGTCGACAAGCCGCCGACCGCTCCGGTGTCGGTGGTCGTGACGGCCGGGACGGACGTGGCGGTTCCGATCGCCGGGACGGTCGCGAACGCGCGGGTCGGCGAGTGGCAACAACTCGTCATACCGTTGCAATGCTTCCGCCGCGCCGGCGCCGACATGCTGCACGTCACGGTGCCGTTCGCACTCGAGACGGCGGGCGCGCTCGATCTGTTCCGGCAGAGTTTGCAGCTCAGGGAAGAGTCGATATCGTCCGTACGGCTCGATTATGTATCCATGCCGTTGGCGCGCTGCGGCGATCATGCTCCACCACGGTGAAGGTCCGAGACATCATGGCAATCCTGTTATCGAGCATCGGGCGTTAGGTCGCAGGCCCGATCCGAACGATTCGGACGATTGGCCCGCCGATCTTGCCGGGCTCGGGGCGGAATGTCGCGACAATCGAGCCATCAGCAATCAAGCGCTCGTAGATAGCCAGTTCGCGTGGATAGCGCGCCGCCTCCTGCCAGTAGCGGTCGTAATCCGTCAGAATAGCGAAGTTGGCGTGGCAAGTTGCCAGCATTGGCGGGCTGATTGTCCCTAGATCGGATAGCGCGCGGCCCTTCTTGAGCGTTTCCAGCATTGCGTAGGGGATGTCGCCCTTGAGCGTGGCGACTGCGTCGACACATTGGTCGCCCAGCGGCATCAGGAAGTGCCACGGTCGATCGAGCAGGTCGAAAGCAAAAATTTCGAGTAGCAGGGTTTTTCCTGGCGGGATGTGCGCACGTGCCCAAGCCGAAGCCATTCGACGTGTATCGTTCCGGCGCTCGGCGGCGTGCCCTCGCGCCGCCAGCGTCGATGGAACGACGACGATGAGGCATGCCGCACCCGCTGCGAAGACACCGCTTCGCGCCCCTGAGCGCGCGGCTGCCCAACGCGCGATGGCGACGATCGAAACCGCAACCGCGATGGTCAGCAGCGGAAGCAGCGGCACTACCCAACGTTCCCAAATGAGCGCCTGCACGCTGATCGCGACGAGGAACGTGATCATGACAGGCACGGCCGTGACAAGGAAAACGCGGCTGCGAATTATGCCGATCACCAGGCCGGGCGCGGCTAGTGCCAGCCCAGTGATTCCGAGCGCGTTACGTAGCGGGTGGACGAGATACCACCAGGCGTTCGCCAGCGCGCCATGTCCGGTCGCTCCCAGGTGATGTGGCCGGGCTTCGCCATGCAGGTTCACGAGCACCGTCGGATAATCGATAAACAGATACGGGGAGGCAAAGAACAGTGCCATTACACTCGCGGCGGCGCCGACTCCCAAATGGCGGAGCTGGGTCAGGCGTTCTTGCGGATGAGCAATAGCACGCGCCGATGCAGCGCCGACCATGCCTGCAACGATGGTCACTGCGGGCCATTTGGTCGCGCAAGCGAAGCCAAGCCATAAGCTGGCATGCAGATAGTCACGCAGTCGGCCGCGTGTGACGATGCCCATAGCTGCTATCAAGAACAGCAGCATAAACACGGTGGCATGCATGTCTGTGCGGATGAGCTGCGAATAGCGGATATGGATCGGATCAATCGCGAGCAGCGCTGCCGCGAGAAGTCCCACCTGAACATCAAACAGCCGTTTGCCAAGGATGAACGTAAGACCAATGCACGCTAATCCGAATGCCACCATGAGCAAGCGCCCCGGCAGAAACACAACGGTGGGATCGGTATAAATCGCCTGGACGAAGCTGGCCGTGCCGGTGAATCGGCCGGTCACATAACCGATGGCGTAAACAACCAGTTCGACGAGCGCCAGCGCATAGATTGTGGTCGTACCGGGGTGGCCGAACCATCCGGGGTTAAGCGTATGGCCTCGTAGCAGTTGAAGTGCGCTCAGCACGAACACCGGCTCGTCGGGATCATATAGTGACGGGAAGCCGAAGGCGACACCCTCCACGCGCAAGGCCGCCGCTAGTAGCAGAATGCCCAGGAGGAGGACCGTCCTGGAGGGCATTGCATTCGCCTTCGTTGTCCGCCCAGTCATCTGCCGCGGAAAGTGACGCGTACCTTAGGGCCAACCCGGGCGCGAGGCAATCGTCGGTGGTCGGGTCTGTGCGGATTGACAGCGGAAGTCGGGCGCCTAAACGGCCGACAAACCGGTGAGAGTATAAGACGATGCCCATCTTCGTGAGCGCATGTCGTGTTGCGTCGGACATGACTCCTCAGAGCGGTGTCAAAATGTCGTCGAGGGGATGGTGAGCGCCTCGCTGTGGCGCGGCAGGCGCGTCCTCGTCACCGGCGATACCGGCTTCAAAGGCAGCTGGCTGTCGCTATGGCTGCATCAGCTCGGTGCCGAGGTCACGGGCTTCGCGCTTCCACCGCCGACCAATCCTAACCTGTTCGAGGCGGCGCGCCTCGGCGAGCTAATCGATCATGTTGAAGGCGATGTCCGGGATCTCGAGGCCGTGACCGCGGTGATCGCTGCCACACGGCCTGAGATCGTATTCCATCTAGCCGCGCAGCCGCTGGTGCGGTTGTCCTACGAGCAGCCCGTCGAAACTTATGCAACCAATGTGATGGGCACAGTCCACATGCTCGAAGCCGCTCGGCAGGTGGGCGGCATTGCCGCTTTCGTGTGCATCACCACCGATAAATGCTACGCGAACCGCGAATGGATTTGGCCCTATCGGGAGTCGGATGCGATGGGCGGCCGCGACCCCTATAGCAGCAGCAAGGGTTGCGCCGAGCTGATTGTGTCGGCCTATCGTCAATCGTTCTTCTCCGTGGATGGCGGACTTGCGCTGGCGTCGGTTCGGGCCGGCAATGTCATCGGCGGCGGCGACTGGGCGACTGATCGACTGGTGCCCGATCTCGTCCGCGCGTTCGAGCGAGGCGATGCTCCGGTCATTCGCTCACCAGAAGCAGTGCGGCCTTGGCAGCATGTGCTTGAGGCGCTCGGCGGCTATCTGCTCATCGCCGAACGATTGTTTGCGGGCGAAGAGCGTTTTGCCGACGCGTGGAACTTCGGCCCCGCCGACAACGACGCCCGTCCGGTGTCGTGGATCGTCGAGCAGATGCAGGCGGCATGGGGCGGGGCGGCCGATCCGATTCCCTTCGCAGGCGTCTCCCTCCATGAGGCGGGTCTGCTTCGGCTCGACTGTTCGCGGGCACGCGCATTGCTCGGCTGGCAACCGGCGCTGCCTCTCCGCGACGCGCTCGACTGGATCGTCGTATGGCACAAGGCGGTGGCGGACGGCGCTGATGCTCGCGCAAAAACCTTGGAGCAGATTGCGGCCTATCGGGAGCGATCGGGCATATCGGCGTGATGCGACGCGTCGCCGATCAGGTTCGGTTGTCGTGATTGCTATTGGGGAGCGCGACTGTGATCATGTTGCCGAGCTTGAGGCCGATTGCAAATTTCGGAAGGGGAAGCTTGCTGATATCTAAACCCACCGTCCAAGCAGCCTGCCGCGCTAGGAAATCGAGGGGGAAATAATTCTTGCTCCGCGCGACCTTGACGGAACCATAGCCCGCGAAGCCAATAAGTTCGGTTATCGATCGCGGATTGTAAAGTTGCGGATGTTGGAGGCAGAAGGGGGGCCAGCGGCGCCGCATCACGGTGCGCAGCAGAGAAGCTTCGTCGTGCGTCACTACCACCACGCGACCGTCGGGTCGAAGTTTGCGGCGGATGCGATGCAGCGCCGCGACGGGATCGAGCATGTGGTCGAGAACATGGACCATCATCGCGAGGCTGACGGAACCATCAGGCACTGCAGACAGGTCGTCCATGTCGGCGATTATGTCGTATTGCCGCCCGCCGGCAGCACCCGAGAGCTGGGCGTGAACAGCATGGTTGGGCTCGACCAGCCACAGATGGTCGAAATTTCCGTCGGCAACCACGTGTCGGACGATGTAGCCGACGTCTGGACCAATCTCAAGATAACCGCCATCTAGGGGCGCCCCTGCAACAGCGGTTTCGAAATAGCCGCGCTGAGTCGCCTCGAGTTCGGTGACGGGCACCAAGTCCATGTTCGGCGCCATCGCGGAATATAGGTCGTTCAGTTGATCGTCAGTGAAGAAAGTCGGTGCGAACAGCAATCCGCAGTTTCTACAGCGATCATAGGAGAAGAATACCTTTTCCTTGAATAGTCCGCTCCAGTACGGACGCAGCTGATCCATCGTCATGTCTTCGGCGCGCGGCTCGCTACGGATTTCAGGAGAAGGGCGGGCAGCGCCGCAGGCAGGACAGTCACGGAGCTTAAAGACTTTGGGCATCACGACTCTCATACTCGGGAAAGGTAAGGCGGCTGTGCCAGAAATAGCTCCCGATCATCAGGATCAAGGAGAAACTGAGCTGGGCAACAATCGGAGGTATGCTCGCCCACTCGACCAACAAGGGCAGCGCGATCCAATTAGCGGCGTAGTTGATCAAATAGAATGGCACGAACGTACCGAACTCGCGCATCACGTTCGCGCGAGTCCGGAATACCCCCAACTTGTATATCGCAAATGCGAACAGCAGGCTGGTCACCTGCGCTATTCCCAGTGCGATCATATAATGACCGCGAAGGGCGCCAGACGACCAGAGCAACGCCGGATAAATCGCGAGTCCGAAGATCGTGTTGATAACTCCCGCCATCGCGAAACGAAGCGGGCGGCCGTTGCGAAGCAAGAGGGCGCGCACGCCGTCCCGCGTTGTTCTGAATCCCTTCCCGCTCACTCGTCGATCAGATCGATGAGCATGTTCTCACGCAGCACATCGCGCGGAAGGAAGGGCGACAGGTCTTCGAGCGCCGGGGAAGTGATGCGTCCGTCGGGATGCTGCTTGGCGCCAAGTTTGGGCGCGAATGAAACGTTCTCGTCGATCATGAACTCACACACCACCGGTCCGTCGGTAGCAAGTGCATCTGCGATCGTTGACGCAAGTTCGTCATGGCGTGTGGCACGGAAATAGGAAAAGCCGAACGCGCGAGCCACCTTGCCGAAGTCGGGAAAGGTCACGTTGCTCTTCGGACCGCCACCGACTTCAACCCCGTTGAAAAAATTACGGTGCGTCTGGAAGATCGAGACATAGCCGCTGTTATTGAGCAGGAACACTTTGACTGGCATGTGGTATCCTGCAATGGTTTGCAGCTCCTGCAAGTTCATCATGATACTGCCGTCCCCGGCGATGCAGATGACACGTTTGTCGAAACCACGCGCCACGCACACGCCAATCGCCGCGGGCAGATCGTAGCCCATCGTCGCGCATCCGGAATTCGTCCATAACCGTTGCTCCCGCTTCAACACCGCGGTTTGGAAGCTGACAACGCAGGCACTGCCATTGCCGGTGACGACGACGTCATCCTCGTCTAGCGCGGTGAAAAGCTCCTCCATCGCAACATACGGGTGGACTATCTGGTTATGGCGGTATTCGGGCAGCACGACCGGAAAGCGGCGTCCCCGTTCGCGTGCCCAGTCGAGCCATTGACGCTGTTTGGGCGTGGGGCCTTGATACGGCGCCGCAACCATCGCCGGGATGAGAGCGCCAAGATCGGCCACAACCGGCATGTCCGGCGTGACGGTCGGCTTGCGGAGCTCAAGCGGATCGATGTCGACCCAGATCTTGTAGGCCTCCCGCGCAAATGTCGCCCAATTATAGCTGACCTGACGGATGTTCAGGCGGCTGCCGAGAACGAGTAGGCAGTCGGCGCTCTGTGTCACCATGTTTCCCGCCCGGTCGCCGATGGTGCCGGGCCGTCCGGCATAAAGCGGATGATCGTTCCAAAGTGCATCATGGGCGTTCCACCCGGTCACCACCGGCACGCCCAGCTTGTTGATCAGCTCGAGAAAGTCCGCATGTGCTCCGCTGAGACGCACCCCGTTGCCGGCGAACACGACCGGCCGCTCGGCGGCGGCGAGCTTCTCGAGTATCGCCGTGGCGACGGCGGGCAGATCGGTCCGTTTCCACGGCTCATCGAGTTCGGAGGGATCGAAGCCGGGAAGCAGGTCATCGGGATCGATCTGAGCGGCCTGGACATCGAGCGGGATGTCGAGCCAGCACGGTCCCGGCCGGCCGCTAGCGGCGAGATACAGCGCCTTTTGCAGATGATAACGGATCGAGCGCGGATCCGTAACCATCGTCACATATTTGGTTATCGGCCGAACCAGTTCCTCGATGTCGAGCTCCTGATCGCCATACTGCCGCAAGGCGAGCCCCGTCGAGCGGACGGTCGTCTCGATCTTTACCTGCCCCGAAATCACGAGCATGCCGATCGAATCGACGAAGGCGCCATAAACACCCGTGATCGTGTTGGTGCCACCGGGACCCGAGGTCACGTTGACCACCGGCAGGCGGTTGGTCAGCCGATAATATGCCTCCGCCGCCATCGCCAGCGCCTGCTCATGATGGGCGAAGACCGTCTGCAGGCGCGGCTCGGTGCCTAATGAATGGTTGAGGTGCATCGCGCCCCCGCCGGTCAGCATAAAAACATGTTTGATCCCGTGCGCTACGAGCTGTTCGGCAATCCAGTGCGAGAGCTTGATTGTGGTCATCCCGTCCATCCATTGGCAAAGGCAGTGCGGCGGATCGCTTCGTCGAGATCGAACGTCATTTTGACGCCCAGATCCCGGCGAATCTTGTTGGTCGAGGGTACGTAACGGCCAGCGTTCCAGCCGGGATCTGGCCGGCCGAGGACTTTGAAGCCCGGAGCGCGCAACACCGAGGCGACGCGTTCGGCCAATTTTGCGATCGAGATCCCGTCTTCCGATCCGGCATTATAGACCGCGCCGGGCGCCGCGGTCAGCAAGATTTTCCACAGCCAAACGGTAAGGTCGGCGACGTCGAGATAGGAGCGCTCGGCGGTTCCCGCGCCTTCGACTTGAATCGTTTGACCGGCAAGCGCGTCGCGGATGAAGTTACCCGCGGCGAAATGGATGTCCAGGCTGAGCAGCGGGCCAAGCAGCGCGAAGATCCGCGCGGTCACGACATCGAGCCCGAACTGCTTGCCGTAGATCGTGCATGTCATCTCGGCCGCGCGCTTGCCCTCGGCATAGGCTGCGCGCGGATCGCGCAGGTCGGGGCCGCCGCGCCAATCCTCGTCGACGTGGATCATCTCCCGAGGCTGTGCGCCGTAGACCGCGCCCGAACTCAAGAAAAAGAACCGCTCCGCGCCGCTCGCGACCGCGAAATCGAGCGCACGTCGGGTACCTTCGACGACGGTGTCGAACATTCGAACCGGGTTGTTGAGATTCAGGTCGGCGCTCGCATCAGTGGCGGCGTGGATCACATAGTCGTAGCGCGCGCCCTCGGACTGCAGCGTCAGCACGTCGCCTGCCACGAAGCGGAAACCGGGATGGGCCGTCAGGTGGGGAGCCTTTGCGGCGAATGCTGCGGGGTCGCGGGTGAGCACGGTGATCGTGATATCGAGGCCCAGCCGGCGTCGGGCGTCGGCGAGCGCTTCCAGCATCCAGCGGCCGATGAAACCCGTGCCGCCGGTCATGTACAGGTGTTTGCCCGCCAGCTTGGGCCAATCACCGGTCAACTCGGCCAGAATCGCGGCGAGATCGTCCTGCAGCGATAATTCAGCCATCAGGCGGGCAGCGGATCGGTTGCAACGCCGGCGCGGCGCGCCGATACCCAGCCGAAGATCGGCCGTTCGCGGCGCATGGTCCGGTGGACGTTGACGAGCGAATCGATCGCGAGCGACCATAGAAGGATCGCGATGATACCGGGCCGGATCAGCGCGCCCCACGGCACGACATACTCACTCATCACCAATCGCCCGCTGAGCCAGCTCTGGCGTTCTTGATCGAACAGCTTGACCAGCGTCCAATCGCCCGGAACACTGATCAGATAGGCGCAGATGATCGCGATGATTGTCGCCGGGTTTCGAACTCGCTCGGTGAAAACCAGGAAAATGATAAGGGTGATCGAATAGCCGCCAGGATTCTGATTGATGAACGACTGCATAAGGATGAAGAAGATCAGGCGATTATGCGAGATCGACTTCGGGTAAAGCCACGCCAAGGCGATGCAGGCCCAGCACAGCAATCGGGATAAGAGGACGTACCACTGTATAAACACGATTCCGGCGTCCACCCAACGTTGCTCGATATAATCGCGTACCGGATATTGATACACGTCGAGCTGCAGAAGTGGTTTGTACGTCGTGGTGTAGAGCATTTCGTCCCACACAGTTCCAAGCCTGACCCCGAACCAGTTAGCGAGATTAGTGACCAGCTCGAAAGGAGTGCCTGCACCCACGATCAGGATCGTTGCGATGTAGAGGGCGACTGTACCCAGCACGCAATATTCGAACAGACGAAACTCACGCTTGATGAAAAGCGCGAACAGCGGAAATACCAAATAGACCTTTGTGTTCGCCATGAATGCCGCACCAGCGACAAAACTGCTGCGTGAACGCAGGAGTCGGCCGTATAGAGCGACGAACGCGACGTAGCTCAGCATGATCAGCTGCCCGCGTTCGAGCGCGTACAGAAGCGGTCCGCCCAGCGCGACCGCGATCGTCCGAGTCACTGCCGTCGTCCGATCGATTCGCCAGAAGGCGAGCGCGGTGATAAGCACACAGGCGACATACATGATGACGATGAAGCCTATTCCGATCACATCGCAATCGCGCGCATCATATGGCGCGCGATCGTAACAGGTCGGATTGCCGATCAGTCCTGTGATCACGAACGACAAGGGCAAATAGATCGTGCGCCAGATGTCATAGGCGTGGCCGTTGTGCGCGTAATAAGCGGTGTTGAACCAGTCCATGAATGTGTCGCCGACGTCGAAGACAAACGGGGGACCGAGATAACCGTTGCTCATGAACAGTGAACGGACCCGCCAGAAGCCGTAGAGGACGAGCAACAGGCCGAGCCACTCGATCGCCCGCATGGCGTGGGACCCGCGTCCCGTCATGGCCGGTCGGGGAGGTGGCGGCGGTTGACGGTGCGTGTGGCCGGCCGCTCGCGCCCAGGCGGAAAGTTCACCCGCTCGTCCTCGATGACCAGCGGCACGTTGCGCACCCGCTCGGCCAGCAACCGGACCTGATCACCGATCACTCCCAAGAACAGCAACAGCATCGAAAACAGGCCCAACAGGGCCGTGAGCATCAGCAGCACGGGCGAGTAACCGATCGTCAGAAAGCGCACGATGGTGCCGGCCGCCAACAGGACCGCAAACAGACTCATTCCGATGGCGACGATCAGTTGCAGCCGCAGCAGCGACTTCGCCGAACCACCGATGCCCGAGAGAGCGAAATTGAGCAGTGTCCACACATTGTTGCTACTATGCCCACCCGCGCGCGCGGGGCGGTCGTAGGGGACGACCGCGAGACGATAGCCGCTTTCGATCACCAATCCGCGTACGAAGGGCTCGGGCTCGTTCCAGGATGCCAGCATGTCCACCACTTCGCGGTCAAACAGCCCGAATCCCGTTGCTCCCGGAATCAGCGGGTAGTCGCCAAACCGATTGAAGAGCGCGTAGCCGCTCCGTCGCGCAACGCTGAGTAGCCGCGGAGCTTCTTCGCTGCGCCGTTGGCCGAGCACGACCTGCGCGCCCGCCCGCCACTGGCGTACGAACTCACCG
>CAXSHP010000012.1:28241-29715 GCA_964236935.1 uncultured Sphingomonadaceae bacterium
GGGGATCCTGGAAATCGGCGCACATCGCGATCACCGCCGCGCCTTCGGCCTGGAAAATCGCGTGGGTGGGCGAGCGCATCTGGCCATAGTTGCGATTATTGAAGATTGCCCGCACGCGTCCGTCACGCGCGCACAGTTCGCGCAACAGTTTGCGCGTACGATCTCCCGAACGATTGTCGATGAAGATGATCTCGTGGCTCGTGGCGTGGCACTCGGCTTCGGTGGTCACCGCCTCATACATCGCGACCACGTTCGCTTCCTCGTTGTAACACGGGATGGCGAACGAAAGCTCGGGACTGTCGATCCTGATTGCGCTGGTACCTTCAATCATGCGAACTCTTCGGCAGGCCGACCCTCGACTCGGCGGTGGCCGATGAGACCGACCGCGGGCGCATACCATTCGATAAATACCACAAAGAAAAAGATCGCCGCCAACGCAGTGACAGCTGAAATATTATACTGCCGTTCCGGAGCAAGGTCCGCCTGATCAATAACTTGGATGTAAGACGCACTCTCAGCGGCAAGTTCCTCTACCTCAACCTGTTCAGCCGAACGCCGATAAGTGTTATAAATCTGATTTTGAAACTGGAGATTGCGGAATAAGGCGAGATAACGCAGTTGGATAAAGGTCAGGCCAGCTACGTTCGGTCCCGCCGCCGTAGTCTGTGGGCTCGCGCTGCGGTCGATCTGACCTCGCAGCGTGGCGATGTCATTACGAAGCCCCTGAAGATCGGCGCTTTCAGGTCCACGAAATTGCAGCATTGTTGCATATTCGACTTGACGCGCCTGCAACTCTCCTTCCAGCCGCGCCCGTCCCGACAAACCGGCACCTAGCTGTTCTTCCGGGTCGGCAAGATTGTGGGCACGACGAAATTCATCCAGTGTGCGCTCCGCGGTTGCAACTCGGCCTTCGGCGGTCGCAAACCGCTCCTCAAGCAGTCGCCGCTTATTAGTGATGATCTGGCGTCCAAACCGCGCAAGGTTCCGGCTGATCGCATTGGCGTAGGCGATCGTCAGCCGTTTCGCCTCCTCCGGATCGAATAACTTGGTTTCGATCTCCATGACTCCGCCGAGCAGGAGGTGGATATCGACCTTTCGACTGAGCCAGATCATCGCCTCGCGTTCGGTGGCGAACTTCCGGTCGGGACCAACCAGCTTGAGCGACTGGATCACGTCACGCTTCACGGTGTCGCTGCGTCCGATCACAAGATACAGGTCGTTCGACGGCTTGCCCCCGGTCAGCAGCGAGCCGATGCTGTTCGAGCCTGCACCAAGCGCCCCGAGCAGCGAAGTCGTGCTCGCCGCGGTGACGCTAGTGTCCTGCGGGACGATCTTGGCCCGCGCGAGCCAAGGTCGCGGAAAAAAGATTAGGACGATGCAAATGAGCGATAGCAACGAGTACCAGCGCCAGCGCAGGGCAGGTTCGTTGACCAGCCGCTGCCAGTTTGACCGTACGCTGCCGGCGATGCTCATT
>CAXSHP010000013.1:0-15085 GCA_964236935.1 uncultured Sphingomonadaceae bacterium
GGCGATCCACTTATCGAGCCCGCGAGGCTGTTCAAACAAACCGAGCCACCTCTAATGCCGCCGCCAACACCGAACGCGGAAAGGTCGCCGTCGCGCATCGCTTCCCGAATGCGATGGGCGAGGAACCACGCGCTCTTGTAGGTGATTTCGAGCATGCGGTGGAGCTGGTGGGCCGAGACGCCCTTCTTGCTGCTCGTCATCAGGTAGGTGGCCTGAAGCATCTTGTGGAGCGGCATGCGGGCATGCTCGAACACGGTGCCGACCTTGACGGTGAATTGGCTCTTGCACTGGCCGCAGCGATAGAGGCCCATGCGGATGCGCTTCTCCGGGTTCGCCTTCACCTTCGTGATGCGATCGACGCCGCCGCAATGAACGCACACCGGCTCGCTACCCCAGATCATCTTCTCAAGATGGGCGAAGGCGGCTTCTTCGTCGTGGAACTCGGGACGGTTGAGGGCGGACATCGGGGTAGCTCCTTGCCCGATCCTTATGCCTGATCAGCGTCGTGTTTGCAAACTATATAACCGCCAAAAAAAAGCGTGCTGTCGAGCGGCAATGGATCGTTCGTCGGACCAGCTGAAAACAGGCGGAGCGCCGCGATGGCCGGCAGCGCCGGGACAGCCTGGTTCGCTTCGCCGAAATGACGGCTGTGGGGCTTGCGAAACCATCGGGGTTGATCGAAGGGCCGCTGCGCGATCAAGTCCGGTGCAATATAATCCGGGGCCGCGGCCGAACGGCCGAACCGAAAGGATTCCGATGAATCGTGGACCCAGCGGGGGTATTCTGCGCCGCGCCGTCCGCAACGCCGGCATGCTGCTCGGCGGCAAGTCGATCGCCGGAGCGATGCAGCTCGGGACGTTCGCGCTGGCCGCGCGCGGCCTCGGGGTCCACGACTTCGGCATCTTCTCGGTGGTCGCGGCGCAGGTGATGCTGCTGACCGGGCTGGCCGCGTTCGACAGCAACCAGGCGGTCATCCGTTACGGCGTCCCGCATCTCCACGCCGAAGACCGCGCCGGCCTCCAGGCGCTGTTCAAGGCGGGGACGCTGCTCGACATCGGCGCGGCGACGTTCGCGGCGCTGGCGGCGGTGGCGCTTTCGCCCGTGCTGGGGCATCGTCTCGCGTGGGGGCCGCACCTGGTGCTGCTCGCGCAGCTGACCGCCCCTCTGTCCTATGCCAATGCCATCTCGACGCAGAAAGGCGTGCTGCGTCTGCTCGGCCGGTTCGACCTGCTCACCACCCATGCGGTGGTGACGCCGGGCCTGCGGCTGTGCTTCTTCGCCGGGCTGTGGGCGACGCACGCGACGCTCGGCTGGTATATCGCCGCGTGGCTGATCGCGGGATGGGCCGGGGCGGCCGTCGCCTTCTGGTTCGCCTGGCGCGAGGCGCGGCGGCGCGGGCTGCTGGCGGGGATGGACGCGTCGCTCGGCGGGCTCGCCCGGGCCAACGTCGGCGTGTGGCGCTTTTCGATCCTGTCGAACCTCAACTCGTCGGTGCAGCTGATTCCGACCTATCTTTCGATCCTCCTGGTGGCATGGCTGCTGGGGCCGGCGGCGGCGGGCGTGTTCCGCGTCGCACGCGAGGTGGGCACCGGGATGCTCAAGCCGGTCGATCTGGTCAACCAGGCGCTCTATCCGGACATGACCCGGCTGGTGGCGGTGCGAAACTGGGGCCGGCTGATCCGCGCGGCGGTACGTGCCGGGCTCGCCGCTGCGGCGACCGGCGCGGCGCTGACGCTGCTCATCCTGCTCGCGGGCGAGCAGATCGTGAGGCTCGTGTTCGGCCCGGCGTTCCTCGCGGCGATCCCGATCCTGATCGCGATCGGCATCGCCACGACGATTCGCGTGCTGGCATTCGCGGCGGACCCGATGATGTATGCGCTCGGCCGGCCCGAGGTGCCGCTGCTGCTGTCGGTCACCTCCGCCGCACTGTTCGTGGCGATCATGCTGTGGCGCCTGCCGCTCGACGGCCTTCCGGGTGCGGGCTGGGCGTTCATCGGCATGGGTGTGCTCGGCAGCATCCTGTCCGCCTTGGCCGCATGGCGGATGATCGAACACGAACGGCGTCACGACGCCCCCGCCGCCGCGCCGACGCCATAGTCGAACGGCCATGGCCAGCGGCGGGGCAAACAGGCATGCTGCGGCGATGGCAGCGGAGCAGACTCTCGGACGCGGCATATCCCGGCGCGCGCTGTGCCGGAGGGGCGCCCTGGCGGCGGCGGGGGTAGCGCTCGGGCCGACGTCCGCGATCGGGGCGGAGGACTGGACGACGGCGGCGGACGGCGTCAATCCGGCGCTGCGGCACCGGGCGCTCGACGCACTGGCCGAGCACAACCGCCGCATCTGGTCGCGCGACGTGATCGCGATCGCGGACTTCGGCCTGCCCTCGTCGGTCCCGCGACTGTTCCTCGTCGACCTGTTGTCGGGCGGGACGACCGCGTTGCTGGTCGCGCACGGACGCGGCTCGGACCCCGAGCAGACCGGTCGGCTCCAGGATTTCTCCAACGCGGTCGGCTCGGGTGCGACCTCGGAAGGCGCCTATCTGATCGGCGAGGCCTATGCGGGCGTCCATGGACCATCGCGCCGCCTGATCGGGCTCGATCCGTCGAACAGCAATGCCGAAGCGCGCGCGATCGTGATCCACTCGGCCTGGTATGTCGGCCCGCAGATGCTCGCGACGTGGGGCAAGCTCGGGCGCAGCGACGGCTGCTTCGCGGTCTCTTCGGACGATATCGGCGGGCTGCTCGCGCGGCTCGGCACGGGACGCCTGCTCTACGCCGGCAAGGGCGGTGCCTAAGGCGTTGCCGCGACATTGTCCGCGACGCCCGCGTCGTCGGCCGCCGGGAGCCGCGAGGTCATGCCGGTCGCTTCGGCATCCTCCTGCATCTGGACGCCCTGGTCGACCGGCTCGGCCGCGGCCGCCGGCTTGGGCGGCGCGGGCTTGGGCTTGGCCGTCGGGAGCACCCGCGCGGGCGTCGGCGGAGTGGGCGCCGCCTGTTCTTGCTCCTCGGCCGGCTCGTGGCGCGAGCAAGCGGCGGTGACGAGGATCAGCGCCAGCGCGCTCGAGACAGCCAGACGGTTCATTCGCCCCCCTTGTTCGCGGTCAGCACCAGCCGCGGCCGTCCGCCGAACGCGTCGACCTTCGCCGCGAGGATCCGATCCCAATCATAGGGATCGGCGCGGAAATTGATCTGGCCGTTGGCGCTGGCGAAGGCGGTCCAATAGAGCAGATAGACCGCCATCGGCCGGGGCAGCGACACGCGCTGCGTCTTGCGCGCGGCGACCGCGGCGTCGAGCATGCCGGCCTGCCACGCGGGATCGTCGCGCAGCACCAGCTGCGCGAGCGCGAGCGGGCGCTCGAGCCGGACGCAGCCGTGGCTGACGAGACGCTGGTAGCGCCCGAACGCGCTCTGCGCCGGCGTGTCGTGGAGATAGACGCTGTACGGATTGTCGAAATCGAACTTGACCCGGCCGAGCGCGCTCTGCGGCCCCGGCTTCTGCTGGAGCCGCGTGTTGCCGTCGGGCAGGTCGATGACCTTGTACCCGTTCTTGGCGAGATAGCCCGGGCTTGCCTTTTCCTTGGGCCACAGCTCTTTCGTCGCGATCGAGCTCGGCACGTTCCACGGCGGATTGAGCACGATCGTGTAGATCGTCGACTGGAGCATCGGCGTCTCGTCGCCGGGACGCCCGGTCGCGGCGCGCATCGACGCAACCGGCGCGTCGGCATCGAACACCGTCAGCACCGCGGCGGCGATATTGACCTGGATGCGCTCCTTGGCGAGCGCGGGCGGCAGCCACCGCCAGCGCTCCATGTTCGCGACGATCTGGGCGACGCGCTGATCGGCCGGCACGTTGAGCGCGGCCAGCGTCTCGCCCGCGACGGTGCCGGTCGGATTGAGTCCGTAGCGCTTCTGCGCGCGCTTGACCGCCTCGGCGAGCGCGGCGTCGAATTTCACGCCGGCGACGTCGGCCAACGCCATATCCTCGATCGCGAGGCGCTTGCGCAGCGCCACCACGCGCGGGCCCGAGGCGCCGACGGCGAGCTCGGGGCCACTCGCGATCGTGCGCCAGCCGCCCTTCGCCGCCAGTGCGCGATAGACCGCGAGGCCGCGCCTCAGCCCGTCATAGCCGGTGTAGGGCGGCGGCAGCGAGGCGATCCACGCGGCGAGCCGATTGGCCTGGACGGCAGCGAGGAAGCCCGGCCAGGGATCGAACGGCGGCGGCCGGAGCCCCCATTCGTACAGGAAATCGTCGGGCTGCAGCCGCCCGCCGCGCAGCGCGCGGGCCTGCTCCATCGCCGCTTCGACCAACTGCCCGGCATCGGCCGGTGGGTTGGCGTCGATCCGGCCCGGCAGGCCGTGACCGGCCGCGTCGCTCAGCATGCGCGCCAGCAGTTTGATCTGATCGGCGGTGAGCGCAGGCACGACGTGAAGGACCGGCGGCGGCGGCGGGATCATCACGATCGGCGGCGCGGCGGCCGGCACGGACGGCACGGGCGCCGGCTCCGCCGCCACGGCGGGAAACGGCATCGCGCCGCACGCGATCGCCACCCACATCAGCACCGACCGGGTCGCCGGCGGTATCGTTCGCCGTGTCGCGAAGCGCATTCATTCTCCCATGCTCAGACCGAATGTCGCCTCCCTATCGAATTTCGTCGGCCGGAGCGAGATGCTCCGATCGCCTGGCGCGATTATCTGAGCGACGGCGCCATTCCTCAGCGTTGCAGCTGCAGGTTCGTCATCGCGTCCATCGGCATCATGTTCGCGTTGAGGTTCGCCATGATCCACAGCGAGCCCGCACCGATCAAGACGATGATCAGCACGCCGAACGCCACCGCCAGCGCATTGTTGAGATTGTCCGGCCCGGTGGTGAGGTGCAGGAAGAAGACCAGGTGGATGCCCATCTGCGCCACCGCCAGCACGCACAGCCCGATCGCCACGCCCGGCTGCCAGAACAGGCCCGTCCGCGCCACCCAGAACGAGATCGCGGTCAGCCCCGCCGCCAGCGCCAGCCCGATCAAATAGTGGATGACGCCGCGTAGCGTCTCGACGCGCGCCTCCCCCGGCGCCCGGTCGTCCCCGGCGCCCATCGTCTTGCGATCCTCGCTCATCCTCGCGCTCCCAGCAGATAGACGATCGTGAACACGCCCACCCAGACGATGTCGAGCCCGTGCCAGAACAAGCCGAAGCACAGCAGCCGCCGCATGATATCGTCGCGAAAGCCCTTGGCCCAGAGCTGCGCCATCATCGTCCCGCACCACAGCATCGCCGCGCCGACGTGCAGCCCGTGGCAACCGACCAACGCGAAGAAGGCCGACAGGAAGGCGCTGCGCTGCGGCCCGGCCCCTTCGCCGATCAGCGCGACGAACTCGCGCAGCTCCAGCATCAGGAAGGCGAATCCGAGCAGCCCGGTGACGAACAAGGCGGCCTGCGTCCAGCGCAGGCTGCGCACCTCCGCCGCGAGCGTGGCCAGGCCGCAGGTGAAGGTGGAGAGCAGCAGGCACGCGGTCTCGACCGCCACCTGATCGAGCTTGAACAGCTGCGCGCCCGTCGGCCCGCCGTCGGTCGCGCGCGACAGCACCGCATAGGTCGCGAAGAACGCCGAGAACAGGATGATGTCGGAGACGATGAACAGCCAGAAGCCATAGCCGGTGACGATCCGCTTGGGCGCCATGCCGCCATCGGCCTGGTCCCCACCCTGCCCGCCGTCATGCCCGAGGCGATGCGGATCGCCGCCCGCCGTGCTTTCCGCCGCCGCCGCGCTCACGTCACCGGCACCGCGTCGCGCAGCTGCGCCTCGTGGACGCGACGCTGCGCGGCCGCCGACGCGCGCACCTGGGCCAGCGGCACCTCATATTCGTTCTCGTCGCGCCAGGCGAACACGACGAAGGTCGCGAACGCGCCGACCAGCCCGACGATCGCCAGCCACCAGATGTGCCAGATCAAAGCGAAGCCGGTGATCGTGGTGTAGAAGGCGGTGATGAAACCCGTCGGGCTGTTGCGCGGCATATGGATCGCTTCGTAAGCGGGTTCGTCGCCGAGCTTGCGCGCTTCGAGCGCGCGCTGCTTCATGCCCCAATAGGCCTCCTCGCCACTGACGTCGGGCAATGCGGGAAAGTTGAACGCGGGCGGCGGCGACGGCGTCGACCATTCCAGCGAGCGGCCGTCCCACGGGTCGCCGGTCGTATCGCGGCGGGCGTCGCGCGTGCGGATCGAGACGACGAGCTGCACGAGCTGGCAGACGATCCCGGCGAGGATGATCAGCGCGCCAACCCCCGCGGCCAGCAGCAGCGGCGTCCAATCGGGATTGTCGCTGTGCTGCATCCGCCGCGTCATGCCCATCAGCCCGAGCGCATAGAGCGGCATGAACGCGACGTAGAAGCCGACCAGCCAGCAGCCGAACGCCGCTTTCCCCCAGCCTTCGTGCAGCGTGAAGCCGAACGCCTTGGGAAACCAGTAATTATAGCCCGCGAACGCGCCGAACAGCACGCCGCCGATCACGACGTTGTGGAAATGCGCCACCAGGAACAGCGAGTTGTGCAGCACGAAATCGGCGGGCGGCACCGCCATCAGCACGCCCGTCATCCCGCCGACCACGAACGTCACGATGAACGCGATCGCCCACAGCATCGGCAGCGCGAAGCGGATGCGCCCGCCCCACATCGTGAACAGCCAGTTGAACACCTTCACGCCCGTCGGCACCGCGATGATCATCGTCATCACGCCGAAGAAGCCGTTGACGTCGGCGCCCGCGCCCATCGTGAAGAAATGGTGCAGCCAGACGACGAACGACAGCACGCAGATCGCCATCGTCGCGGCGATCATCGAGCGATAGCCGAACAGCGGCTTGCTCGAGAAGGTCGAGATCACCTCGGAGAAGATGCCGAACGCGGGCAGGATCAGGATGTAGACCTCGGGATGCCCCCACGCCCAGATCAGGTTGATATACATCATCGCGTTGCCGCCATGATCGTTGGTGAAGAAATGGAATCCGAGATAGCGATCGAGCAGCAGCATCGCGAAGGTCGCGGTCAGGATCGGGAAGGCGGCGACGATCAGCAGGTTGGAGGCGAGGCTCGTCCAGCAGAAGATCGGCATGCGCGTCAGGCTCATCCCCGGCGCGCGCAGCTTGAGGATCGTGGTCGTCAGGTTGATCCCCGACAGGAGGGTCCCCGTGCCCGAAATCTGCAGCGCCCAGAGATAATAATCGACGCCGACGCCGGGCGAGTAGGTGAGCTCCGACAGCGGCGGATAGGCCAGCCAGCCGGTCCGCGCGAACTCGCCGACGACGAGGCTCATGTTGACCAGCAGCACCCCCGAGGCGGTCAGCCACAGGCTCACCGAATTGAGCGTCGGGAAGGCGACGTCGCGCACGCCCAGTTGGAGCGGCACCGCGAAGTTCATCAGCCCGATCATGAACGTCATCGCGACGAAGAAGATCATGATCGTGCCGTGCGCGGAGAAGACCTGGTTGTAATGGTCGGGCGGCAGATAGCCCGGCGCCCCCGCGGTAGCCAGCGCGAGCTGCGCGCGCATCATGATCGCATCGGAGAAGCCGCGCAGCAGCATCACGCCGGCGAGCAGGCAATACATCACCCCGATCCGCTTGTGATCGACCGAGGTGATCCATTCGCGCCACAGATAAGGCAGGTGCCCCTTCGCGACGACCCAGCCGAGCACGCCGAGGATCGCCGCCAGCACGAAGCCGCCGACGATCAGCGGGATCGGCTCGCCGATCGGGATCGCCTGCCAGTCGAGCTTGCCGAGCAGGGTCATCCCTCGGTCCGCGATCCGCCGACCGCGACCGGCAGGTTCGGTCTGGGTGCCTCCATCCGCACCACCGCGTCGAACAGGCCGGGCACGACGCCCCCGTAGCGCATCGCCGGCGTCGCCTTGCTGCGCTGCGCGAGCGCGGCATAGCCCGCCGCGTCGAGCATCGGGCCGTGCCCTCTCGCCGCTGCCGCCCAGCCCACGAACCGGGCAGGCGGCACTGCGTCCACCGTGAAGCGCATGTCCGAAAAGCCCTCGCCGCTGAACTGCGCGGAGATGCCGGCGAAGCGGCCGGGACGATCGGCAAGCAGGTTAAGCCGCGTCGTCATTCCCGCCATCGTATAGATCTGGCTCCCCAGCTGGGGCACGAAGAAGCTGTTCATCACGCTCGCCGAGGTCAGCCGGAACCGGATCGGCGTGCCCGCCGGGACGACCAGCCGGTTGACGCTGGCGATGCCGAGCTCGGGATAGATGAACAGCCACTTCCAGTCGAGCGACACCACCTCGACCAGCACCGGCCGGATCCGCGATCCGATCGGCTTCGGCGGATCGAGCTCGTGGCTGCCGATCCACGCGATGCCGCCGAGCAGCATCACCACCATCGCCGGGATCGCCCACACCACCAGCTCGATCTGCCCGGAGAAGGTGAAATCCGGCCGATAACGCGCGCGCCGGTTCGACGCCCGGAACCACCACGCCACCACCAGCGTGGCGATCACCGTCGGGATCACCACCGCCAGCATGATCGCCAGCGAATTGAGCAGGATCGTCCGCTCCGCCGCGCCGACCGGACCTTTCGGATCGAGCACGCCATCGCCGCATGCCGCGAGCGAAAGGAGCAACGGGATCGGCCACCCGCCCGTCAAGCCAGGCGGTCGGTTGACTGTCGTGCTCTTGTCGGAACCGCCGATGCGCATGGCGCCTCTTCTACAGATCGGATCAGCGGCGCATATCGGAAATAGGACGCTGTTTCGTAGGTTGCGGGGCGAGACTGCAGACTTCCTCGAGGATGGCGGCGCTGATCGATCCGCGCGTTACCGCGATCAGGGCACTCGGGGCGGCATTCGGCTTTGTTCGCGCGACGACCGCGCCCTTCTCGTCATACGCCGTGAAGCGCATCATGCGCCAGCGGCGCGCGCGGCAATCGAACTGCTCGCGCTGCCGAACCTCCACGATCCGGCCGACGATGACGCGCGGCGATCCCATCCGTACGCCGGCCTCGCGCAGCGCGCCGCGATCGCGGACCGACGCACGATCGACGAAGATCCGCAGACCCGACGTGCTGGTCCCGATCAGTTCCCAATCGGGGGCGACGACCGCCGCGGCGAGCGCCAGCAGCGCGATCAACCGTGGGGCTTCCCGCGCGCGGCCGCGGCGACCGTCTCGTCGTAGAACAGCGCGAGATCGGTGTGGAGCTGATGCAGCGCGTCGGGATTGAGATAGATCATGTGGCCGGACGGATAATAACGGAACTTGAGATTCTTCTGCAGCGCGGGCTCGAGCATCATGTGGGCGATGTCATATTCCGTCGCGAAGAACGGCGTCGCCATGTCGTAATAGCCGTTGAGCGACAGCACCTTCAGATAAGGGTTGGTGCGGATCGCGGCGGCGAGATCGACCGCGACGTCGGGATTGTTCTGGGGCTCGCTGCCGGTGGGGGTCTTGTGCTTCCAGTCCCAGTCGAAATCCTTCATGCCGTAGGCGGCGATGCGATAGGGCATGTCGGTCTTGAAGCCGAGATCGCGCTGCACATAATCGCTGAAGGTCGAAATGAACGCGCCCGAGATGGCGGTGTCGGACGCGTCGAAGTCGGGGCTCTCGCCGGCGGCGTCCTCGTCCACCCCGGTATAGCGGCTGTCGAAGCGGCCGACCGTCAGGCGCTGGTCGCGCAGCAGCTCCTTCTGGAACCGGTTGAGATCGACCCGCAGATTGGCGCGCTTGATGAACGTGGTCGACAGACCGGTGAAAGCGGCCAGCTGCGTGGCGATCGTGTCGATCTCCGCCGGCGAGAGATTCTGCCCCCGGGCCAGCGCCTGCGCATAGGGCCCGGACGCGAAGGCGCGGACCTGATCGAGGAACGGCGCGAGCTCGGCCGGCCGGTTGGCGAGACGGTTGTGATACCATGCGGTCGCGGCATAGCTCGGCAAATAGCTGATATAGCCCTGATCGTAACCCGATTGCTCGATCCCGTAATTGAGGATCGACGACAGCAGGACGACGCCGTTGAGCGCCATGCCGCGATCCTGCAGCTGATAGGCCACCGCCGCCGAGCGGGTCGTGCCGTAGCTTTCGCCGAACAGGAACTTCGGGCTGGTCCAGCGGCTGTTCTTCGTCGTCCAGCGCATGATCGCCTTGGCGAAGGCATCGGCATCCTCGTCGACGCCCCAGAAATCCTTGCCCTTCGCGTCGCCGAGCGGCCGCGAATAACCGGTGCCGACCATGTCGATGAACACCATGTCGGTCTTGTCGAGCAAGGTGTCGGGATTGGGCCCGAAGCCGTAGGGCGCGGGGCGGATATATTCGGGGTTGGCGGTCTTGACCCGCATCGGCGCGAACGAGCCCATGTGCAGCCAGACCGAGGAGGAGCCCGGCCCGCCATTGTAGAAGAAGGTCACCGGCCGCACCGCGCCGTTCGCGCCGTCGAGCGTGTAGGCGGTGTAGAAGATGCTCGCGACTGGCTTGGCGTCGTCGTTGCGGATCGTGACGGTGCCGGCGGTCGCATGATATTTCATCGTGCGGCCGGCCGCCGTGATGCGGTGCGCGGTGACGGTCTGGATCTCCTTGACCGACGGGCTGATCCACCCGTCGGCCGCCTCCTGCGCAGTGCGCTCCTGATATTTGTCCTCGACTGATTCCTTGTCCTTCCCCGGCGGGGCGGCGTCGGGCGCCTTGTCCTGCGCCCAGGCCGTCGCGCCGAAGAGGATGACGAGCGGAAGCAGGCGAGCAGCTTTTTTCATGGATATTCCTTCACCGGGCGGTCAGCGGACACTGGCTCCGGTCATCTGGAAGAACAATCCATTTTCGCCTTTATTCTCGAGCGCGAACATTCCGGTGACGGTGACGAGCTTGTCGTTGAACGCGATCGGCTTGGCACTGTGCACCTCGACGACCTCGTTCGGCTCGCCGGGCGGGCAGAAGGCGCAGACCGGCGTGTATTTCGACAGAAGGAAATGCGTTCCCCTGGTCTCAGCGTCGAGCGGCATGATGAACCCGGCGAGGCTGATCGACTTGCCGGCGAGCGCCTTCACCGCCGGCGGATGCGTTGCGGTGAACAGCCCGCGGGCCTCGTTGACCCCGATCCTGGTCTGCCGGAGCGTCGCCCAGAGCGGCGATTTCCCCTGCGGCAGCCTGGCTTGCGTGGTCCGCTCGCCATCCTCCTGGAACTGCGCTCGCGCCGGAACCGCCGCCATGGCGACGGAGGCGGCGACAACGGCGAATAGCGAACGCAAATACCTCATCCATCAACCTTCGCGTGATCCAGACGATAGAACAACCCGGTATCGCTGCGGGGGACGAGATGCAGCCGGCCTGCCACGGTCAGGGGCGCCGGCGTATAGTCTACCGGCGCGCTGGTGAAGATTTCGATCGCCTCGGTCGGCTCGTTGGGCGGGCAGAACGGGCAGCCGGCGCTGCGGCGCGTCAGAATGAAATGCGCCGCGCGCGCGCTGGTCTCGATCGGCAGCATGTAGCCGGTGATGCTGAAGCCGTGGCCGTCCATCCTCACCAGCGTCGGGCTGAAGCTTGCCCGATATTCGCCCTTCGTGTCATCGGCGGCGATCTTGGCATCGCGAAAGGACAGCCAGCGCAGATCATCCTCGTGAACGAGCGTGCCGTTCCCATTCGGTCCGACGAACGGCTGGGTCTGCATCGCAGTGAGCCCGACCAAAAAAACCGCAGGCAGGAAAAAACGTGCAGCCCTCATGCCCGCAGCACCTGGGCCGGACGCAGGCGATAGGCCATGATCGACGGCACGATCGCGGCGACGAGCGCGAGCAGCACCGCGGCGGCGACGATGGCGAGCTCGGTCGGGCCGAGCGGCGGGAGGGTCAGCGCCGGCCCGCCGCCGCCCGCGACGGCATGCGCGGCGATAGTCGCCGCGACGCGCCCCAGCGCGAGGCCGAGCACGCCCCCGACCAGACCGAGCAGCAGCGCCTCGCACAGCACCAGCCGCAGCAGGAGAAACGGCCCGCCGCCCAGCGCGCGCAGCATCGCCAGCTCGCGCTGCCGCTCCTGCACCAGCAGGCCGATGCCGAACCCGCGCAGCACCTCGCTGCCGGTGCCGAGCAGCTTGTTGAGCCGGATCAGCTCCAGCGCCGGGATGGCGGTCTGCACGTTCGGCGCATTCTTGAGCAGGCGCGGGATCATCAGCGCGCCCATCGCCGAGCGATAGCGCACGAGCACCGCGGTGATTTCCTTGCCGACCGCGGGATAGGTGTCGGGGCCCTCGTGCGTCTCGGTCTCGGAGGCGACCGCCGCGGCATGCTCGGCATTCTCATGCTCGTGGACCTTCCACACGCTGGCGGTGTCGGTCAGCGCCAGCCGGTCGATCACGGTGCCCGTCGGCGCGAGCACGCCGACGACGTGATAAGGGCTGTGCGCGTGAAACTCCCCGCCGCGCGCGAGGCCATGTTCGCCGATGAAGACGTCGCCGACCCGGAGGTGCTGCGTGCGCGCGACCTCGTCGCCCAGCACCGCCTCGAGGATCGTCGTCCAATAGCGGCCGGACGCCAGCTTCGCATCGTACAGGCGCGGATAATCGGTGCTGGTGCCGACGATGCGATAGCCGCCGACATTGTCGCCGAGCGACAGCGGCACGGCATCCTTGACCAGCATGTTGCGCTTGAGCCGCGTGAGCATTTCGAGCGGGACGTTGCCGGTCGGCTGATCGAGCTGGAACACCGACGACAGGATGATCTGCAGCGGGCTGCCCTTCGCGCCGACGACGAGGTCGACGCCGCCGAGGTCGCGCGTGAAGCGCTCGTCGAGCCCGCGGTCGATCGCGAGCAGCGCGACGACCACCGCGACGCCGAGCGCCAGCGACAGGATATGGAACAGCCAGCCGAGCGGCTTGCGGCGGATCGAGGCGAAGACCAGCTTGAGCAGCATCAGGCCGGCTCCGCCACGACGACCTGCGCCAGCCGCGCCTTCACGCGCGCATCGTGCGTCGCGACGACGAGCGCGGCGCCGCTGTCGCGCGTCGCCTCGAGCAGCAGGTCGAGCACCGCGCCGCAGGCCTGATCGTCGAGGCTCGCGGTCGGCTCGTCGGCGAGGATCAGCTGTGGATCCTGGAGCATCGCGCGCGCGATCGCGACCCGTTGCGCCTCGCCGCGGCTGAGCGTCTCGGCGCGCGCGGTGACGCGGTGCGCGAGACCGAGCCGATCGAGCAGCGCGATCGCCTTGTCGCGATCTTGCGGCCGGCGCGCCGCGAAGGGGGCGAGCAGCATGTTGTCGAGCGCCGAGAGGCCGGGAACGAGGTGCAGATCCTGGAACACCAGCCCGATATGGCGACCGCGGTGGAGATCGCGTGCGCGGGGCGTGATATTCGCCAGCTCGGCCGCAGCGATCCGGACCGAGCCCGCGAGCACGTCGGCGAGACCGGCGATCGCCAGCAGCAATGTGGTCTTGCCAGCGCCCGACGCGCCGGTCAGCACGGCCGCCTCTCCTCCCGGTACGTGCAGCGTCGCCAGGCGGGCGATGGCGCGGCCGCGATAGCCGGCGACGAGGTCGGCTACCGCGAGCATTGCCCGATCCATTGGCGGATTTGATCGGTGCCGAGCAGCCCGCGCTTGCGACCGCAGACTGTCCCGTGCTGGTCGACGGCGACGGCCAGCGGCAACGCCGTCCCCTCGCCGCCCCACTCCGCCATCACCAGCGCCGGCGGGCGGGCATCGGCAAAGGCCGCGTGGGTCCCCATGCCGAAACGACGGAGGGTCTCGCGGGCGACGTCGGGGGGATCGAGCGCGAGCGTGACGACCGGCAAGGGCCGCGCCGCCTGGGCGAGCGCGGGAAGCCGCGCGAGCTCCGCCCGACACGGCACGCACCAGCTTGCCCAGAACAGGATGATGCCGGGACGCGGCATCGCGCCGTCGCCCGCGATCGCCACCGGCTGCGCGGCCGCCGCGGCACCCACACCCAGCGCGGCAAGGAACATGGAGCTGACGACGGGCCGCGATCTGATCTTCACCTCCGAGACACTATATCATCACATTTCGCGGCGGAAGCTCGGATCCGGGAGTTCGTCGCGTCGTTCGCCTCGCTTCGTCTCCGACAGCGCGCCCGCGATCGACGCATCGCCGCGACGATACCCGTCCGCTTCGTCTCGATCCCCCACCTGCCTGGCGGTTTGTCGCGCCGCCGGCGCTGCGTTAGACGAGGGGATGAGTTTCTTCGAAAGCCTGGTGGCGTTGCTGATCGCGGCGATCCTGCTCCTGCAGGTGTCGCGCAGACTGGCGCTGCCCTACCCGGCGATGCTCGCCGCGGCGGGCATGCTGCTGGCCTTCGTCCCCGGCGCGCCGTCGATCAGGCTCGACCCGCACACCGCGCTGGCGCTGTTCGTCGCGCCGGTGCTGATGGACGCCGCGTTCGATTTTCCGGTCGGGGCGGTGAAGCGACTCTGGCGGCCGCTGTTCGCCTTGGCGGTGGTGGCCGTGCTGCTGACCGCCAGCGCGGTCGCCTGGGTGGGAACGAGCTTTGCCGGCCTGCCGCTTTATGCTGCCTTGGCGCTGGGTGCGATCGTCGCGCCGCCCGACGCCGCGGCGGCGACCGCGCTGCTCAGCACGGTCAGCATGCCGCGCCGTTCAGTGGCCGTGCTCAAGGGCGAAAGCCTGCTCAACGACGCACTGGCGCTGCTGTTGTTCAGCGCCGCTCTGTCGATCCAGGCGCACGGCGGCATCGACGGCGGACTGGCGCTGCGCCTCGGCCTGGCGGCGCCGGGCGGCATCTTTCTGGGGGTCGCACTGGCCTGGCTTTACCGACGCATCTCGCCCGGCGCGGACGAGACGCTCGGCGCCAACCTCCTGCAGTTTGCCAATACCTTCGCCGTGTGGATCGTCGCCGAGCGTCTCCACCTGTCGCCGATCCTGTGCGTCGTCGCCTTCGCGATGGCGATCGCGCGAACCGCGGGCCTGCAGCAGTCGCCGCGCATGCGGGTACATTCCTACGCGGTATGGGCCTCGGTGGTGTTCCTGCTCAATGTCCTCGCGTTCCTGCTGATGGGCATGCAGGTGCGCACCATCGTTGCGGCGATGCCGGCCGATCGGTTGCGGGAAGCGGCGGGGTTCGCCGCCTTGGTGATCGTCGCGGTGATCGCCGCCAGGGCG
>CAXSHP010000013.1:15095-21562 GCA_964236935.1 uncultured Sphingomonadaceae bacterium
GTGATCGGGGTGAGGCTGCTCTGGGTGCTCATCTACTCCCAGCTTGCCGCACGTTTCGCCGTCATGCGCGGCGATATCGAGCCGGCCAGCATCGGCCACGGCATATTGGTCGGCTGGTGCGGCATGCGTGGCCTGGTGACGCTGGCCACCGCCTTCGCGCTTCCCGCCTCCTTTCCGCAGCGTGATCTGATCGTCCTGACCGCGTTCGCGGTCGTGCTCGCCACGCTCGTGGTGCAGGGGCTGACGTTGCCGCCGCTGGTCCGCCTGCTCAAGCTCGATGGCGACGACGGGGTCGCCGACGAGCTGTCGCAGGCCCGCGCCGACCTCGCCGAAGCGGCGCTCGCCTCGCTCAAGGGCCGTCGCGGCAAGGACGCGGAGGATTTTCGCTACGGCTTCGAGCTGGCGCGCGATGCCGCGAGGGGCGAGCGACGGGGCGTGATGGAGCGCCGGCGCGCGTTCGGCCTTGCCGCGATCCGCCGCCAGCGGGAATGCCTGGAGACGTTGCGAACGGGGCAAAGCATCAGCCCCGACACCTATCTCGCGTTGCAGGAAGAGCTCGACTTCAAGCAGATCACGCTGACGGCGGAAGACGAGCGCCGCATCGAAGAAGGCTGACCGGCGATGACGCAGGAATATGACGTGGCCGTCGTCGGCGCGGGCGCTGCCGGCCTATCGGCGGCGCGCCGCATCGTCGCGGCCGGGCGCAGCGCGATCGTGATCGAGGCGAGCCAGCGGGTCGGCGGGCGCGCCTGGACGCAGACGATCGAAGGCATGCCGCTCGATCTCGGGTGCGGCTGGCTGCATTCCGCCGAGCGCAACCCGCTCGTCGACGTCGCCGCCGCACATGGCCTCACGGTCGATCGCGCGCCCTCGGCCTGGGGCGCGCAATACCGCGAACTCGGCTTCCCCGCCGCCGAGCAGCGCGCCGCCGGCGCGGCGTGGGACGCGTTGCAGCGGCGCTGGGAGACCGATCCCCCGGCGAGCGACCGTGCCGCCGATTCACTCGAGCAGGGCGGCCGCTGGAATGCTTATGTCGATTCATTGAGCGGCTATATCAACGGCACCGGGCTCCGAAATCTCTCCGTCGCCGACTATCTCGCCTACGATTCCGCGGCGAGCGAGACCAACTGGCGCGTGCGCGAGGGCTACGGCACGCTGATCGCCACGCAGCTGCGATGCACGACGCTGACGCTCGCCACGCCGGTCACCGCGATCGACTTCAGCGGCGCGAAGGTGCGCCTGGCCACACGCCATGGGACGATCATCGCGGCAGCCGCGATCCTGGCGCTGCCGACTGCCGTGCTCGCGTCCGACCGCATCGCGTTCACGCCCGCGATCGACGAGCACCGCCATGCCGCCGCCCGCCTGCCGCTCGGGCTCGCCGACAAGATCTTTCTGCGCCTCGGCGACGGCCACGGGCTCGAACCCGACACCCACCTCCTCGGGAACCCGCACAGCAGCTGCACCGGCAGCTATTATCTGATGCCGTTCGGACGGCCGGTGATCGAATGCTTCCTCGCCGGAAATTGCGCGGAGGAACTGGAGCGGGCGGGCCTGGCGGGCGCTTTCGCGTTCGTGGCGGACGAGCTGGCGGCGCTGCTCGGAAGCGATTTCCGACGCAAGCTGCGCCTGCTGATCGGCTCCGCGTGGCGCAATGCCGACGATATCGGCGGGTCGTACAGTCATGCTCTCCCCGGACAGGCGCCAAGCCGCGCCGTTCTGGCCAGACCGGTCGACGGCCGGCTGTTCTTTGCCGGAGAGGCGACCGATCCGACCGATTTCTCGACCGCCCACGGGGCGTGGCAGAGCGGCCTGCGCGCTGCGGCGGAAGCGCTCGAGGTCCTCGCCCGACCTTAGCGACGCAAGAGCGGGATGACACCAGCTTGAATCGTTCCCCCGAAGCGAGGCAACCTGAAGCCATCAGGCTCTAGAATGCGCGCTCCAGCCGGCTCAGCAGCCCGCGCGCCGGGCTCGGCGGCGCCTGCTCGCTGGCGATATCCTGATCGAGCCGCTCGACCCGCGCATAGAGATCGCTGCTCGCCGCGATGATCGCGCGGGCCGGCTCGGGCAATTGCGCGGTGAACTCCTCGTCGCTGGTCGCGGCATGACCGAGCCGGTGCCGTGGTTCGCGCGCCTGCTCGAACGTGATCTCGCCCGCCTCGACCGCGCGCCGGTTGAGCAGCCACGCCACCACGTGCATCAGGCGCGTCGTCACCTTGAGCGCCTCGCACGAAAAGCCGACGCGCGTCAGCGGCGACAGCAGGTCGCGATCGGGCCGGCTCTCCTGGTCGAAATAACTGCGCGCCTCATCGGCCAGCACCATCGCCTCGACATAGAGCGAGTCGACCATCCGGGCGGTCATGCGGGCGCGGGTGTCGTGCAAGGGCATGCCGTGCCAATGCCACAGCGGCGCATTTCCGGAACAGCGAATTCCATTCGATTCACCCTCTTTCCGCGCCATGTGCCGAAACGGAGCGGTCTTGAACCCGGCGCGTCCTTTCCTATCTCGCTGACGTTCCGCCCGCCGCCGTTCGCGGGGCGGGCGGAACGGCCCGACGGATTGCCGTGGGCCTTTCGACCAACTCATTTGCCACAGAGGATTTGAGCCATGCGTACTGTTGATTTCGCGCCCCTGCTGCGCTCGTCGATCGGTTTCGAGAATCTCAACCGTCTCGTCGACTTCGCCACCCGCGGCGATACCGATGCCTATCCGCCCTACAACATCGAGAAGCGCGGCGACGGCGCCTATCGCATCTCGATCGCGGTGGCCGGCTTCCGCGAGGACGAGCTCGAGCTGACCGTGCAGGAGAATTTCCTGCTCGTCGTCGGCCGGGCCGGCGAGAATGGCGACGAGGGCCGCGAGTTCATCCATCGCGGCATCGCCAAGCGCGCGTTCGAGCGCCGCTTCCAGCTCGCCGACACGATCAAGGTGACCGGCGCGTCGTACGACAGCGGCCTGCTCAGCGTCGACCTCGTCCGCGAGGTGCCCGAGCACAAGAAGCCGCGCAAGATCGCGATCGGAGCGGCCCCCGCGCCGGCCCCCGCGATCGAAGGCGAAGCGGAGCAGCGCAAGGCGGCCTGACGCCCGACCGCTGCGGCGCACGAGGGCCGGCCCGGGCGACCGGGCCGGCCTTTTCGTCAGGCGATGATATCGGGCAGCAGCATGTCGCCGAGCGCCGCGATCTCGTCGCGCAGCCGCAGCTTGCGTTTCTTCAGCCGCGCGAGCTGGAGCTGGTCGGAGCCCGGCGTCACGCGCAACGCCTCGATGCCCGCATCGAGATCGCGGTGCTCGAGGCGGAGGAGCGCGATACGCTGGTGGACGTCGCCCGGCTGCATCGGCTCTCGTTAGGTCGGGTCGCCGACCGTCGCAAGCGCTCGGCTCGTCGTACGCCGTCACCGATCGTCGTGAATCTAGCGTCAACCGACCGCATTGACTCGATTGGTCAGGCGACAATTAGGGCGAAGCATGGTTTACTCCTTGTGCCGAAAAGCAAGAGGAGACCATTTTCATGGAAAATGCCCATTCTTCCGCGCTGATAGCGAAGCATGCCGGGCTCGACGCCCGAATCGCCGACGAGGCCCGTCGCCCCCAGCCCGATCAGACGATCGTCGCTCGCCTCAAGAAACAGAAATTGCGGATCAAGGAAGCGCTCTCGCGCCGCTGACCGCTCGGGGCGGACGCCCTTACGACGTCGTCACAGCAGCTTGAGCGCCGGCCGCCGCGATTGCGGTGCGAACAGCGGACGGCCGGCCCTGGCCGGCTCGCCGACCGGCGTGCGCGCCTTGCGCGGGTCGATTTCGCGATCGAACGCAAGACCGGCCCGCCCCGCCACGGTCCACACCACCGTCGCGCCGATCGCGCCGACGCCGCGCAGATCGACGATCACCCGTTCGCCCGGCGCGACCTCGACCTCGGGCTCGGCCATCATGCCGCCTGACGAAAGATTGCGGACGCGCACCCGGATGTCGCGGCTGCCGTCGAGCGGGTGGATATTGGCGTGGAGGAACAGGCTATCGCGCGGCGCACGCGCCGGCGCGCTGGCTTCCTCCTCGGCGATAGTCGGCTCGGCCACTGCGCGATGCTCCCACCTGCGCCAGCATGCATAAAGCCATGTAAAGTTTGCGGAAGGATTAAGTGGCGCAGACGTTTACTCTTCGCGCGAGACCTTCTCCTGGCGCTCGTGGCGCTCCTGCGCCTCGACCGTCATCGTCGCGATCGGGCGCGCTTCGAGCCGGGCGAGCGAGATCGGTTCGCCGGTGACTTCGCAATAGCCATATTCGCCCTCGTCGATGCGGCGCAGCGCGGCCTCGATCTTGGCGATCAGCTTGCGTTCGCGATCGCGCGTACGCAGCTCGATCGACCAGTCGGTCTCGCTCGACGCGCGATCGGTGATGTCGGGCTCGCGCAGCGAGTCGACCTGGAGCTGTGCCAGCGTACCCTGCGCCTCGCGCAGGATGGCATTCTTCCACTCGCCGAGCTTGGCGCGGAAATAGGCCAACTGACGCTCGTTCATGAACGGTTCGTCGGGGCCGGGGCGATAGTCCGGATCGGCCGGCGTATCGGCGCCGTCACCGGATGACTCGCCCGCCACATGTGCCGTTGCCATCCCGCTCGTCTCCACTTCGGGAACCGTACCGGCGCGCCTATAGACACGCGTCTCGACCCACACAAGCGGGCGGATCGGCCGCCGGCACCGATCCGGCTCGCGCTTAGCCGCAACTAGGTTTCGGTTATGTGAACCGATGATTCGCGCCGATCCACGGGTTGCGCCGAGCAGTGCTGTTAACCAAGTCCGTAAACTATAAATGTTGATGGTGACAGTAGCGACTGCACCCAAATGGCACGTTAACTGACCTCGTTTTGACGCCGCGAGAATAAAAGAAAGTTACTTGGGGGCAAAAATGGTTAACTGACTTGCAGCGAAGCATTTCTTCTGCATTGTCGATCGGTGAGGTTGAGGCGCGAGCGTCTCCGGCATTGAGGTCGGGGCAGCGATCGTCGAGCAACGAAAGAGTATTCGGCGATGTCGGTTCGAATGGCTTTGACGAAACTGTGCGCCTGCGCATGCGGCGGCGCGGTGATCGGCGGCGGCGCCGTGCATGTGGTCGAGAAGCCACGCCTGTACGCCGTATCGAAGAAGCAGCGGATCATGCCCAAGCGGCGACCGGTCGTCCACCGGGTTCGCCGGACGGTCACCACGACGACCTGCGCTCCGGCTGCCGTGACGGTGGTCTCCGCGCCCGCGCCTTACGACACGCCGTTGCTCGGCAGCACCGCGGCTCCGGCGATCATCGGCGGTTCGTCGGGCGGCTTCGGCGGCGGCTTCTTCGCGGGCGGCGGCTCATGGGGCGGTGGCGGCAGCGGCGGCAGCATGATCATTTCGTCTACGTCGAGCGGTACAATCTCGAGCAGCGGGTCGAGCTCGACATCGACGGGATCGACGGGCAGCACGTCCTCGAGCTCCAGTACCTCATCGAGCACCAGCTCGTCATCAAGCACGAGCAGCTCGACGAGCAGCAGTACCAGCAGCAGCGGCGGACATGGCTGGCCCGGGTCCAGCCACGGAACGAGCAGCCACGGCCCACCGGGACACCATCCGACCCCGGTCCCCGCTCCGCCGATGCTGTTGCTGTTCGGAGGCGCTGCAGCGGCATTGGTTGCGCGCCGCAAGCTCGAACGCGCCCGCTAAAGTCTGTTTCCCTCACGCTGAACCAGCCAGTTCCCCGGCGCAGGGCGGGGTCCAGTCGGGAAGGCCGAGACGAGGCTGCGTCCTCGAAGCGGAATGACACCAGCCTGAATCGTTCCCCCGCGAAGGCGGGGGTCCAGCCCGTAACAAAGAGTCTTGGTCTGGTCTGGACCCCCGCCTTCGCGGGGGAACAGAGGGAGGCAAGGGGAGGTCAGTGCGCTCTGATCAGAGTCCCCCACTGACCCCGCCTACGCCGGGGAGCAGTTGAGCCATCTGCCCACCTCGAACATCGCTCATTGAAAAGGCCGCGCCCGGATCACCGGACGCGGCCTTCTTTCGTTGCGGCGCGGTCAGTTCGTCGCGGTTGCGGGCTTGGCCTTGGCCGCTTCGGCCGCCGCATCGAGCTCCGCCGCCGTCATCCCGATGACCGGGCCTCTGTCGCTGCCGGCAAAAGCGGTCACCGGCAGCTGCACCTTGTTCTTGGCGGTCGCGACCAGCACGAACTGAGGCGTGACCTCTTCGATCGTACCGACCGGATTGCCTGCGGTGTCGCTGACCGCCCCGCCCTTGACGAGATTGAGCGGCGGCGGCGGTGTCGACGCGACCATCGCATCGACCTGCGCGGCGGTCATCGCCAGCGTCGGCCCGCGCGGGCCGGTGCCGAACGATGCCGTCGGCAGGCGCACCTTGTTGGCGCTCGTCGCGAGCACGGCGGAGGTGGCGTCGACGCTTTCGATCGTGCCGACGACGCCGCCCTTCGGATCATAGACCGTCACACCG
>CAXSHP010000013.1:21572-26960 GCA_964236935.1 uncultured Sphingomonadaceae bacterium
GCCGCGACGCCGGGCACGACGGCCGACGTCTTGGCGCCGGCAGCGGCGCTGGCGGCCGGGGCGGCATTCTGGGCCGCGGCCGGAAAAGCCGTCAGCGTCATCGCGGTAGCGGAGGCGGTCATTAGCAAGACGAATCTGTTCACGATGGCTCCTTTGGTAAAGTCGTGATCGTATAATGCATTCATGCGGGCATTGGCCGCGCCGAGCAGGATGGATCGTGCGCCAAGCCCGATCAAGCGTTGAAACGCTTCGACATGGTCCGCAGAGTTGCGTGAGCCGCCTCCCCTCGCCATAGCCGCGCGATGCACGATATACGCTCGATCCGCGACGACCCGGACGCCTTCGACGCCGGACTGGCGCGGCGTGGCCTCGATCCGGCCGCGTCAGGCCTCGTCGCGCTCGACGAGCAACGCCGCGCGTGCATCACGGAGGCGCAGCAGGTCCAGGCGCGCCGCAACGAAGCGTCCAAAGCGATCGGCCAGGCCAAGGCGCAACGTGATGAAGCGAGCGCGCAGGCGATTATGGCGGAGGTTGCCGCGCTGAAAGTCCGTTTGCCCGCGCTCGAGGACGAGGACCGTCGCATCTCCGAGGAGCTAGCCGCCGCGCTCGGCGCCATCCCCAACCTCCCGGCCGGAGATGTCCCCGATGGCGCGGACGAGGCGGACAATATCGAGCGCAAGCGCGTCGGCGATCCGCCCGAATTCGCTTTCGCCGCGCGCGAGCATGACGATTTCGCGCCGGCACTCGGCCTCGATTTCGCCGCGGCGACGGCCATGTCCGGCGCGCGCTTTGCCGTCCTGCGCGGCCCGATCGCCCGGCTCAATCGGGCGCTCGGCCAATTCATGCTCGACGTCCAGACCCGCGAGCATGGCTACACCGAGGTGACGCCCCCGCTGCTGGTGCGCGACGAGGCTTTGTTCGGCACCGGCCAGCTGCCCAAATTCGCCGACGACCTGTTCCGCACCACCGACGGGCGCTGGCTGATCCCGACCGCCGAGGTCAGCCTGACCAATCTCGTGCGCGAGCAGATCCTGGGCGAGGCGGAGCTGCCCCTGCGGTTCGTCGCGCTTACCCCCTGCTTCCGTTCGGAAGCCGGCGCCGCGGGGCGCGACACGCGCGGGATGATCCGCCAGCATCAGTTCGACAAGGTCGAGCTGGTCTCGATCACCACCCCGGAGACGTCCGACGCCGAGCACGAACGAATGACGCGCGCCGCCGAGAACATCCTCGAGCGGCTCGAGCTGCCCTATCGCCGGATGCTGCTGTGCGCGGGCGACATGGGCTTTTCCGCGCGCAAGACCTACGACCTCGAAGTGTGGCTGCCCGGCCAGCGCCGCTACCGCGAGATCTCGAGCTGCTCGACCTGCGGCGACTTCCAGGCGCGGCGGATGGATGCGCGCTATCGCCCCGCGGGCGAGGAAAAGGGCACGAGGTTCGTCCACACGCTCAACGGCTCCGGCCTCGCGGTGGGCCGTGCGCTCGTCGCCGTGCTCGAGAATGGCCAGCAGGCGGACGGGTCGGTCCGCATCCCACGGGCGCTCGTGCCCTACATGGGCGGCACGGAAGTGCTGAGCCCGCGCTGATGCGGATCCTCCTCACCAACGACGACGGGATAAACGGCACCGGTCTCAAGGTGCTCGAGCGCATTGCCAACGCCTTGTCGCAGGATGTCTGGGTGGTCGCGCCGGCGGACGAGCAGTCGGGCGCCGGCCACTCGCTGACCCTCACCCGCCCGCTGCGCCTGCGTCGCCTGGGCGAGCGCCGCTTCGCCGTAAGCGGCACGCCGACCGACGCGGTGATGATGGCGCTGGCGGTGGTGATGAAGGATAATCCGCCCGACCTCATCCTGTCGGGCGTCAACCGCGGCGAGAATCTGGCCGAGGACGTCACTTATTCGGGAACGGTTTCGGCGGCGATGGAGGGGGCGCTCGCCGGCGCCATGGAGGGCACGCTGCTGGGCATTCCCTCGATCGCGCTGAGCCAGGCTTATGCGCACGAGGCCATGGGCGATGCGGTGCCGTTCGCCGCGGCGACGGCGTGGGGCGAGCGCGTACTGCGCCCGCTGGTCGACGCACCGTTCGCGCCGCGCACCCTGGTCAACGTCAACTTCCCCTCGCGGCCGGCGGACGAGGTGCGCGGTATCCGGGTGGCGGCGCAGGGCCTGCGCGACTACGGGCGGCTCAAGATCGTCACCGGCCAGGATCCGCGCGGGTTCGATTATTATTGGTTCGGGCTCGGGCCGATGCTCCACACGCCCGCGCATTCGACCGATCTGGAAGCCGTGGCCGACGGCTATGTCGCGGTCACCCCGCTCCACCTCGATCTCACCCATGGCCCCTCGATGACCGACCTGGCCGGCCGCTACCCCGCCTAGCAAAAGCCGCCAAACGCGCCTATGGGGCCGCATCCCATGGCGACGATCCTCCCCTCCCCGCCCAAGGTCGGCATGGTCTCGCTCGGCTGTCCCAAGAACCTCGTCGACAGCGAGCGCATCCTGACCAGGCTGCGCGCGGACGGTTATGCGATATCGCCCGATTATGCCGGGGCGGACGTGGTGCTGGTCAACACCTGCGGGTTCCTCGACAGCGCCAAGGAGGAGAGCCTCGACGCGATCGGCGAGGCGATCGCCGAGAACGGCCGCGTGATCGTCACCGGCTGCATGGGCAAGGAAGCCGAGACGATCCGGCGGCGCTTCCCCAAGGTGCTCGCGGTCACGGGCGCGCACCAATATGAGGAGGTGGTCGGCGCAGTCCATGACGCAGCGCCGGTGCCGCCGTCGCCCTATCTCAACCTCGTTCCCGACCGCGATCTCAAGCTGACCCCGCGCCATTACAGCTATCTCAAGATTTCAGAGGGTTGCAACCATCGCTGCAGCTTCTGCATCATCCCCTCGCTGCGCGGCGACCTGGTCAGCCGCCGTCCCGATGCGATCCTGCGCGAGGCGGAGAAGCTGGTCGCGGCGGGCACGCGCGAGCTGCTGGTGATCAGCCAGGACACCTCGGCCTACGGCGTCGACCTGCGCCATTCAGACTGGCCATGGCACGGCGCGCCCGTCCGCGCGCACATGACCGATCTCGCGCGCGAACTGGGCAAGCTCGGCGCGTGGGTGCGGCTCCACTATGTCTATCCCTATCCGCACGTCGATCGCGTGATCCCGCTGATGGCCGAGGGGCTGGTGCTGCCCTATCTCGACATCCCGTTTCAGCATGCCGCACCCAACGTGCTGCGCGCGATGCGCCGCCCGGCGAACGAGGCCAAGGTGCTCGAGCGGCTGCGCTCGTGGCGCGCGATCTGCCCCGACATCGCGGTGCGCTCGTCGTTCGTCGTCGGCTTTCCCGGCGAGACCGAAGCCGATTTCCAATATCTGCTCGACTGGCTCGACGAGGCGCAGCTCGATCGCGTGGGCGCGTTCCGCTTCGAGCCGGTTCAGGGGGCGGCCGCCAACATGCTGGGCGATCACGTCGCCGAAGAGATCAAGGAGGAGCGCTACCAGCGCCTGATGGAGCGCGCCGCCGCGATCTCGGCGGCGAAGCTCCAGGCGAAGATCGGCCGCACGCTCGACGTGATCGTCGATCTCGTCGACGACGAAGGCGGCGCATCGGGCCGGAGCAAGGCCGACGCCCCCGAGATCGACGGCGAAGTGCATCTGCGCGACGCGGCCGGACTGTCGCCGGGCGACATCGTCGCGGTGCTGATCGAGGATGCCGACGAGCACGATCTGTTCGGCGTGGCCGTTCGTTAGCGGCCGCATGACCGACTTCGCTTCCCTGCTCCAGCCGGACCGCGGCCAGCCGGCGCAGCTCGTTCACCTCCTCCCGGCCGACGCGCTCGACGCCTGGCTCGCCCAGCAGCCCGAGCGCGTCCGTACGACGATCGCCGCCGCGCAATTCAAGGCGAAGCCGGGAGAGTTCGTGTTGTTGCCCGGCGCCAAGCCGCAGGAATGGTCGGCCGCGCTCGGCATGCCGGCGGCGCCCGGCCCGTGGGACCTTGCGCCCGCCGCGGTGAAGCTGCCGTCGGGGACGTATCGCATCGAGGGCGGTCCCGGTGCCGGAGCGCTCGGCTGGCTGCTCGCGCACCACCGCTTCGATCGCTACAAGCAGAAACCCGATCCCACCGCCGAGCGCATCCTCCTCACCGACGATCCCGCGCGGGTCGACGAGACGGTGCGCATGGCCGAGGCGGTCGCCCTGGTCCGCGACCTGGTCGACACGCCCAGCGACGACATGGCGCCGCCCCACCTGGCGGCCGCCGTCGAGACCATCGCGAAGGAATTCGGTGCGACCCTGACGATCGTCGGCGGCGAACCGCTGGCCGAGCAATATCCGATGGTCCACGCCGTCGGCCGCGCCGCCGCCGCGCCCAACGGCCCGCGCCTGATCGAGCTCGAGTGGGGCCATCCCAAGCATCCGCGCGTGGCGATCGTCGGCAAGGGCGTGTGCTTCGATTCGGGCGGGCTCGACATCAAGCCGGCCGCGGGCATGCGCCTGATGAAAAAAGATATGGGCGGCGCGGCCCATGCGCTCGCGCTCGCGCGGCTGGTGATGCAGGCGCGCTTGCCGGTGCGGCTCCATCTGCTGATCCCCGCAGTGGAGAATGCGATCGCCGGCAACGCCTTCCGCCCGGGCGACGTGCTGATCAGCCGCAACGGGCTGTCGGTCGAGATCGGCAATACCGACGCCGAGGGGCGGCTGATCCTGGCTGACGCGCTGGCCCGCGCGGTCGAGCAGCAGCCGGCGCTGATCCTCGATTTCGCCACGCTGACCGGCGCGGCGCGCGTCGCGCTCGGCCCCGAGCTGCCGGCGCTGTTCGCCAACGACGACGCGCTCGCCGCCGAACTGCTCGCCGCCGGCGGGATCACGGGCGATCCTCTGTGGCGGCTGCCGCTGTGGCCGGGCTATCGCGATCTGCTGAAATCGGACATCGCCGATCTCACCAATGCTCCGGAGGGCGGCGCCGGCGCGATCACCGCGGCGCTGTTTCTCGACAGGTTCGTGCCGACGGCGATCCCCTGGGCCCACCTCGATACTTTCGCCTGGAACCCCACCGCCAAGCCCGGCCGGCCGAAGGGCGGAGCGGCGCTCGGCCTTCATGCCGCATGGCACCTGCTGGCCGCGCGGTTCGGTTAATCCCAACGATTTAAAGGAAACTTCTTCGTCGCCATGTGTTCTTTCCGCAAGCGTCACGGCGCGACGCGCACATGGGACAAAGCTGATGGACAACGATGTTCTCGGCAGCTGGCTGAAGACCCTGGTCGGTTATGTCCGTTCCGGTGAGCCCGATCTGACCAACCGCCAGATGGCTTTGCTGCTGCTCGTCTACCGGACGCAGGGCCCCCATACCGTGCGCGGGCTGGCGCGTATCCTCAATGTTTCGAAGCCGGTCGTCACG
>CAXSHP010000013.1:26970-28063 GCA_964236935.1 uncultured Sphingomonadaceae bacterium
GCCTTGAATACTCTGGGTGCGCTCGGCTATCTGCGCCGCGAGCGCGACGAGAAGGACCGCCGCAACATCTTCATCACGCGCACGACGCGGGGGACCGAGTTTCTTGAAGAGTTCAGTGGCCTCATCGGCAGCCAGAACGGCCGCGGACTCCAGCTCGTCGCCGCGTGAGGGCGCACGCTTCCACCTGAGCGGTCGGTCGATCGCGCTCGACAGCCGCGTGCATGCCGCGCGATCCGACATCGCCGACATCGCTTTGGCCGATCGGCTGTTCGCGTCCCACTACGCCGCTCCGTCGATCCGGGCCTGCCTTGACGCCGGCGTCGCGCTGCGGTTGGCGCCCGATGCCGGCGCTGCCGCCGTATCCGAATTGTTGCACGGCGAGGAATTCGCGCTGATCGACGTATCGGGCGGGTGGGCCTGGGGCTATTGCCGGCACGACCATTATGTCGGCTATCTGCCCGCATCCGCGCTGGGCGATCCGACGACCGCGAGCCACGTCGTCACCGCGCCCGCCGCTTTGGTGTTCGCCAGCGCCGATATCAAGGCGCCGGTCGTGGCGCGGTGGCCGATGGGCGTGCGCCTCGCCGGCGTCGTCGAACAATCGTTCGTCCGCTGCGACGCGGGGTTCATCCATCGCCGGCATGTCTCGCCCGCCGACGCGGTGACCGCCGACGTCGTCGCGGTCGCCGAGCGCCTGGCCGGCGTGCCCTATCGCTGGGGCGGGCGCAGCGGCGACGGTCTCGACTGCTCGGGCCTGGTCCAGCTGGCGCTCGGTCTCGCCGGCATCGCCGCGCCACGCGATACCGATCAGCAATGCGCGGCACTGGGGGAGGAAATCCCCGCGGACGCGCCGCTCCGGCGCGGCGATCTGATCTTCTTTCCCGGCCATGTCGGGCTGATGGCGGACGGCCGCCGGCTGATCCATGCCAATGCCTTCTGGATGGCGGTGGTCGCCGAGCCGCTTGCCGATGTCGTCACCTTGCCCGCCGCCGATGTCGTCGGGCTGACGCATCACCTTGCCGTGCTCGTCGTCGCGGGCGGAGCCGAGCATGATCATGCCGCCGCCGAAAGCGAGCTGCGCGTGCACGACGGT
>CAXSHP010000014.1:0-18385 GCA_964236935.1 uncultured Sphingomonadaceae bacterium
TCAACCTGCCCGGCATCCAGCCCGGTCAGATCAAGCTTACCGGCCCGTTGCTCGCCGCGATCTTCCTCGGCCAGGTGACCAAGTGGAACGATCCGCACATTGTCGCGCTCAATCGCGGCGTGCACTTGCCGCCGCTGCCGATCACGGTAGTTCATCGTTCCGACGGCTCGGGCACCTCCTTCCTGTTCACCTCCTACCTGGCGATGAAATATCCGGCGTGGGCGACGCAGGTCGGCGCGAGCGATTCGGTGCAGTGGCCGACGGGCCTCGGCGGCAAGGGCAATGACGGCGTCTCGGCGTTCGTCAAGCAGACGATCGGCTCGATCGGCTATGTCGAATATGCCTATGCCAAGCAGAACAAAGCCACGACCACGCTTCTCCAGAACAAGGCCGGGCAGTTCCCGCCGCCGATGGCGCGTGCCTTCGCTTCGGCGGCAGCTGGCGCCAACTGGGCGAAGGCGCCGGGTAATTATGTCCTGCTACTCGACCAGCCGGGTGCGGCGACCTGGCCGATCAGCGGCGCGACCTTCATCCTGGTGTACAAGGATCAGGCGGACGCCGCGGCGGGGCAGGGCGTGCTCAAGTTTTTTGACTGGGCCTATAAGGGCGGCGACGCGATGGCGGCGAGCCTCGATTATGTGCCGCTGCCGGCGCCGGTGAAGGCGCTGGTACGCAAGCAGTGGACGATGAACGTGAAGTCCGCGGGCAAGCCCGTCTACGTGTCACGCTGATCGGCCAGGGTCGGGTGCTTGCTATCGGGCACCCGGCCCATCTCTGCTGAGGAATTCATGGCTACACTCGCAATCGGTCGGCCGCAGTCGGTTCCACGAGGCACGGCCGGCGAGACGATATTCCGCGCTGCCTGCTTCTCGGCGGCGACCTTGCTGATGGCCGCGCTCGGTGGGCTCGTCGTGTCGCTGGCGATCGGCGGCTGGCCGGCGTTCCACAAGTTCGGCTTCGCCTTTCTGACAACGACCGACTGGAATCCGGTGACCGAGGTCTATGGTGCGGCCAGCGCCATCGTCGGCACGCTGATAACCTCGTTCCTCGCTTTGTTCGTGGCGCTGCCGCTGGCGCTCGGTGTCGCCGTCTTTCTCGTAGAGTTCTGTCCGCGCCACCTCGCCCGGCCGATTGCAATCGCGGTCGAGCTGCTCGCCGGCATCCCCTCGATCGTCTATGGGATGTGGGGACTGTTCGTGTTCGCGCCGTGGTTTGCGGCGCACGTCCAGCTGCCGCTGATCATGAGCGCCGAGCCCGGCTCGTGGACTGAGACACTGTTCTCCGGCGTGCCGAACGGGGCCAACATCTTCACCGCCTCGATCATCCTCGCGATCATGATCCTGCCGTACATGTCGGCGGTGTTCCGCGAGCTCTTCCTGACCGTCCCGCCGCAGGTCCGCGAAGCTGCCTACGGGCTCGGCTGCACCCCGTTCGAGGTGACCCGATCGGTGGTCATCCCCTATGTTCGCCGCGGCGCGATCGGGGTGGTGATGCTGGGCCTCGGCCGGGCGCTCGGCGAGACCATGGCGGTCACCTTCATCATCGGCAATTCGCACAGCTTCCCGCACTCGCTGTTCGATTCGGGCTCGACCATCGCCTCGACCATCGCGAACGAGTTCACCGAGGCGACCGGCGAGATGCACACTTCGGCGCTGATCGCTTTGGGCTTCGTGCTGTTCGTGATCACCTTCTCGGTGCTGGCGGCGGCGCGCGCGCTGCTCAGCACGCAGAAAGACTGAACGGACCGCAGATGCTCGACCGTGCCGCCCGCCGCCGACTCATCAACGGCTTCTTCGTAGGCGCCTGCGGCGTCGCGACGCTTGTCGCGCTGGCGGCGCTGGTGCTGATCCTGTGGACGCTGCTCAGCAAGGGCGTCGGCGGGCTTACGCTGTCGGTGTTCACCGCCGACCAGCCCGCGCCCGGCTCGCCCGGCGGACTGCGCAACGCGATCGTCGGCTCGATCATGATGTGCTTCGGCGCGATGGTCCTGTCGCTTGTCGTCGGCGTGCTCGCCGGAACCTGGCTCGCCGAATATGGCGCGGGATCGAAATATGCGCATGTCGTGCGCTTCCTCAACGACGTGCTGCTGTCGGCGCCTTCGATCCTGGTCGGCCTGTTCGTCTACGAGCTTCTGGTGCGCCCGTTCCACGGCTTCTCCGGTTTCGCCGGCGCGGTCGCGCTCGCCTTCCTCGCCACGCCGATCGTGGTCAGGACGACCGAGGACATCCTCAACCTCCAGCCCAACGCACTGCGCGAGGCGGGGATGGCGCTCGGCGCGTCGCGCTCGTTCGTGATTCGCAAGATCATCTGGAAGGCGGCCGGCGCCGGCCTACTGACCGGCGGCCTGCTCGGCTTCGCGCGGATCAGCGGCGAGACGGCGCCCTTGCTGTTCACATCGCTCGGCAACCAGTTCTTCAACTCCAACATGTCGCAGCCGATGGCGAGCCTGCCAACGACGATCTTCCAGTTCGCGCTCAGCGCCTATGACGACTGGCAGCGCCTGGCCTGGGTCGGCGCGCTGCTCATCGCGGTCGCCGTATTGTCCATCAACATCATCGGGCGGACCCTCGCCCGGGAGACGCACCGCCCATGACCAGCACCACCGCGCCCGGTTCCGTTGCGCCCAGCGCTTTCACCGCCAGCGTTGCGGCGCCCGAAGCAGCTCCTCCAGCTGCCCCGGCGCCGAGTATGACGAGTTCCGCCGGCGAGGAGCTGTTCATGACCGCGCCGCCGCGCGAAAACCTCATCCTGGAGTCGCGCAAGCTCGATTTCTTCTACGGCAAAAACCAGGCGCTTTATTCCGTCGATCTGCCCGTCGAGCGCCACAAGATCACCGCGCTGATCGGGCCGTCAGGCTGCGGCAAGTCGACCCTGCTGCGCGCGCTCAACCGGATCTATGACCTCTATCCCGGCCAGCATGCCGAGGGCCGCATCATCCTCGACGGCGAGGACGTCCTCAACGACCGCCGCAGCCTCGCCAAGCTGCGCGAGAAGGTGTCGATGGTGGTCGAGTCGGGCCATGCCATCGATCCGGCCGACGAAGCGCACGTCATGCGCTCGGGCACCGATCTCGCTCGCCTGCGCGCGCGGGTCGGCATGGTCTTCCAGAAACCGACGCCGTTCCCGATGTCGATCTACGACAATGTCGCGTTCGGGGTGCGGCTCTATCACCGAAAGTCCAAGGCGGACATGGACGTCATCGTCGAGCGCGCATTGACCCGCGCGGCCCTTTGGGACGAGGTCAAGGACAAGCTCCAGACCTCCGGCCTCGGCCTCTCCGGCGGTCAGCAGCAGCGGCTGTGCGTCGCGCGCGGCATCGCCGTCGAGCCTGAGGTGCTGTTGCTCGACGAGCCGGCATCGGCGCTCGATCCAATCTCCACCGCCAAACTCGAGCAGACCCTCGCCGAGCTCAAGCGCGACTTCACGATCGTCATCGTCACCCACAACCTTCAGCAGGCGACGCGCATCTCCGACCATACCGGTTTCATGTTCCTCGGCCGGCTGATCGAGTTCGGGCCGACCGACACCCTGTTCGCCCAGCCCCGCTCTTCCCGAACCAGGGACTATGTGACGGGGCGGTTCGGATGAACGTACGCTGTTCGACTGGCAAATCTGAGCAAGTTGCGCGGCTGCGGCGTCGGAATCTAGAGCGGTAGATTAATGATCGAGGGGCAGGTGCGCACTTGCGCCATCATCATCCAGCGCACTCGGCCGGCCGGAGTAGGCAAGTTTTTGTGGCCATGCTCGGACAGGTCTGTTTGTGCCCCTGTCGCCGTTGCGCTGGTCACCGACGCAACGAGCGCACTGGTCTGTCGCGAGGGCTACCCGAACGAGCACACCGCCAACCTACATTCCGATCTCGATCCCCCGAGTTCGGCCCCGCCCGATGAGGTCGCCCAAGCTTCGGCCGATGCCCCGAGAGTGCGCAGGCAGCCCGAGTTCGGCTTTGCGATTGCGCAGGATCGACTCGACCTGCGGATCGCGCTCAAGCTGTTTTGCCATCCCGATCATGCGGTCGGCGACCTTGTTGGCCCGCGTGTCCTCGTGGTCGCGCAGGAGGAGGCGCCGCTGGCGCTCAAGACCCTGCCAGCGCTGCACGAACGTGTCGGCGCGGAGCTGTGGGTCATCCCGCATCTCGGCTTCGAGCTGCATCGCGCGAAGCGTCGCCACCGTTCTCCCGTCGGCCGCTTCAGCGATTAGACGAGGGTCCGTCGCCATCGCCATTTCGAGGTCGAGCCGCCCATGTGGTTGGATCGCGTCCAGGCTGGCGCGGCTCTCGGCAAGCTCGGTACGCTGCTCGTCCGAGTAGGGGTCGCCGACCGATTGGGCGAACCGCATCGTGTGGACGATCTTCGCGTGGCGCGCCACCGCCGCCGCAAGCTCGGGCGAGCGCCAGCGATCGGGCGCAGGAGACGGCTTGCTCTTGCGTTCCGCAGCGGACGCCGTCCGTTCCGGTTGCATCGACAAACGCAGTTTGAGCCCTGCGAACATATCGCGTGACGGCTCCGCCTTCTGGGGCGCGGGCACGATGATCTGCCGGCGATCGGCGAACGCGCGGGCATAGTCGCTCGCCATGTCCTTCTGCCGCTCGCGCGACAGCGTGTGCACGAGCCTGGCGCGATCGTCGAAATCGTCGCGGCCATAGTGAAGTTCGACATTGTCCCGATGCCGCGACAGCGCGACATAGGCGGCATGGCGGTCGAGCCCCGGCGTCGCCAGCACATAAGCACGATCCACCGTCACGCCCTGCGCCTTGTGGATGGTGGCGGCATAGCCATGGTCCACTTGGGCATAGTCCTTGAGGTCGAACGCCACCACGCGACTATCGTCGAGCATCACCGCCATGCGCGCCGTGCTGACGCTCTCGACAGTCCCTACGCTACCGTTCTTCACGCCCAGGCTGCGCTCGTTCTTGAGGAACATGACGCGATCACCGGGCGCGAACAGGCGCTCGCCACGTTCCGCTTTGATCGCTACATCTTCGCCGAGCTGCCCCGCCCGTCGCAGCCGCTCGCGCGCAAGCTCATTGAGCGCCTGCACCTCGTCGCGCGTATGGGTGAGGATGATGCGGGTCGCGCCCGGTGCCGCGCTGCGATCCCGATCCCAACGCTCGATCAGCTCGCTTCGCGCCGCTTCGCGCGTGTCGGCGGCATACACGTAGCCCGCCTGCTCATAGGCGGCGAGCGCCTCGGCGGTGCGGCCGGTCGCGAGCTGGCGTGTGGCGTCGCGCTGCCATTCCTCGCGCTGACGGCGGATGTCAGTGATCTCGACGCTGCCATGACGCTCCGCGATCGAGCGGAACGCCGCGCCGGCTTCGATCGCCTGGAGCTGCTCGGGGTCGCCGACCAGCACGAGCTTGGCGCCGCGCTGCTCGGCCTCGCGGACGATCCGCTCCATCTGGCGCGAGCCGATCATGCCGGCCTCGTCGATCACGAGCACGTCGTTGGGCCCGAGCTGTTCGCGCCCCTGCGCCAATTGATGTTCGATGCTGGCGACCGTGCGCGATGCGATGCCGGAACCACTTTCCAGATTCTCCGCCGCGATCCCCGACAGCGCAAGCCCTCGCACCTGGTAGCCGGCGTTTTCCCACGCTTCGCGCGCGACGCCGAGCATCGCCGACTTGCCCGTGCCGGCATAGCCGACGATCACGCTGAGGCCCCGGCCATCGGTGACATGCTCGAACGCCGATCGCTGCTCCGCCGGCATTGAGAGGCCGCGCCGCTCGGCAGCGGCAACGGCGCGCTCGCGATCCTGCTCGCGCACGGCATGGTGCGAGCGCGCCGCCATGATCGACGTCGCGCGCTCCAGCCGCTGTTCGGTATCGATCATGTCGCGGCTGGTGAATCGCTCCTCGCCGCGCCCGTCCTTGCCCAGCGCGACCAGCTCGGGCGATGCCTTCACCGCCGCGAGCGCGCGGTCGAACTGCTCCTTTCCTTCGCTATGCCGGTGCACGAACATGGCGAGGTCGCGGTTCGTGAACGTCGCTTGGCTTTTGGTGATCGCGTCGAGCGCCAGCGCCGGATTGGCGATAAGCTTGTCGCCGTTCGATCGCGCGATGTCGCGATGTTCATCGACACGCTCGATGGCGAGCCCCAGCGCCGCCATGCGCGCTGCGCCGGGACCGATCTTGTTCTGCGGCTCAAGCTCGATGCCCTGCGCTTCAAGCGAGCGGTGATCGATGCGCGCGTCTATATCGAGCGAGGCGAGCCGCTCGTTGACATGGTCGGCCCACGCCGCGCGCCAATGTTCCAATAACTCGGTGCGGTTCCACTCCCGCACCTTCGCGCCGAAACCCTCCTCGCCGACGCTGCGCGTGCCAAGCATCACATGCGCATGCGGCTTCGCTTCGCCGTCACTGCCGATATCCCAATGCACATTGAGGTCGGCGATCATCCCGCGCGCGACGAACTCGCGGTCTACAAACTCGCGTGCGAGCCGGATACCCTCCGCCTGATCCAGCTCGCGCGGCAAGGCGAACTCCACCTCACGCGCGAGCTGCGCGTCCTTGCGCACCTCCACAGACTCGACCGCATTCCAGAGCTGCTCGCGGTCTCGCCATTGTTCCGGCGCGCCATCCGGCAGCATCACCTCAGAATGAACGACGCCGGCCTTGTTTGAGAAGTCGTGGTGGCGATCGATGCGCTGGTCGTGCAGCCGCGATGCGGACCGGTACGCAGCCGCGGCAAGCGCGCTGGAGCCTGTTGCGCGCGAGATCACCTTTGCCGAGAAGTGGTAGATCGCCATGGCGGCAATCCACTTACACTTCAACGCGCACGTCGGCACGACGTATAAGCGCGCCCTCACAAGAAAAAGTCTTATGAGGGATCATGTCAGCCCATCCGGTATCGACGACTTTAGAGCATTACGCGATCGCTTGCACTATCTTTACTCCATCACAACGCAACGGAGGATGACATGCGCAAGCCGAGGGACTTTGACACAGAGCTGAGAACGCTTGCCGACAAGGTTAGTCGGCTCAAAGAGCGACGTGTGCGACAGCTGGGCGAGCTGGTCGCGGCAACCGGTGCCGACGCGCTCGATGCCGATATGCTCGCCGGCGCTCTACTCGATGCAGCGAGCACGGCAGATGCGACCGTGAAAGAGGGCTGGCGCGGGCGGGGCGTGAGCTTCTTTCAAGGTAGGACACGCAAGCCTGCACGGCGACCTCAGCGCCACGCGGTTGGCGGTGTCTCGCATGACGGCGGCGCGGCATCGGCTTGAGGCGGGAAAGGCGCGCACCGACATGCGTGAATGGGCGATCAAGCGTCGCGAGCGCACGCGGCAGCTGATCGAGCTGGGCGGGCTCGTCGTCAAGGCGGAGCTGGTCGATCTGACCGATAATGATCGAGCCACGCTTTATGGCGCGTTGCTTGAGTGCGCGGAATGGCTACGCGGCGAGGATCGCGACCAGGCACTCATGCTCTGGAAGCGCAAAGGCAGGCGCGCGTTCGAAAGCGAGCAACGCGAAGCTTCTGACGTCTAGCAATGCGCCGTCCTGCCGTTCCTGACGTCGAGAGTCCCCGTAAAGGTACTGTCGCGTTGAGGCCTGGCGAACGATTCTGATCCTGGAGCAACGCTCGTAATCAGGAAGTGGAGAACATCGTGCCCACCGTCGAAAGGATCATCCGCCTAAGGACTGTGCTCGACCGCACCGGCCTTTCCCGCTCGACGCTCTATCGCAAGATCGCGGAGGGCAGCTTTCCCGCGCAAGTGCCGATCAGCATCCACGGTGCCGGGTGGCATGAATCCGCCGTCAACCGCTGGATCGCAAACCCAAGGGGCTATCGTGCCGATGATCGCGATTCCCGCTTCACGGAATGATGCTGCAAGTCCGTCTCGGACGGCGGCCGAAAAGTGACGCGTCTGCGCCCGCGGCATCTATCATCAAAATATCGACGTGGTGATAACCGGCGCCCTCGAAGCGACCGTCCTCACTTTGAAAAAGCCGAGGGCTCGCTATTCTACCTCTCTCGCCATAACCGCGTGCGGCGTTGGAGGACAATGTGTTCGGCAAAAAGAAAAAGTTCAGCACAGCACGATTTGTAGAACGAGCCATTGAACTCGATGTGTTACATCTGTTCACGCACATGCCCCTAACAGCCGCTATCAGCAGAATCAGCACATTGGTGACGCAGCCCAATCGTGAGCAGACTAGCGCATCGGCCTATGGCGTGTTCCACGATAACTATGGGCAAGGCCAGCCGCTCCTTCCCGTAGAAATCGAGTTTGATTTCCGGGCTTCAGATACCGACAAGCCCGGTTGGGGTGAAATTTGGAACAATGCGCTTCGTGGCGAGCGCCCGTCATATAGGGCGCGCGTCATTGTAGCTGATCCCGCTGCGCGGCTATTCAACGCTGCCGTAAAGGCGGCGGAGCACGCTGCAATATCAGGGCATCAGTTTCTGCACCTCGTTTTTCATCGTGAACGCAAAGTGCCCTATCACGTTAAAACCGACCAAGCCGAAATGAAGGCTCGCACAGACGACCTGGCCGCGCTGATGCGTCGGATAGATGCTGGCGACGAAGATGCGGAGATGCCCCACCTCGAATGGGATACCTTATCGATTGAGGACAGCATCTACCTCAAAGGTCCAAGCTGGAGCCACGCGTGGGTCGATGGCGTCCTAGAGCGTCCCATGTTCCACAATCGCGATGCAGCGAAGTGGCGCGGCCAGCCTTGGCGGCAATAACCACTCAGGCGTGATGCGTCGACGAACGAGTGCCAGCTTTCATGAAGAGTGCTGACTGGAGCTGACGCACGCGGCGCTATCAAACCTATCTCGTTTTCCCGAACTTGCCCGTAAGCACCTTCGCACCATCACGAAGGAAATCGAGATGATCAGACCAATGCTGCATCATGCGCACGCGCTCGTCCCAATGCTCACCGCGCGCATAGGCGCGGCGTACGGCATTGTTGTCGCAGTGGGCGAGCTGACGCTCGATCGCGTCGGGATGCCATAGTCCCATTTCGTTCAGGAGTGTTGCGGCCATTGCGCGGAAGCCGTGGCCGGTCATCTCCTCTCGCGCGAATCCCATCCGCCGCAACGCGGCGTTGATCGTGTTCTCGGACATCGGCCGATCGACCGAGCGCAGCGACGGAAACAGGTAGCGGCTGTAGTCAGCACTATGCTCGATGGTTTCGAGGATCGCGAGCGCCTGGCGCGAGAGAGGAATGACATGGGCGCGGCGCATCTTGGTCTTGTGCGGCGGGATCGTCCAAAGCGCCTTCTCGACATCGAAGTCCGCCCACTCGGCGTGGCGAAGCTCGCCTGGGCGCACGAACACATGCGGCAGCAGCCGCAGCGCCGCTTTGGTGTTGGGAAACCCCTCGAACCCCTCGATGGCACGCAGCAGCCCGCCGGCACCGGCTGCGGCGGTGATCGCGGCGCGGTGGATCGGCTGAGGCGCGATCAGCGCGCCGCGCAGGTCCGCGGCAACATCGCGCTCGGCACGCGCGGTGGCGATCGCGTAGCGGAACACTTGGCTGCAGGTGCTGCGCAGGCGCTTGGCTGTTTCGTAGCGGCCCTTGCCCTCCATCTTGCGGAGCATGAGCAGAAGCTCGTGTGCGGAGATGGCGGCGATCGGGCGCTTGCCGATCGCGGCGTTGATGAAGTTGAGCAGCCAGTGCAGCTTCTTCATCGTGGCGGCGGAACGGCCTTCGCGCTTCACCTTGTTGAGCCACTCGTCGGCAACCGCCTTGAAGCTGTTAGATGCGGCAACTGTGGCGGCAATGCGATCGAGCTTGAGCCGTTCGCCCGGATCGTCGCCACGCGCTAAAATCTTGCGCGCCGCGTCGCGCTGCTCGCGCGCGTCAGCAAGCCCGACGTCGGGCCACACGCCGAACGACAGCGTCTTCTGCTTGCCGAGATGGCGGTAATTCATCTTCCAACTGCGGCTGCCGCTCGGCTTAACGTGGAGATACAGCCCGCCGGTGTCGGTCAGCTTGTAGGGCTTCGCACGGCCCTTGGCGGCTTTGATCGCGACAGCTGTGAGAGGCATGATGGTATCACCCGCTAGCCTGAGGATGCGATACCATCAAAAGAACCATCAAATTGATGGTATCGGGCGGTATCAGCCGGGTTGGCTTGAGCGCTTCATACCACCAATTATCGGCAGAAAACAGCCATTCCTGAGACCGATTGGCACCGTCTGAGAACGCTTTGATGGTGACCCCTACGGGAATCGAACCCGTGTTTTCGCCGTGAGAGGGCGACGTCCTGGACCGCTAGACGAAGGGGCCGTGCGATAGCGCGAGCGGCGTCCCTTATGGGCCGACCCTGCGGCCGTCAAGCCGGGCCAGGCACACCGCCGGTCTGTTACGTGGCTGGATACGCCCGCGCGGAATATCGATAGGCGTCGCCCTCCCCTCTCCGCTACAGAGAACAGGATGTCTCCCGAAACGATCCGCCTCGTCAAAACCAGCTTTGCGCATGTGATCCCGATCAGCGTCGAAGCGGCCCGCCTGTTCTACCAGCGGCTGTTCTCGATCTCGCCCGAGCTGCGCGCCCTGTTCACCACCGACATGGACCAGCAGGGCCGCAAGCTGATGCTGACGCTGGCGACCGTGGTGCACGATCTCGACCGGCTGGAACGACTGGTCCTGACGGCGCGCGATCTGGCGCTGCGCCATGTGCAATATGGCGTGGTCGAGGCCCATTATCCGCCCGTCGGCGAAGCGTTGCTGTGGGCGCTCGAGCAGGGCCTCGGCCCGCGCTTCACGCCAGCCGTGCGCGCCGCCTGGATCGAGGCCTATGGCCTGCTGGCCGATGCGATGATCGCGGCGACCCGCTGATCAGCTCGCCCGGGCGAACTCCTCGGTGTCGATGTCCTGCTGCATCCGTTCGGAATAGCGCGGACCCGCGACGGTGCGCTGGTTGATCAGCGCATCGAGGCGCGCCATCGCCTCGTCGGGCAGGATCAGGTCGGCGGCGGCGAAATTCTCCTCGAGATGCGCGATCGACGTGGTCCCCGGAATGCTCACGATCGTCGGGTCGATCTGCGCCACCCAGGCGAGCGCGAGCTGCCCGGCGGTACAGCCGATTTCCGCCGCGATCGCGCGAAAGCCGTCGAGCAGGACGAGGTTGGCGGCGAAATGCGGCTCCTGAAAGCGCGGCATGCCCAGCCGGATATCGCCCTTCGGCAGTGCGGCGGGATCGTGCAACGCGTCGGCCAGGAAGCCGCGCGCGACCGGCGAAAAGGCGACGAAGGTCGTGCCCAGCTCGCGGCAGGCGGCGAGCACGGCGATCTCCGGGTTGCGCGTCCAGAGCGAATATTCGGTCTGCAGCGCGGTGATCCGATGGACGGCATGGGCGCGGCGGAGCGTTTCCGCGGAGACTTCCGACAGGCCGATCGCCCCGATCTTGCCCGCCTTGACCGCGTCGGCGAGCACCGCGACCGACTCTTCGACGGGCACGGTGAAGTCGCGCCGATGGAGGTAATAGAGGTCGATATGGTCGACCCCGAGGCGGCGCAGGCTGTCGTCGAGCACCTGCGCGACCGCCGCCGGGCGGCAATCGATCCCGCGGCTGCCGTCGGGCGCGACCACGATCCCGCATTTCGATGCGAGGATGAATCGATCGCGACGGTCCTTCAGCGCACGCCCGATCAAGGACTCGTTATGACCCTGACCGTAGATCGACGCCGTGTCGATGAAATCATAACCGACATCGAGCGCATGGTGGAGCAGCCGCTCCGCCTCGGCATCGCTCGGCGGTACGCCGTAAGCATGGCTGAGGCCCATCGCGCCGAAACCGATCGGCGCGACCTGCCAGGATCCGATCTTTCGCTTCGCCGCCATCACCATTCCGTCCGCTGCTCTGCCCGATCGGCCAAGCCCGCCGCCGGCGCTCGCCGTCTCGGGCAAGTTTTCTTCCCCAGGCGCCCGTACGGCCGGCCTCGATCGAATGAATGGTGGGCGTGGCAAGGATTGAACTTGCGACCCCTGCGATGTCAACACAGTGCTCTACCACTGAGCTACACGCCCACGGCCAGGGCCTCTAGCCGGGCGCGGCGGCCCGTGCAACCCGCCGGTGCGCGCGCCTAGCCGCCGATACGCGCGCGCCGGAGCCCTTGTGGCGGTTGTCCGAAAGCGCGGACGAACGAGCGGCGCATTCGTTCGGGATCATGGAATCCGTTCGCGGCCGCGATCTGCTCGATCGGCTCCTGCGAATTCTCGACGCGTTCGCGGGCCGCTTCCAACCGCAACCGCTCCACCGCCTTGGCGGGGCTGATGCCGATCGTCCGTGCAAAAGCGCGGGAGAAGTTACGCGGACTCATGGCCATGCGGGCTGCCAGAAGCTCCACCGTCAGTCGTTCCGACAGGTGGCTGCGTATCCAGTCCAGCAGCGAGGAAAACGCGGTGTCGTCGCCGCCCAATTCGGCCAAGGCGGAGAATTGCGACTGGCCGCCGGGTCTCCGGTAATAAACGACCATGTCCTGCGCCACCTGGCGCGCGACTTTCTCGCCCACGTCTTCGGCGATCAAGGCGAGCGCCAGATCGATGCCCGCGCTGACTCCGCCCGAGGTCCAGATCGCGCCGTCGCGCACATGTATGCGATCCACCTCGACCCGCGTCTTCGGCCACCGCTGCTGAAGCTCAGCTGCCAGGCGCCAGTGCGTGGTCGCCCGCCGCCCATCGAGCAGTCCCGCGGCCGCGAGCAGAAACGCGCCCGAGCATACGCTGCACAGACGCCGCGTTCTGTCCGCGCACGCGCGCAGATAATCGATGTTATCGGAGCATTGCCGGGCCTCCCGGCTGCCATGCCCCCCGACGACGATCAGCGTGTCGAATGGATCCGCGTCACCGGCGGCGATACTGTCGACCATGAGGCCCGACGAGCTCCTCACCGAGCCCCCCGCGATCGACGATGTAGCGAGCCGGTACGTGCCGGGCACCGCTTCTTCCGCAAGCTCGAACGCGGTGATCGGCCCAGCGGCGTCGAGGAGCTGAAAGCGATCGTAAAGGAAGATTCCCACCGTCCGCGACACTGGCCGAAAATGAGGGATACTGATTCTTCTGTCAATCCGCGGATGATCGAGCGGCTGATCGGCGGCCGGGAATGCTCCCAGGATTTCTACCGCCTGTCCATCCCGACGCCACGACCAGGTCAGCCTTTTTCAGAACGATCTCGCCATTCGCCGCAGAAAAAAGCAGACTTCGCGGGACGAGTGGGGCGGCGGCGCCGTCACGCCGATATAGCGCGGAAGGTTCCTTGCCATGACAACCGACATACCGACCTCCAGCGCGGCGACGCGGGCCATCGCTATCCTGGCCGATCTGGTCGGATTCGACACCATATCCAGCAACAGCAACCTGGCGCTGATGCGCTACATCGCGGCGTTGCTGGCGGGACATGGCATAGCGGCCGAACTGCTGCTGGACGATGACGGTCGGAAGGCCAATCTGTTCGCGACCGTAGGCCCCGCGAGAGCCGCGGGCGTGATCCTGTCGGGTCATACCGACGTGGTGCCGGTGGCGGAGCAGCAATGGACCAGCGATCCCTTCCTGCTCGCCCGGCGCGGGAACCGGCTGTACGGGCGGGGGACGGCGGACATGAAGGCTTTTATCGCCTGCAGTCTCGCGGCGCTCGAATTGGCCGATATCGCTGCGCTCGAACGGCCGATCCATCTGGCGTTCAGCTATGACGAGGAAGTGGGCTGCCTCGGCGCTCCTCCGTTGATCGAGCGAATTCGTACCGCCATCGCGCTCCCCGCGGTGGCGATCGTCGGCGAGCCTTCGCTGATGCGGATCATCGGAAGCCATAAGAGCGTTCACCTCTACAAGGTGAGCGTGACCGGCGTACCGGCGCACTCTAGCGCGGCGCATCTCGGCCTTTCCGCCAATGCCCTCGCGATCCGGCTGATGAGCCTGCTGCTCCAGATCGCCGACGGGCTGACCGCGGACGAGATGCGCAATCCGGATTTCGAGCCGCCGTTTTCGACCTTGACCATCGGGCTGATGAAGGGCGGGACGGCGGCGAATATCCTGGCGGCGGAAGCCAGCTTCGTCTTCGATCTGCGATCCCTGCCCGAACATGCGCCGGATGAGATCCTGCAGCCCGTCCATGCCGCGATCGACGCGATCCGCAGCGCCTATCCGGCGGCGACGGTCACGTTCGAGCCGCAGGCAGTGGTCCCTCCCCTCGCGCGCGAATCGGGCGGCAGGGCGGAAGCCGTGGTGCGCCTGATCGGCGGCGACAATTCAGACATGATCGCGGGATCTTTCGGCGCCGAGGCGGGACAATTCCAGCAAGCCGGCTTTTCGACGGTGATCTGCGGCCCGGGATCGATCGATCAGGCGCATCAGGCCGACGAATTCATCGAGATCAGCGAAATCGAAAAGTGCATGCTGTTCATGGACAGACTGTTCACGGCCATGTGCCGGCCCGAGGCGGCATGAAATATCTTTCGCCGCGCAATCGCAATGTGGGCGCCGCGATCATCGGCAACACGCTCGAATGGTTCGATATTCTCGTTTACGCTTATTTCGTGAAGGAGATCGCGGCCAATTTCTTTCCGGCTTCGAACGAGGCGAGTTCGCTGCTTCTGGCCTATGGCACGTTCGGCCTGTCGTTCATCGCCCGGCCGCTCGGCGCGGTGCTGCTGGGCAGGCTGGCGGACAGATCCGGGAGGCGCGCCGCGCTCGTCTATGCCAGCGCGCTCATGTGCGTCGGTACGCTCGGCATTGCCGTGCTGCCTCCTTATGCGGTGATCGGTATCGCGGCACCGATATTGCTGCTGATCGCGAGGCTGGTGCAAGGCTTCTCCGCGGGAGGAGAATTCGGCAGCGCCACGGCGTATCTTGCGGAACAGTCCCCGGATCGCCGGGCATTTTACGCGAGCTGGCAATTCGCGAGCCAGGGGCTGGGCATGGTGCTTGCGGCGCTGATCGGTCTTGCGCTCGGCAAATGCTTATCGTCCGCGAGCATGATGGCATGGGGGTGGCGCATCCCTTTTCTTGCCGGTGCGCTGGTGGGGCCGGTGGCCTACTTCATCCGCCAGCGGGTCGACGAGACGCTCGCGTTCCTGGCGAGCGAAGCTCAGCCGAGGGCGGCCATGCCGGCCGGACCCGCAAACCTCGCTATCCGGTGCGCGGTCGGGGCCGGGGCAGTCCTGGCGTGCACCGTAACGATCTATTTTCTGGTCTACGTACCTTCGTTCGCCCAGACGATGCTTGGGGCCGATCCGGCGATCGCCTATCGCACCGCGCTGGTCGCCGGCGCGACTCTGTTCCTGGGCGCGCCGCTGGCCGGCCTCGCCGCCGACCGGTTCGGTGCCCTGCGTCTTGGCCTGATTTCGACCGCGCTGCTGGCGATCGTCGTATATCCGATCTTCGCCGCGGTCGTCGCGGCGCGGGACGAGACGTCGATCCTGCTGGGACAGTTTGCCGTATCGAGCGTCGCGGCTTTGTATCTAGGCGCGCTGCCGGCGATCCTGGCGAACCTGTTCGACACCCGCAGCCGCTCGTTCGGGCTCGCCATCTCCTATAATCTCGCCGTGATGACGGGCGGGGGATTTGCGCAGATGATCTTCGTCCTGTTGATCGGATGGACGGGGGCGGCGGTCGCGCCAAGCTATTATGTGACATTCGCGGGCGCGGTCAGCTTCTGCTCGCTCTGGGGGTGCCGGCGGATCGCGAGAATTGATCGGGCAGGCGACGATCGATGAACCGTCGAGTTCCGCGGCGAAGGCCGAGGTCCAGTCGGAAAGCCGTGGTGGAGGCCCGGTGCCCGCCGATCGAAGTCTCCCATCCGGGCTCCGCCTTCGCCTGGGAACTCATCAACCACTGGGAACCGACTTTAATTCAGCCCGGACGCGCTGCCGACCTCGAACATCCGATCGACCTCGAGCACCAGATCGCGCAGGTGGAACGGCTTCGACAGGATCTTGGCGTTGGCCGGCGTCCCGCCGTTGCGCAGCGCCACCGCGGCGAAGCCGGTGATGAACATCACGCGCATGTTCGGCGCGAGCGTCGCGGCGCGCTGGGCGAGCTCGATCCCGTCCATCTCGGGCATGACGATATCGGTCAGCAGCAGATCGAACGTCTCCTGCTCGAGCAGCGGGATCGCCGCCGTGCCGCGATCGACCGCGGTGACCGCATAGCCGACGCGATCCAGCGCCCGCGCGAGATATTCGCGCATCGACCGATCATCTTCCGCCAGCAAAATCCGAATCATCGTGCCTGCACTTTTCGCCCGCCGCCGCCGCTCGTGCCAGCTAGGCGAGAAGCCCTTAAGAAATGTTCAGCCTGCAGCTCCGAGCGGAGGAGCCGGCGGCGACGATTCCGAGTCGGCAGCGGATACCCGCCATCCCGAAAATGCTCTAGCAATCTATCATGATCACGCCCGCGCCGGAACCACCGTTCGTTCGCCTCGGCCCGGAACTGCCGATTTCGCCCGTCATCCTGTCGGTGCCCCACGCCGGGCGCGATTATCCCGCCGCGCTGCTCGCCGCGACGAGATTGCCACGCGCGCGGCTCGAACTGCTCGAGGATCGCTTCGCCGATCGGCTGATCGAGACGGCCGTCGCGGGCGGGGCGACGGCGCTGGTGGCGCGTCGCGCCCGCGCCTGGATCGATCTCAACCGCGACGAGCGCGAGCTGGACCAGGCGATGGTTGCCGGCGCGGCGACGACGGCCGGGCTGCAGACGCCGCGGATGCGCGGCGGCCTGGGGCTGATTCCACGCCGGGTGGGCGCCACCGGCGAGATTTATCGGTCGCCGCTGGAGGCCGCAGACGTCGCGGCGCGGATCGCCGACGATCATCACGCATGGCACGCCGCGCTCGCGCACTTGTTGGCGGCGGCGCAGGCGCGCTTCGGCATCGCGGTGCTGCTCGATGTTCATTCGATGCCGCCGACGTCGGCCGCGAGCGGGATCGTCCTGGGCGATCGTCATGGCGGCAGCGCCGGTGCGCGCTTCGTCGCCGCGATCGAGCAGGAAGCGCGGGCCGCCGGCCTGCCGGTGGTGCGCAACGATCCTTATGCGGGCGGCTACATCACCGAGCGGCATGGCCGCCCCGCGGCGGGCCGCCACGCGATCCAGCTCGAGGTCGACCGATCGCTCTATCTCGCGCCGGGCCTGCGCCTGCCCGGGCCGGGCATCGAGCGCATCGGGCGCTTCATCGCCGCGGCGGTGTGCCGGCTTCAGCGCGAGACGGAGCCGCCCGCGATGCTGGCCGCGGAATAAAAAACCACCTCGCGCATTGCGGCGCGAGGTGGCCAAGGTTCAGGGAGGAACGCACCCGAAGGTGCGTTAATGCACGGACGCAAAGGGGGCCACGTCCGCGGCATCGCGCTCTAGATAGGCCGGCCCGAAATAGGTTTCAAGCGCGTATCGGACTTAATCGTCGATTGACCAGACGCGCCCGCCTGCGCTCCCGCGATCAGGCCAGTTGCGGCGTCGGAACCGGCACCTTGCCCTGCGCCATCTGCCGCCCGAAAATATCGCGGACCAGCGGCAGCGAAAACAGATGCGCGTAGACCAGCCCGAGCAGGCCCGACTGGATCATCTTGCGCGCGACATCGCCGCGCAGCTCGCGCAACGCGTCCTCGGAGACCATCTGGAAGCCGCGATAGACGAACGGCTGATCGCTGCCCTCGGGCTGGATCGAGACCTCGCCATCGATCAGCAGCTTGGCGTTCGCCAATTCCTGGACGAACGCGGCGGTGCGCTGGCCGGCGGTCTCGAACTGTTCGCAAAAGCCGAGGATCTGCTTGACCGTCTCGCTCGGCGCGGTGCCGTCGAACAAGGGCTCGCCATCGTCGAACGGCCCAATCGCGTCGGTGGTCGGATCGAAGCACAGCGACAATTCGTCGCCGTCGGGCCGCAGCTTGGCGAGCATGAACGGATAGCGGCGAACATAGGCCGGCACATAGACCTGCTCGTTGAGCTTGCCGTCGCCGTCGACGAACACGTTGACGCCCTCGTTGAGCCCCATCAGCGCCAGCGGCACCGGATTCTCCCCGACCGAGAAGACGATCGGATAGTTGCGTTGCGCCAGCACGAACTCGTCGATCGTCAGCGGGATCGCATGCGCCGTGGCGAGGAACGGCGCCGCGTCGACCAAGCGCGCACGCCATGCGCCGTGGACACTGCTCGAAAGTGGTTGAAGTTCGTGGTAGAATAGCGGCAGGCCGTCGCCGGGTGCGCTCGCCATCAGGTGTCTCCCAGGGAATGAGCGCTCGCCTCTATGGCGCGGGCGAGGCTTCCGCAAGGCTCTCCTGAGCGAAGCCGAAGGGCGGGACGAGCTTGCCCGGATTCATGATGCCATGCGGATCGAGCGCGTCCTTGATCGCGCGCAACGCCGCGAGCCGCGCCGGATCGGTCAGCCGCGCGAACTCCGCCAGCTTGAGCTGGCCGATGCCATGTTCGGCCGAGATCGAACCG
>CAXSHP010000014.1:18395-18789 GCA_964236935.1 uncultured Sphingomonadaceae bacterium
CATCAGCACCAGCGGCTTGTGATAGATCCGCACCGAGATCGAACCGTCCGCGGCCACCACCAGATCGTTGACGAGGCGGGTCACCGCCGCGCCGCTGGCGGCGAACCAGGCGCGGTCGTCGACGCCGGCCGGCGCGCGCACGTTGAAATGGACGTTGCCGTCGCCGAGATGCCCGAACGCGAGCACGCGCGCGCCGGCGAACGCGCTTTCGACCCGCGCGCGCGCCTGCTCCATGAAGCCGGGCATCGCCGCCACCGGCACCGACACGTCATGCTTGGCGGCGACGCCATCGAGGGGCCTTGGGACGGCGAGGAAGCCATCACTCTGATGGCCGACCTCGATGCGGGCGCGACGGGCAGCATGACCGGAGGCGCTTTTCCCGACGGCATCGGAC
>CAXSHP010000014.1:18799-27988 GCA_964236935.1 uncultured Sphingomonadaceae bacterium
TCGACCCGCTCGGCCTCGGACATGCTCTCGCGCAAGCGCCACAGCGCCTCGGCCTGCGCCTCGCTCGCCGCCAGCGCGGCATCCTCGATCAGACCGTCGGCGGCGGCCTCGCCCAGCGCATCGCCAAGCGCGACGGCAGGATCCGCCGCGCCGGGCCCGGCGGTCGCCTCGACCAGCACGTTCCAGCGGTGCGCCGCGGCCAGCGGCGCGCGCGTTCCCGGAACATGCCGCAGCACCAGCGCGAGCCCCTCGTCCGGAACCAGCTCGAAGCTTTCCACCGTCTCGCCCGTCGCCGCCTCGAGCCGCCGCAACAGCAGGAGGGCGTCGTGCGGCGACGCGAGCCCGACCCACGCCACCGCGCGCTGCGCCGCCGCCGGGACGAGCCGCAGGCTCGCCGCGGTGATTACGCCCAGCGTCCCTTCCGCCCCGGCGAGCAATTGCCGCAGGTCGTAGCCGCGATTGTCCTTGCGCAGCGCGGACAGGCCCTCGAACAGGGAGCCGTCGGGCAGCACCGCCTCGATCCCCAGCAGCAGCGCCCGCATCGTGCCGAAGCGCAGCACCTGCGTACCCCCCGCATTGGTCGCGACGAGCCCGCCGATCGTCGCCGAGCCCTTGGCCGCGAGCGACAGCGGAAAGCGCCGCCCGACCGCCAGCGCCGCATCGTGCACGTCGGACAGGATCGCCCCGGCCTCGGCGACGAGCAGATTGTCGGCCGGCGAGACCGAGCGGATCGCGCGCATCCGCCGCAGCGACAGCAGCAGCGCGCCGCCGGCGGCCGACGGTGTGGCGCCGGCAACCATCGAGGTATTGCCCCCCTGCGGCACCACCGCCACCCGCGCCCGCGCCGCCGCGCCGACGATGAACGCCACCTCGTCGCGATTGGCCGGCGACAGCAAGGCCGCGGCGCGCCCGGTGGTGTTGCCCCGCCAATCGGTCAGCCACGGCGCCATTTCGGCCGGATCGCGGGTGAACCCGCGGGGACCGAGACCATCGGCCAGCTGCGCGAGGAGCGTTTCGTCAGGAATCTGCATCAATGTCGCTATAGACGATGGGTTGGGCGCGGTGGACAATTAATCGCTGGTTCAACCGGGCGCAAGGAAGGCAATGCACGCCATGGACCGCATCGCATGATCCCGTCAGCCCTGCTCGCTTTGCTGCTGGCCGTGCCGGGGGCGGCGGTCGCGGCCGATCCGGCCGATATCGAGCTGGCCTTCGTCGACGTCACCATCCGCCAGCGGCTGATCGTCCGCGTGCCGATCCCCCGCCCCGCCCCCGCGCCGCCGACGCGCTGGCGCGAACGCCGCGGCGAGCGCTGCATCGATCTCGACCGGGTCGGCGGCGCCTCGATCAGTTCGCCCGACAGCGTCGACATCATCCTGCGCGGCGGCGCCCGGATCCGCGCCGAGCTCGAATCCGAATGCCCCGCGCTCGATTTCTATTCGGGCTTCTATCTGGTGCCGACCGCGGACGGCCGCATCTGCGCCGACCGCGACAGCATCCACGCGCGCTCGGGCGGCGAATGCCAGATCGAACGCTTCCGCCGGCTCGTCCCCGACCAGGGCCGCTGAGCGAAACCTTGACAAAGTGCCTCGGCGCTGCGCAAGCGCGGGGCCGGCGACCGTCGCTTTCGACGCGCTTTTTTCCGGACCGCCCATGAGCTTCGCCGACCTCGGCCTGTCAGACGAACTGCTCCGCGCGGTCACCGAGTCCGGCTATACCGAGCCGACCGCGATCCAGCAGCAGGCGATCCCGTCGGTGCTGATGAACCGCGACATCGTCGGCATCGCGCAAACGGGCACGGGCAAGACCGCCGGCTTCGTCCTGCCGATGATCGACATCCTCGCGCAAGGTCGCAGCCGCGCGATGATGCCGCGCTCGCTGATCCTCGAGCCGACGCGCGAGCTCGCGGCGCAGGTCGCCGAGAATTTCGACAAATACGGCAAATACCATAAGCTCTCGATGGCGCTCCTCATCGGCGGGGTCAGCATGGGCGACCAGCAGGCGGCGCTCGCCAAGGGCGTCGACGTGCTGATCGCGACGCCCGGCCGCCTCATGGACCTGTTCGGGCGCGGCAAGATCCTGCTGTCGGGATGCTCGATCCTGGTGATCGACGAGGCCGATCGCATGCTCGACATGGGCTTCATCCCCGACATCGAGGAGATCTGCTCGAAGCTGCCGACGACGCGCCAGACCCTTTTGTTCTCCGCGACGATGCCCGCGCCGATCAAGAAGCTCGCCGACAAGTTCCTGTCCAACCCCAAGCAGATCGAGGTCTCGCGCCCGGCGAGCGCCAACCTCCAGATCGAGCAGGGGCTGGTCGAGGTCTCGGCGCGCGGCAAGAAGGCGCGGCTGATCGCGCTGCTGCGCGACGACGTGAAGACCGCGATCGTCTTCTCCAACCGCAAGACGACGGTGCGCGAGCTGGCGCAGAGCCTCAAGCGCGAGGGCTTCGCGGCGGGCGAGATCCACGGCGACATGGAGCAGGCCGAGCGCATCCGCGAGCTCGACCGCTTCAAGAGCGGCGACATCAACATCCTCGTCGCCTCCGACGTCGCCGCGCGCGGCCTCGACGTGAAGGGCGTGAGCCACGTGTTCAACTATGACGTGCCATGGCATCCCGACGACTACGTCCACCGCATCGGGCGGACGGGACGCGCGGGGGCGACGGGCATCGCCTACACGCTGGCGACGCCGGATGACGCCGAGGCCGTGGCCAATATCGAGAAGCTGACGGGGACGAAGATTCCGCGGCTCGGGGGGGGAGCGCCTGACAAGACCGAAGCTGCGCCCGAGCAGGAGGAGCAGGCACCCACGCCACGCGCGAGCCGCTCGCGTCCTCGCTCCGAGGAGCGAGCGTCCCGCCCCCGCCGCGAGCCGCAACGCTCACGCGAGGAACGCGCCCCGCAACGCGCCGAGGGCGGGCAGGCGCTTCCGGCCGGTAAGGGCTCGGCCGAACCCAAGGCATCTGACGCGGACGCAGAATGGAACGGGCCGATCCCATCTTTCCTAGGTGCCGGCTTTACCAATTAAATCAAAATGGCTTGGACAACGCCATTTCGATCCTGGTGCGGGACGTGTCGTACAGCGTTGAGGTCGAGCTGTTCATTATATGGTTGATGCGGAAAACCGGCGACGCTCCCAGGACGGTGATCTTGCGAAGAGACGTTCCCGCACTGAGCTCGACGCGATTGTCGCGCCGCGCCTGTCCAAATAGTCGACCATCGGCCTTGAGGCGCGCATAGCTAATGCTGGCGTAGGCTGATAATTCTCCAAAATCCTTGATAAGGAAGAAACGCGCTTCCTTCGTGGACGTGGCAAATGCCGGTGATTGCGCATTATACCGAGCGGCGGCTGCGGCTATACGCAGGAAAAGCGTCGGCCTTATCGCGCGTTCGACGGCAATCGAGGTGGTATAATTCGTCGCGTCCAGCTCTCTCGAACGCTGCACCGAAACTCGCTCGATGCGCACTCCAAGGTCAAGTACACCCCGTCTCGATATCGGCTTAAGCCACTGCCAGTTTACGCCGTAAGACCACGAATAGCCGCGGCCGCCATAATAACGGCGGACGATGAGCAACGCGGGTCGCATGCGATTTTTTAGTTCAGGGCCTACGCTGATCTGAAGACTGCCGTCGTTCTGCTCGCCGTGGCGGTAGAAGCTGCCGCGACCGATCATGTCGACCACAAGACGGGACGTTCGCGTCAGCGAGGACTTCCAGAATATCTGGCTTGCGACCTCGAGGCCGAGGCCCGGCTTCCGACGAGCCGAGTCTTCCAGCTGAAAGGGGACGCTGTCGATGGTGATCGTGTTCGCCCGCGTCGCAGAGTTGACGTTGCTGTCGGGCGCCAGGCCGACCTCGACGCTCCCTCCGAATGGCCGCGTCGATCGTAGGGTCGAGACGACGTGATCGACTTCCCGCGCCAGTTCTGGCGGAAGCGACCCTGCCTGCAGGCGAGCAAATTCCCGCAGCGACCGACGCTCGTCTCCAGCTGCAGCCAGCGCGCGAGCCAACTCCAGCCTCACCGGTCCGGCATCGGGCCGTTCCGTCAATATGGCGTGGAGCTGCTCTATCGCCTCCTCGGTCCGGCCACGATCTTCGAGCGCACGTGCATAGCGGAAATGCGCCTCGAGCCGCACGTCGGGAGATACATCATCGAAGAGCGCGCGCAGCAAGGCGTCGGCAGCCTCCATACGCCCCTGTTGCCGATACATGTCGGCCAGCGCGAACATCTCCGCGGGCTTCACTCCGACGGCGCAGTTATCAACACAAACATAAGCTGGCGAGGAAGCCGGTGGAGCGGGCGAATCAATCATCCCGTTTAGTTTTTCCGCCCGACGACACCTCCATCGACCGTTCCCACCGTGGTTTGCACGCGGAATGTGTAACCGGCCTCGGCAGCCTGAGGACCGAAGAAGCCCCCGCTAAATGCTCCTTGTGTACCGGCGCTATTCGTTAGGTCGCCCGCGAAGTGGACACCGCTGGAATCGAACGGGGCCGTGCCGGAAAAGTCCCCGATCGATTGGTTGGCAGAGTCGCGCAGCGCCAGCGATGTCGCGACAGATCCGTTCGCGAAATTGGCCGTGAACTGGGCGTCGCCGGTGACCGCCGTGTTGGTATCGGATCCGATTCCGACCGCGTAGAGGAATGTTGTGTAGCTCGCCTGCCCTGTCCTCGGCATATCGCTGGCCAGCGTCTGGAAACCGCCTATAGCCAACACCAGCCGGTTCGCGATCGTGGCGTTGCCGCTGCTGGCATTCGAGATGTCGCGATGGGACGAGATGGCGAACTTGAGGTAGCTCAATTGTACTGATGCGGTGTTCGCGGAACCGCTGCGGTATAATGCCAAATAATCGACGAGATTACCGCTGGAATCGTTGCGCGAGAAGGTATCGAACTGGCCATTGCCGAGGCTCGGCGTCGCATCCTTATCGGCCGGCAAGAAGCTCGTCGATCGGGCGGCATCGCGAATGGTGTAGCTCTGTGATGCGGCGTTGTACGCAATTGCGACATTGCCGTCCCCGAAGGCGCCCTTCGTATCCCGGCTCACCGAATTCCGAACAGTACCCGTATCGGTATAACTCGTGGCGGCAGATGTCGTTGGCAGGTCGACATTCTTGTTAAGGCCGACGAAACTGTCATAAATCGGTGGAGAGGGCGGCGCCGGGGGTGGCGGCGTGCTCGCGACGTCTCCACCGCCGCCCCCACCGCAGGCGGTGGCGATGAGGCACAGGAACGAGAGGAAGCCCGATCGCGCAGGTGCCAATATTCTATTCATGCTATCTGCCCCGATGCTTTACACTCGACGTCACCCGCTCCTGACGGGATTGATCAAGAATTGGTCCGTCCTGCACGGACGGCGAACATCATTCGCGCTTAGCGCTGGATCGGCCGAGCAGCAAGTCACCCGTTGCGGGCGTTCTGCCTGGTGAAATCCACTATCATTTCGCTCCATAACGCTCCCGAAACCCCTTCGCGAACGCCCCCAGCCGCCCCTCCCCGATCACCGCGCGCAGATCGGCCATCAGGGTCTGGTAGAACCACAGATTGTGCTCGGTCATCAGCATCGCGCCCAGAATCTCGTTCGAGCGGATGAGGTGGTGGAGATAGGCGCGGCTCCATTGCGCGGTCGGTGAGCCCGGCTCGAGCGGCGCCGCATCTTCCGCGAATTTGGCGTTGCGGATGTTGATCGGGCCGTCGCGGGTGAAGGCCTGGCCGGTGCGGCCCGAGCGCGTCGGCAGCACGCAATCGAACATGTCGATGCCGCGCTCGACCGCGCCGACGATGTCGTCGGGCTTGCCCACGCCCATCAGGTAGCGCGGCCGGTCCGCCGGCAGCATCGCCGCCGCGAAATCGAGCACGCGGAACATCTCCTCCTGCCCCTCGCCGACCGCGAGCCCGCCGACCGCAAAACCGTCGAACCCGATGTCGGTCAGCGCGGCGGACGATGCGGCGCGCAAGCTCTCGTCCATCGAGCCCTGCTGGATGCCGAACAGAGCCGCCGCCGCGGCATGCTCACCGCCCCCGTCGAACGCATCGCGCGAGCGCCGCGCCCAGCGCATCGATCGCTCCATCGACGCCGCCGCCTGGTCGCGCGTCGCGGGGAAGGCGGTGCATTCGTCGAACGCCATGACGATGTCGGCGCCGAGCAGCCGCTGGACCTCGATCGAGCGTTCGGGGGTGATCAGGTGGCGCGATCCGTCGAGGTGGCTCTTGAACGCGACGCCCTCCTCGCTCTTGGTGGTGAGATCGCCGAGACTCATCACCTGATAGCCGCCGCTGTCGGTCAGGATCGGGCGGTCCCAGCCCATGAACGCGTGCAGCCCGCCGAGCCGCGCGACGCGCTCGGCGCCGGGGCGGAGCATCAGGTGATAGGTGTTGCCGAGGATGATGTCGGCGCCGCTCGCGCGCACGTCGGCCGGCTTGACCGCCTTGACGGTGGCAGCGGTGCCGACCGGCATGAACGCCGGGGTGCGGATCTCGCCGCGGCGCATCGCGATCGTGCCGGTGCGCGCCGCCCCGTCGGTGGCGGCGACGGTGAAGGCGAAACGGCTCACATGTGAATCGGCTTGCCGAGCACCGCCATCGCCGCTTCCTTGAGCGCCTCGGCATGGGTCGGATGCGCGTGGCAGGTGTAGGCGATGTCCTCGCTGGTCGCGCCGAACTCCATCGCCTGCGCCGCCTGCGCGATCATCGTGCCGGCGAGCGACGAGACGATCCACACGCCGAGCACGCGATCGGACTTGGCGTCTGCGATCACCTTGACGAAGCCGTCGGTGTCGCGGTTGGTCTTGGCGCGGCTGTTGCCGGCGAACGGGAACTTGCCGACCTTGACCTCCCCGAGCTCCTTCGCCAGCTCCTCGGTCAACCCGACGCCGGCGATCTCGGGATGGGTATAGACCACGCTCGGGATCACCGCATGGTTCACGATGCCCGTCAGCCCGGCGATGTTCTCGGCGACGGCGATGCCCTCGTCCTCGGCCTTGTGCGCGAGCATCGGACCGGGGACGACATCGCCGATCGCCCAGATGCCGGGGATCGACGTGCGGAAATCGTGATCGATCTCGATCTGGCCGCGCGCGTTGGCGGCGAGGCCGGCCTGGTCGAGCGCCAGCCCCGCGGTATTGGGCCGCCGCCCGATCGCGACGAGCACCGCATCGGCCGCGATCGTCTCCGCCGCGCCGCCCGCCGAAGGCTCGACCGTCAGCGAGACCTTGGCGCCGTCGCGCTTGGCGCCGGTGACCTTGGTCGAGGTGCGCATGACGAAGCCCTGCTTGGCGAACAGCCTGGCCGCTTCCTTGCGCACCTCGCCGTCCATGCCGGGCAGGATCTGGTCGAGATATTCGACCCTGGCCCCGAGCCGCTTCCACACCGAGCCGAGCTCGAGCCCGATCACCCCGCCGCCGATCACCACGAGATGCTCGGGCACCTGCCTGAACGCGAGCGCGCCGGTCGAATCGACGACCACCTCGCCATCGATCTCGACGCCAGGCAGCGGCGTGACCGACGAGCCGGTGGCGACGACGATATTCTTGGCGCGCACCCTCCGATCGCCAATTTTCACGCTGTCCTTGCCGGCGAAGGCAGCGCGGCCCTTGAGCCATTCGACCTTGTTCTTCTTGAACAGAAAGGCGATGCCGCCGGTCAATTCCTTGACCGCAAGCGCCTTTTCGGCGTGCATCTGGTCGAGGTCGAGGCTCGCGCCCTCGAGCTTGATCCCGAACTTGGCGAGCGCGCCCGAATGTGCTTCCTCGTACAGCTCGGACGCATGGAGCAGCGCCTTGGACGGGATGCAGCCGACGTTGAGACAGGTGCCGCCGAGCGTCTCGCGGCTCTCGACGCACGCCGTCTTCAGCCCGAGCTGCGCCGCGCGGATCGCCGCGACATAGCCGCCAGGCCCGGAGCCTATCACCAATACGTCGAAATCGTAGTCGGCCATTTCAAACCTTCTTTCAGTGCTCCGGCGCAGGCCGGAGCGTTGGCCTCAAGCGCAAATCTCGTCGTAGAGGTCGCGCCATTCGGGATTCCGCTCCTCCACAAGGCGCAGCTTCCAGGCTCGCTTCCACTTCTTCATCCGATACTCACAGGCGCGGGCATCCTGCAGGTCTTCAAAAGGTTCGTACCAGACCAGGAGAACGCAACCTTTGTCCTTCGAATGGCCATCAACGATCCTGTTACGGTGCTGCCAAGCCCGCTGCGGAAGATTGCTTGTCACACCCAAATAAGTCTGTCCGCGGCGGTGGTTCGCCATGAGGTAGACGAATCCTGACTTCATCGCGCTCCGCCCAGGGCTCCGGCCTTCGCCGGAGCACAGTGTGTTAAAGATCGATCAGCAACCTTGTCGGATCCTCGATCGCGTTCTTGAGCGCGACGAGGAAGGTCACCGCTTCGCGCCCGTCGACCAGGCGATGGTCGTAGCTCAGCGCGAGATACATCATCGGCCGAGCGACGATCTGCCCGTCGCGCACCACCGGCCGCTCTTCGATGCGGTGCAGGCCCAGCACCGCCGACTGCGGCGGATTGATGATCGGGGTCGACAGCAAAGATCCGAACACGCCGCCGTTGGAGATGGTGAAGGTGCCGCCGCGCATCTCCTCCATCTTGAGCGTGCCGTCCTTGGCGCGCTTGCCGAAATCGCCGATCGTCCGCTCGATCCCGGCGACCGACAGGTTCTGCGCGTCGCGGATCACCGGCACGACCAGGCCGTTGGGCGCACTGACCGCGACCGAGACGTCGGCATAGTCGCGATAGACGATCTCCTCGCCCTCGATCGACGCGTTGACCGACGGCACGTCGCGCAGCGCCATGCACGCTGCCTTGACGAAGAAGCCCATGAACCCGAGCCGCACGCCGTGCTTCTTCTCGAACAGATCCTTGTAGCGCGCGCGCGCGTCCATCACCGCGGTCATGTCGACGTCGTTGAAGGTGGTGAGGATGGCGGCGGTCTCCTGCGCCTCCTTGAGACGCTTGGCGATCGTCTGGCGCAGGCGGGTCATGCGCACCCGCTCCTCCTTGCGCCCATCGGCGGAGGAAGATGAGGAGGGAGCGGGAGCCGCCACCGGCGCCGCCGGAACGGCGGGCACGGCCGGCTCCGCTCTGGCTTGCGGCGCGGCCTGCGCGGCGGCGAGCACGTCGTCCTTGGTCAGCCGCCCGTCCCGGCCGGTGCCCTTGATCGCCGAGGGATCGAGGT
>CAXSHP010000015.1:0-15268 GCA_964236935.1 uncultured Sphingomonadaceae bacterium
CGGGCGCCGCCGATTTCCTCGAGCCCGACGCCAAGAGCCAGGTCACGCTCGGCTTCGAAGACGGCAAGCCGGTCCGCGCTACCGCATTGGTCGTCTCGACCCAGCATGCCGCCGGCGCCGACCAGGCGAAGCTGCGCGATTATGCCAAGGGCGTGATGGCGGATGCCCTGCCGCAGGGCTGGCTGCCGGACGACGACCATATCTTCGTGAATCCCACCGGCCTGTTCGAGATCGGCGGCCCCGACGGCGACGCCGGGCTCACCGGCCGCAAGATCATCGTCGATACCTATGGCGGCGCCTCGCCCCACGGCGGCGGCGCGTTCAGCGGCAAGGATCCGACCAAGGTCGATCGCTCGGCGGCTTATGTCAGCCGCTATCTCGCCAAGAACATCGTTGCTGCCGGGCTTGCCAGCCGCTGCACGATCCAGCTGAGCTACGCGATCGGCGTCGCCGAGCCGCTGTCGCTCTATGTCGACACGCACGGCACCGGCACGGTCGACGAGGCACGGATCGAGGCGGCGCTGCCGCAGCTGATCCGCCTCACCCCCAAGGGCATTCGCACGCACCTCAAGCTCAACAAGCCGATCTACGAGCGCACCGCGAGCTACGGCCATTTCGGACGCGCCGCCGATGGCGATTATTTCACCTGGGAAAAGACCGATCTGGTCGATGCGCTGAAGCAGGCGCTGAGCTGAGGGGGCCGATATGCGCGCAAGACCGAGCGAGGCCGGCACGGCGTCGATGCTCAAGACGGCGCGGCTCGGCTGGAAGGATATTGGGATCGGCGGGCCGGGCTTAGGGCGGATGCCCGTCGCGCGCTGAAACGGGACCGCATACCGCCCGCAGTGACCGGCAGCGCGACGAACGATCCGAGCACGATCCGCCGGCTCTACGGCCGTCGTCAGGGCCACAAGCTGCGCCAGGGCCAGGCGGCGCTGGTGGAAGATTTGCTGCCGCGGATAGCCGTGCCCGAGCGCGGCCCGCTCGATGCCCGCGCTCTGTTCGGCGACGGTCGGCCGCTCGGGCTCGAGATCGGCTTCGGCAAGGGCGAGCATCTCGCCGGTCAGGCGGCGATGCGGCCCGAGATGGGCTTCATCGGCTGCGAGCCGTTCCTCGACGGCGTCGTCGGCGCGCTCCTTCACGTCCGCGATGAGGGGCTGACGAACGTCCGGCTGCATAAGGGCGACGCGCTCGACGTGCTCGAACGCCTGCCCGACGCCAGCCTCGAGCGCGTCTGGCTGCTCCACCCCGATCCGTGGCCCAAGGCGCGCCATGCCAAGCGCCGCTTCATGAACGCGGGGCCGATCGACCTCATTGCCGCCAAGCTCAAGCCCGGCGGCGAACTGCGCTTCGGCACCGATCATCCGGTCTATTGCCGCTGGGCGATGATGGTGATGGGGCGGCGCGGCGATTTCACCTGGCTGGCGGAAGGACCGCAGGATTTCCTCGTCCGCCCCGCCGACTGGCCCGAGACGCGCTACGAGGCCAAGGCGCGGGCGCAGGGGCACGAGGTGTGGTACTTCCGTTATCGACGAACGTGAACAGTTGCTCGCGTACCCTCCCGCCTGGCTAAGCTCGCAGCTTCCCGATGATCAGTCGCTCTCGATGTCCTGATTGGCGTCGTTACGGACATCGGCTCGAAGCGCCGCCATGAGTTCGCCGAGGCGTGCGTCCTGCGAACGCAGCCCGGCCATGACATTCCGGCCTGCGCACGGGTAAACGAAAACGTCGCCGAAGTTCTGGGCGACGTCGCCGCTGCTCCGCTTGCTTCACAAACCGCGCCGCAAGGTCACGAAGAACTGTCGCGGCGCCCCGGCAAGCAAGGTCTGGTTGTCGCCGCTCGCGGTGTAGCCGTTGGAGCCGATCGTCGAGATGTAGGTCTTGTCGGTGAGGTTGGTGACGCTGCCCTCGATCGCGAAGCCCTTGAGGAAGCCGTCGCCGCCGAACGTATAGCCAAGCGTCGCATCGACGATCACGCGGTCCGGGACCGACTGATCGTTGAGATAGCTGAAGTAGCGCTTCGACATATAGTCGGCCCCGGCGCGCGCCAGAAACCGGCCGTCGTCATAGACGATCTCGCCCTTGAGCATTTGCTTGGGCGAATCGACCACCGTTTTGCCGCGCGTCGGGCTGGCAACGGTGCCGTCGGCGTTGAGCACGTCGTCGCGATATTGCGAATTGTTGTAGGCGTAGGATGCGAACAGCGACACCGCCGGCATCACCTTGTAGAGCAAGGTCGCTTCGATCCCGTAGTTGCGCACGTCGCCGACATTCTGCAGCGTCACCGGATTGCCGACGATGCCCGCCCCGTTGGTCAGGGCGAGCAGGCGATTGCTGAAATCGACATAATAGCCGGCCAGCGACCCCTGCAGCCCGCCCCTGCGGAAACGGCCGCCGACCTCGTAGGTCTTGGACCTTTCCGGCTTCAACGTGCCGCGGATCGCGTCGAATCCGGCCTGGGTGGTGGCGAACGGAGCGAGGCCGGTCGCGGCGGAAGCGAAGGCGCGCATGTTCTGGGTGTAAGTGGCGAATCCCTCGATACCGCTGCTGAGATGGTAGACCGCGCCGATTTGCGGCAGGAACCAGTCGCGGGCACGGATCGTGCCGGAGGCCAGCCCGCCGGCAATGATCGGATTGGCGTGGTTGGTGACCTCATAGCCCTTCCAGCCGCCCGACAGCGTCAGATCGCCGAGATCGAGCTTGTCGGCGACATAATAGAGCTTGGTCTCGGTGCGGAACCTGAAATCCCATTGGGTGAAGAACGGATCGTGCTTGTATTCGAGTGTCGGCAGCGACGCCGTCGCTTGATCCGCCAGGCCGTAGAAGCGGCGCGCCTGGTGGAAATGGTTGTTCTCATACCATCCGCCGATTTCGAGCTGATTGGGGCCGGTGGTGATGGTCAGGCGCGGGATCACGCCGCCGCGCTTGATGTCATATTCGGTGGTGCGCACCGAGATCGGCGAGCCCCCGGGCGTCGCGACGTACGGCGTGTACCAGATGCCCTGGCCGTGATTGTCGTGATAATAGCCCGTCACCGACAGCTTGAGATGGTCGCCGAGCGGCAGGTCGAGGGTTGCCCCGCCAAGATAGTCGCGGCGCAGGCCGCCGGCGTCGTAATAAGCATCGTCGACCGTCTGGTATGGCGCGGGAAAGGCCAGCCCGGCGGTCGGATAGGGCAGCGCCTGACCCCCGGCGGCGGCTCCCTGGTTGTCGTGGACCTCTGCGATCTGAATGGCGAGGGGGAAGTTGTTCGAGATATTGTCATCGCGGTAGCCGAGCCGACGGATGATATCGAGGCTGAGATCCTGATAATCCTGCTCGCGTCGGTCGGAGAAATTGAGGAAACCCGTAAGCGAGCCGGTGCCGATCGCCTGGACGATCTTGGCGTTGACCTGATGCTGACGCTGCTCGCCGTGCCCCTTCCATTTGTCGGTCTTGAGATAGCCGTAGCTGAGATAGCCCTTGAGGCCGTTGCCGGTGACGTCGCCGCTTTCGACGCGCACGAAGCCGCGGACGGTGTCATCGCTGCCATAAGTGGCGGAGCCGGCCACGTCGAAATGATCCGACGGCGCGCGCGAGGTGAACTGGAGCGTACCGCCGAGATTGCTGGTCGATGCGGTGCCGAGCGCGCCCGAGCCCTGCGCCACCGTCACCGCGCCGGTATTCTCGGAGATGATCGCGCGGCTGATGTGGAGGCCGTTGTAATTGCCGTAGCTCATGTCGCCGAGCGGTATGCCGTCGAGGGTGAAGCCGAGCTGGTTCTGGTTGAAGCCGCGCAAGCTGATCCGCGACGACCATTCGTAGGCGCCGAACGCATCGGCGGCCTGATAGTTGACGCCGGGAAGCTTCTCGATCGCCTTGATCGGCGTGGTGCCTGGCGTGAGGCGGGCGATGTCGGTGCCGGTCACCGTCTGGACCTGGCGCGCCTGGCCGAAACCGAGGACGACGATTTCGTTGCTCTCTTCGGCGGAGGCGGTGGCGGCGTCGCCCGGCGCATCGGTGATCTTGCTCTGTCCCGGCGCTGCGGCATCCTGTGTGCCGGCCGCGGTCTGGGCCATTGCGGCGCACGGAATGCAGACGAGCAGAGCGGTTCCGGCCAGCAGCCGGTTGGAAACGTTCAACATGGAAAACCTTTCGCTGCACCTTGGCGGGTGTCGCGATCCCCATGCCGCCATTCGGTTGCTCGGACGTGACGCTAAGGCGTCAGTTCGATGTCGATCGAGGATTGGCCCGCGCCGCCGCCGCGGCGCGGGGGAATTCGCTGAACAGGCCGTCGACCCCGAGCGCGAAGAACTGCCGATACTCGGCGGCAGCATCCCCGGTGGCGGCCGGGGACGCACCGCGACGCAGTTCGGCAGGCAGGAAATCATTTTCGCTGCGGAAGGTCCAGGGGTGGACCAGCAATCCGGCCCGATGCGCATCCGCCACGAGCGCGGTCGGCGCCAGCGATCGCCCGGCGACGTCGCGCGGAACGATCAGACCCTTCGCCGGGCCGATGGCATCGGCATAGCGGGCGATCGCGTTCAGCCCGGAAGGCGTTGTCATCGCCGCGTAGGTGGTAACGCGATCGCCCGCCGCGATGCGATCGTACGGCGCCCCGCTGTCGTCGATCAGCTGGATGAGACGCAGCTTGGTCACGCGGCGCAGCGCCTTGAGATTGTCCACCTCGAACGACTGGATGAAGACCGGATCGGAAGCCTTCACGTAGCCGGCCGCGGCCAGTTTCGCGACGAGCCGATCCTCCATCGCCAGGCCGATGCCGCGGAAATAGGTGGAGTGCTTGATCTCGGGATAGATGCCGATGCGTCGCCCCGTCGCCTTGTCCTCGCGCGACACCAGGTCGAGGATCTCGTCGAGTGTCGGCACGGCGAAACGGCCGTCATAGGCTTTGGCGACCGCGGGCCGGATGTCAGGCAGCCGCTCGCGCGCGCGCAAGGTCTTCAGCTCGGTGAGGGTGAAATCTTCGGTGAACCAGCCGCTGATGGACGTACCGTCGATCGTCTCGGTCGTCCTGCGCGCGGCGAACTCGGGATGGCTGGCGACGTCGGTGGTCCCGGAAATCTCATTTTCGTGACGCGCCACCATCACCCCGTCGCGGGTCATCACCAGGTCGGGCTCGATGAAGTCCGCCCCCTCCGCGATCGCCAGGCGATAGGCGGCGATAGTATGTTCCGGCCGCTCGCCGCTGGCGCCGCGGTGTGCGATGATCAGCGGCCGGGCCGCGCCGGCGCCGACCGCGGCGACGCCCAACGCCAGCGCGACAAGCAAGCGCCGGCTCATGCCGACAGCCGGCGCGCGCCGCGCTGCACGGCAGCCTGATGGCGCGTCGCGATCGCCAGCGACGGGCGGCGGATGGTATCGAGGAACAGCCATTCGGCGCGCGCCTGATCGGGCGTCAGGGCGACCGTCATGTAGCCCCGCTGCGAGGTGTCGGCCCACCGCAGTTCGTCGCTCGCGCCGATCAGCGCCCTGGCCACCGCCGCCGCATCGACCCCGGTCAGATAATGCTCGAAGCCCGGCGAGGTGACGCTGTGGCCCCCGAATTCGACGCCCGCCGCGATCCCTCCTTCCTTGAGATCGAACGCCCAGGCGTTGTGGCTGTCGCCCGACAGGACGATGAGGTTGGCGTCGGCATCCAGCCCGTTGCGCAGCATCCGCGAGCGCGCGGCGGGGTAGCCGTTCCAGCTGTCCATGTTGAACGGCAGGCCGGCGCGCGCCGCAGCGATGGCGGCGGCAATGCGGCGGCGCGCGACGTCGGCGCCCGGTGGGACCCAGTTCGCCGCCTCGGCCGGCATGCGGGTGAAGCCGACATTGACCTGTTGGGCGAGCACCTGCCAGCGGGTCGCGCCCGCCGCCGCGCGCATCGCGCCGGCGAACCATGCCTCCTGCGGCGCGCCGAACAGCGTGTGCGCCGGATCGCGCCATGGCCCGTCGCGGAATGCCGCGAGCGCCGCGGCGAGATCGCCGCCCTGCGCGACTGCGGCGGCCAGATCGACCTGGCGCGTGCGCGATCCCAGCCGTTCCTCCGGGCGAAACAGGCTGGCCAGATCGCCGATGCGGTATTCGGCCCAGTCGCTGTCCGAGACCGGCATCCATTCGCGATAGGCCTTGACCGCCGCGCGCTTGCGCGTCGCCCAGTCGCCCTCCGTGGCGGGATCATGATTTTCGGCCCCGTCGCGATAGCTGTCGTTGGCGCTTTCATGATCGTCCCACATCGCGATCATCGGAAAGCGGCGATGCAGCGCACGCAGGTTGGGATCGAGCCGATACGAGCCGTAGCGCGCGCGATAGTCGGCGAGATGGATCGCCTCGCCGGCCGGCTCGACCCGCCTGCCCGCGACCGCCTCGGCGGCGGTCGGATAACCGTCGCGCTTATACTCGTAGATATAGTCGCCGAGGTGGACCATCAGATCGAGATCGTCGCGCGCCGCCGCGTGACCATAAGCGTTGAAGAAGCCGAACGGCAGGTTGGAGCAGGAGAAGACGCCGATGGCGAAGCGCGGCGTTTCGCCCACCGGAAGGGTGCGCGTGCGGCCGGTGGGGGAATAGGTGCCGTCCGGCGCGACGAAGCGATAATGATACCAGCGGCCCGGCGCGAGCCCGTCGACGACGAGTTTCGCGGTATAGTCGTTATCCTCGCGCGCCTCGGTCGTCCCTCCGCCGACGATGCGCGCGAAATCCTCGCTTTCGCTGATCTCGGCCGACAGCCGCGTCGCGCCCGAGGCCGCGACGTAACGGGTCCACAGCAGTACCCGGCCGGGGCCAGGCTCACCACTGGCGACGTCGTGGGTGAAGCCGCGTGCCGTCATCTGCGCCCAGGCGGGTCGGCCGAGCCAGACACCGCCAGCCGATGCGGCGAAGAGAAAACGGCGCCGATCGACGATGCTCATGGGCGTTATCCGATCCTGTGCAGGTGGCCCTCGCTAGACGCGGATCGTGTCACGGGGATGACGCACACCCATGCGCGCCGCGATCCGAACGGGGCGACGCCGCTCGCTGCCGCCGACTAGGCTCCTATATCCAAGCAGCGGTGCAGCACCGACCGGAGCCACTTCATTTCCGGCTCACCGTCACGACGGCGAAGCCAGATCATCGTCAGATCCAGCTCGGGCACGGGAATCGGCGGATCGATCATCCGGAGCGGCAGCGTGCGCATCGCCTGCACCGCCAGGCTCCTGGGAATGAGGGCAAGGCAGCCGGAACTGGCCACGATGAACGGCAGCATCATGAAGTTCGATGTCAGGATACGATCGAACTGCTCCAGATGGGCGTCGCGCAGGAACGCCCGCTCCAGGCTGCCGTGGAACTCGAGGTCGAGGCAGAAACCGGCGTGCGCCCGCTTCAGATAATCCTCGCGGCTCATCCCGGTCCGAAGCGCGTCGTCGTCGGCGCGCCCGATGCAGACGAACGGCTCGCGGCACAGCCGCTCGTCGCTGATGTCCTGGGTCTCGTCGGGTTCGAACAGCAGAGCCGCGTCGATAAAGTCGCGGGGCGCGATCACGAGATCGATCGTTTCCAGCTTGAGATCCTCGAATGCATGCGGCCGGGTGGTGAGCGTCTGCACCCGCACGCCGGGTGCCTCCCCCGTCAGAAGCGCGGCCAAGCGCGGCAAGGTGATGGCCGTGACGTAATCGGCGGTGGCGATCCGGAACCGGCGGGTCGAATGCCGAGGATCGAACGTCTCCTCCGCCAGCACCGCCTGCACGGCGCGCATCGCCTGTTCCAGCGGTTGAACCAGCGACGCCGCCTTGCGCGTGAGAACAAGCTGCCGTCCGTCGCGCACCAGCAGCGGGTCGCCGAACTGGCTTCTCAGCTGTCGCAGGCTGTTGCTCACGGCCGATTGGGTGAGATTGAGCTCCTCGGCGGCGCGCGTCAGGTTCCGGTGGCGGAGGACCGCGCGCAAGACCGGCAGCAGGTTGAGGTTGGTCTGCCGCAGCGCCCCGACCAGCGAGCCGGCATTCTCCAGATCGGCCAAGTGGATCGTCCGCTCAATGATGCTCGCATATCACTCGTATGAATAGCTGAGCACAGCAATCAAAAATTCGGTGACGAAGCTTGCGCGCACGATGCATCTCTTCAACGCGACCGACGCTCCAACAGCGTGAGCAGCGCTTCGGCATGGCCCTCGACGTAACGGTCGCTGCACGCATCGGCGCCGGTCAGCACCTCCACCTCGCTCGCGATGGCGAACACCATCGCGGACGAGATCACGAGGTAATAGAGATGGGCGGGATCCCCCGCGACGACGTCCCCGTCCTGTTGGGCAGACCGGATCAGGTGCGTGAGGACATGGTACAGCGGCGCGATGTGGCGCTCGACATACCACTGCGTCGCGCCGCCGCCGGACCCGTTCGCATCCATCAGGATACGGACGATGGCGGGATTACGCGACGCCCAGCGCAGATAGCTCCTCAGCGCCATCCTGAGGAGGAGGAGCGCGCTGCCTTCGTCGGGCACGCGCGCCAGCTCCTCCCCCAGTGCGGTGCGAAAGTGCAACGCGGCGACGTTCACCACGTCCTGCCACAGGCGCAGCTTGGTCGGGAAGTGGTACGTCAGCAAGCTCTGCGTAAGTCCCGCGGCCGCGGCGATCTCGTGTGTGCTCGCCCCGTCGAATCCGCGGCGGCTGAACACGGCAAGCGCACTCCTGAGAATGGCATTGCGCGTCATTTCTCCCTTGCGCCCGGCAGGACCGGTCTCCGGAGGCACCGCGAGCTGCTCGATCAGCCGGGCGGCCAGAGGCAGCGTGGTCTCGTCCAGCATTGGAGTGGCCGCTCCCGCCTCGCCGTTCCCGATCATGCATCCTCGCCACTTGCGCGCCCTCAGGGCCGGCGTGACTGTAGTGATTAACGGTCGCGCATCAACGCCGGTGCGGTGTCTACGATTGCAGCAGCAGTTCCGGCGCGAGGAGCCGGCCAGCCATCGCCTCGGCCTCCGCGCGCTTGGGCGAATTGGCCTGGTTGATCAGGTTGCGGATCGGATCGCCGGTATAATAGCGCTCGTACAATGCCTGGCGCGAGCCGAACTGCTCGCCGGTGAGATCCCACACCAGCTTCATGATTTGCAGGCGATCGTGCGCGCGCATGTTCGCTCCGATAAAATATCGCTCGACCAGGGGGCGCACGTTGTCGTTCAGATAATCCGCCTCGGAGAAGGCGATTGCTCCGCTGCCGGCGATCGTGCGGAGGCCGTCCAGCCCGCTGCGCGCCGCGGCGGGGAAGAAGGTTACCATCGACGCGAAGCCTACCAGCGGCTGGATCGCGGGCTCTCCGGGCATCGCCGCGACGGCCAGGGGACACCCCTCGGCCTGTGCCTCCAGCCGGGCGACCACCTCAAGCGCGGTCGCCTGCTGCAATCCCTCGGCGACGTTGACGTTCGCCATCATCTCACCGAGGATTTCCTGATAGCGCGGCATCGCCAGACGGCCCGTCGCCCGTGCGGCGAGCGTCGCGACGCCCAGGATCAGGCGCAGCTTGGCGGCCGAACGGGTCACCGCCTGGATCATCGTATAGCCCGGAAACGTCGCTAAGCTGCTGTTGTAGACCTCTACATCGCCGTCGACGAACAGGCGGCCGTTGGGGATGAAGACGTCGTCGAACACCAGCAGCCCGTCCCCTTCGTCGAAGCGCGAGGAGAGCGGGCGGTCGAACACGCTGCGTCCGGCGTCGTACGGCTCACGGCACATGATCTTCAGGCCGGGGGTGGCGGCGGGAATGGAGAAGATCAGCGCCTTGTCCGTCTCCTCCGGTTTCCGGGGCGCGAAGGCGCCGACATAGACTTCGTTCGCGATCGGCGCGAGCGTCGACAGCAACCGCGCCCCGCGCACGATGACGCCGTCGTCCCGGCGCTCCACGACATGCACGGTCTCGTCCGGCGCGTCTGTCCGTGACCGACCCGACTGCGGATCGATGCACCAAGGAAGTCCAGCGCAGCGATCAGGTCGAGGAGCCACGCTCATATAATCGGTGAGCCTGCCCATCAGCCCGAACGTCATGTCGGCGCGGAGATGGTCGCAGCGCAGCCTGGCGCGCATCTCCTCCCATCCGTGCGCAGGGACATGGCCGCGCGCGATCCGCTCGCCCGTTGCGGGATCGATGCAGGTCAGCACGTCCTGCCACGCGGGATCGAATTGCGCATCCTGGAGCGCGGCCAGAGTCGCCAGCACCCCGCGAAAGGCGGGGTGGGCGGTGACGTCGCGCACCTGCTCGCCATTGACGTACAATTCGCGCCCGTCTCGCAGGCTTGCGATGAATTACGCTCCGCTCCTGATACCCATCGACATCCACCTCCTCGTTATGATGCGGAGGTTACACCAGAACTGGTTGTTCGACCAGTTACCTTTTTTCGTGGGCAAAAACTCCGCTTGAAGTATCATTCATACAAATACCTAAACGCATGAATTAAAACTTCTGGTGACAGGAGCCTGGGCGCAAAATGCTTGCCGATAACGATAGAGGATGCTGCCATGGGCGTCGCCCAATTGCATCGCGAGCCATTGCCCTCGGTCGAGGCGCTGCTGGAACGGGCCCGCGCGATGAAGAGCTGGTTGGCCGATCGCGCACAGGCGACCGAGCACAACCGCTCGGTGCTGCCGGACACGATCGAGGCCTTTCGAGCGGCAGGCTTCTACCGCATCTGCCAACCGGCGGCCTACGGTGGATATGAAATGTCTCCGCGCGTGCTGTTCGAGGTCGCCATGGAATTGGCGCAGGGTTGCCCCTCGAGCGCTTGGTGTCTCTGCCTCGTGGCCGTCCACAATTGGGAGGTCGCGCTCCTCGATCCGCAGGTCGCCGAAGATCTGTGGTCGCACGACAACGAGATTCGCATTTCCTCGTCCTACGCGCCGTTCGGAAAGGTCGAGCGCGTCGACGGCGGCTTCCATCTGAGCGGGCGCTGGCCGTGGTCCAGCGGGTGCGACCATTGCCAATGGGCGATGCTTGGCGGGATCGTCCCGACCGATCCCGGCGCTCCCAAGGACGTCAGGTCGTTCCTCGTGCCGCGATCGGATTACGCGATCGACGATACGTGGCATGTGCTCGGCCTGAAGGGCACGGGCAGCAAGGATGTAGTGATCGAGCATGCGTTCGTGCCCGCGTATCGCACCCACGAGATGGCGCTTTCGGCAACGATGACGGAGCCTGGGCGGGGGGTCTTCTCGTCGCGCAGCTACGGCTATTCCTTCGGCATGGTCTTCGCTTACTGCCTCTCGTCGGTCGCCCTCGGCATGGCGGAAGGCGCTCTACGGCTGTTCGTCGGGCAGATGCAGCAGCGCCTCGACGCGCTCGACGGCGCGCCCGCGATCAACGATCCCTTCGTGCGCCAGCGGCTCGCCGAGGCCGACTCGATCGTGCGGGGGCTGCGCCATCGTTTCGGGGCCAATTTCGATGAGCTCGATGCGGCAATCGCGTCCGGTCAGCCGCTGCCGATCGACTTGCGCGTCAGGAACAAATGGGAGGCGCAGACGATCGCAAAAGACGCGATGCGCGCGATCGAAATGCTGTTCAAGGCGAGCGGCGGACGCGGCGTCCGCCTGGAAAATCCGATGCAGCGCTTCTTCCGGGACGTTCATACCGCGTCGAACCACGCCTTCCTCAACGCCGACAAGGGTTCGCTGAACGCGGGCGGCGTGCTGATGGGCGCTGCCCCGTGCGACTGGAGCTTCTAAGGCCGCGTCTACCTCGGGAAGATCAAGCTATGGGCATCGCCAGCCTGGGATATATCGGTCTGCACGCCGGCAACCTCGCCGCCTGGTCGACCTTTGCCGAGCAAGTGTTGGGGGTGATGCCGGTCGACGGTCCGCCGGGCCCGCGCCGCTTCCGGATCGATGATTACGCCTGGCGCATCGCGATCGAGCCGGGACCCGACGAGGATATCGCCTACGTCGGCTTCGAGGTACCCGACGCGGAGGCGCTCGCCACGCTCGAAGCGCATCTCATCGACCTTGGCATCGCCGTGTCGCGCGGAGATGCGGATCGCTGCGCACTGCGCGGGGTGTGCGGGCTGCTCGAGACCAACGATCCGACCGGCCTGGCGGTGGAACTGTTCTACGGTCCGACCTATGCAACCGAAACGCCGCTTGCGTCGCCGGCGGGTGTGTCCGGGTTCCTGACCGAGAACCAAGGTCTCGGCCATGTCGTGCTGACGAGCGTCGACATGGACTCGTCCCGCCGCTTTTACACCGAGGCGCTCGGCCTGCGGCTGTCGGACACCATCCTGCTCCAGCTGGCTCCGGACGTGCGGGTCGAGCTCGAGTTCTACCATTGCAACGCCCGGCACCACACCTTGGCGCTGGCACCGGCGCCACCGGGAGCAAAACGCCTCCACCATTTCATGCTGCAGGTCCGCACGCTGGACGACGTGGGGTTCGCGCTCGATCGCGCCCTTCGGGCGGGGACGCCGATCACGCAGGGCCTGGGCCGCCACACCAACGATCGCATGGTTTCCTTCTACGCACGCACGCCGTCCGGCGTAGAGGTGGAATACGGCTTCGACGCGCTGGAGGTCGATCGAGGCTCCTGGCGGGTAGCCCGACACAACCGCATCAGCAGCTGGGGCCATCATCGGCCGGAATGAATCGACCTAAGCGGAAGGGATCAGATGGCCAAGGCAGAAATCACGAGCCGCTTCGCCGACGTCGGGGAGCTTCGTCTCCACTATCACGAGGCGGGCGACGGGCCGGCGCTCATCTACCTGCACGGCGGCGGGCCGGGATCATCGGGGTTGAGCAATTTCAGCCGGAACATCGATCCATTCAGCGGACGCTACCGGGTGATCGCGCTCGATCTGCCGGGGTACGGGCAATCCTCCAAGCCGCCGATCGAAGGCTCGATCTGGCGCTTCTACGCAGCGGCGATCGCGGGCTTCATCGATGCGCTCGGACTGGCGAAGGCCCATCTGGTCGGCAATTCCCTCGGCGGTGGCGTGGCGCTGCGGACCGCGCTCGATTATCCCGAGAAGGTCGATCGCCTCGTCCTCATGGGTCCGGCGGGCGGCTATTCGACGCTCGCCCCCTCGCCGACCGAAGGGATAATGGCGTTGCTGACCTTCTATGACGCGCCGGCGCCCACCCCGGAGAAGCTCAGGAACTTCCTGCGTTATCTGGTCTACGATACCGGCTCGATCTCCGACGAGCTGCTGAACGCGCGCTTCGCGCAGGCGATGGAGCCGGAAACGGCGCGCAACATGCCGCTTCGCCTCGGCCCCGGCTCCCCGATCCACGCGACCGAGGATCTGTGGCGCGAGCGGCTCGATTGGCTGCCGCACGAGACGCTGATCGTGTGGGGCCGCGAGGACCGGGTGAATACGCTGGAAGGCGGCATGATCCTGATGCGGCAGATCCCCAACGCGCGCCTGCTGGTCTTCCCGAAATGCGGGCATTGGGCGCAGTGGGAAAAAGCGGACGAGTTCAACCGCGTACTCGGCGATTTCCTGTCGGCATAAAGGCCTCGGTGTTCCCGCAGCATCGTTCCGTCGCCAGTCGAGGCGATGGAGTGCGGAGCTGCGACGGCCGGCCCTACGTCAACCGCTCGACAATCGTGACGTTGGCGACGCCACCGCCCTCGCACATCGTCTGGAGCCCATAGCGTCCGCCACGCGCGTCGAGCGCGTGCAGGAGGGTCGTCATCAGCTTGGTGCCGGACGCGCCGAGCGGATGTCCCAGCGCGATCGCGCCGCCGTTGACGTTCAGCTTCATGGGATCGGCGCCGAGAGCCTTCAGCCACGCCATCGGGATCGAAGCGAACGCCTCGTTGACCTCGAACAGATCGATATCGTCGAGCGTCAGCCCCGCGCGTTCGAGCGCCCTCCGCGTGGCCGGGATCGGTTCCTCCAGCATGATCACGGGATCGCCCGCCGTGACCGTCAGGTTCGCGATCCGCGCCATCGGGACCAGATCGAACCGCTTCAGCGCCGCCTCGCTCGCGACGAGCACGCCCGACGCGCCGTCGGTCATCTGGCTCGCGTTGCCGGCGGTGATCGTGCCACCTTCGGTCAACGTCTTCAGGCCGGCGAGTATCTCCAAGGACGTATCGGGCCGAACGCCTTCGTCACGGTCGAACCGCCCGTGGGCGGTCTCTACCGCGACGATCTCCCGCTCGAAGCTGCCGGCCCGGATTGCCGCCATGGCCTTCCCGTGGCTGGCGAGGGCAAAGGCATCCATGTCGGTGCGGCTCAAACCGTATTTGTCCGCGATCGCCTGCGCGCCGGCGAACTGGCTGAACTCGGCGACGCCGTAGCGATCCTGCACCGTTTGCGACCACGGGCCGCCGCCTAATCCGGCCTGCGCGTGCAAGCTCGTGCTGGACCCCATCGGCACTCTCGTCATGCTCTCCGCGCCCGCGGCGATAACGAGATCCTGGGTGCCGGACATCACCGCCTGAGCCGCGAAATGCAACGCCTGCTGCGACGAGCCGCACTGCCGGTCGATCGTTACGGCGGGAACAGATTGCGGCAGCCGCGACGCCAGGACCATGTTGCGGCCGAAGGCGGATCCCTGCTCTCCCGCCTGGGTGACGCAACCGACGATCACGTCGTCGATCGCGGCCGGATCGATCCGCGTCCGATCGGCGAGGGCGTTCAACACGGCCGCACCCAGGTCAGCCGGATGAACCGCGGACAGGGCACCCTTCCGCCGTCCGCCCGCCGTGCGCACCGCTTCGACGATATATGCTTCCGCCATATCACTTCCTCTTCATTGACCCGCAGCCGGAGGGCTCTCGGTACGGGAGGCAGCGTTACCGCCTGGGCAATCGATCGATCAGCGTGGCGCCATCCGGATCGCCCCATCCAACCGCACGTCTTCGCCGTTGAAATAGGCCGTCTCGATCATCGTCAGCGCCACGGCGGCGAACTCGGTGGGCAGGCCGAAGCGTTTTGGAAAAGGCACCGACGCCGCCAGCGCGGCCTTCACCGCCTCCGGCGCGGCGTTCATCAGCGGCGTGTCGAAAATGCCGGGCAGGATCGTGTTGATGCGGATGCCCTCGCCCATCAGGTCGCGCGCGATCGGAAGGGTCATCGCCACGATGCCGCCCTTGGAGGCCGCATAGGCGGCCTGGCCCACCTGCCCGTCCTCGGCCGCGACGGAGGCCGTCAGCACGATCGCGCCACGCTCGCCCTCCGCCCCCGGTGTCAGCGAGAGCATTCCGGCGGCCCCCTTCGCCACACAGCGGAAGGTGCCGACGAGATTGACCTGGATAACCGCGTTGAACCCGTCGAGCGGGAAGTGGCTCGCCCCGTCGCCCGTCCGCGACCGCGACGCCGTCTTGGCGGGCAG
>CAXSHP010000015.1:15278-26364 GCA_964236935.1 uncultured Sphingomonadaceae bacterium
GATGCCGGCACAGCAGACCAGCACATTCTCCTGCCCATGCGCCGACCGGGCCGCGGCGAACCCCTGGTCGACGGACAAGTCGTCCGTCACGTCGACGCGAACGAAACGGCCGCCGATCTCCTTCGCCACCGCCTCGCCCAAATCGGCATTGAGATCGAACAGCGCAACCTTCGCTCCCCGTTCGGCAAGCGCGCGCGCGGTCGCGGCACCGAGCCCCGATGCCCCGCCGGTCACCACGGCAACGGTCGACTGATCGATCTTCACGATACCGCCTGTTCAATCGAGATATTCATCGACGCGCTCGATGATGATCGCGGGAGCCATCCCGCCCGCAGCGCACATCGTCGCCAAGCCGTAGCGCTGGCGCGTTCGTTCGAGTTCGTCGAGCAGGGTTCCGATCAGGATCGCCCCGGTGGCGCCGATCGGATGTCCGAGCGCGATCGCCCCGCCGTTCACATTCACCTTGGCGCGGTCGAGCCCCAGGTCGCGGATGAACTTCTCGGGAACGACGGCGAAGGCTTCGTTGATTTCCCACAGGTCTATGTCCTCGACGGACAGAGCCGCCTTTGCCAAAGCCTTGCGGGCGGCCGGGACCGGCGCGTTCAACATGAGCGTGGGATCGTCGCCGACGTTGACCGCGGAGACGATCCGGGCGCGTGGCGTCAGGCCGTGCCGGCGGCCGAACGCGGCCGAGGCCAGCAGCAGCGCCGCCGCCCCATCGACCACGCCGGAACTGCTGCCGGCATGGTGCACCGGCTGGATGTCGACGTCGGGATGGCGTCGGCCGATCTGGCGCCGGAAGGTATCGCCGCGCGCGTTGTATGGCTGATCCATCAGCGCCTCGAACGCGGGCTTGAGCTGCGCCAGGCGCTCGACCGTCGTCGCCGGACGGGGAAACTCCTCATGATCGAGGACGATGTTGCCCGCATCGTCCTGGACCGGGATCACCGACCGAGCGAAGCGATCCTCCTCGATCGCCTTGGCGGCGCGGCGCTGGCTCTCCGCCGCGAAGGCATCCAGGGCCTCGCGCGAAATGCCCTCGATGGTCGCAATAGCGTCGGCGCAGACGCCTTGGTGCGATTGGGGGTGGCAGATATCGAGATGGTCGTTGAGGGCGCCCATGATGGATAGGCCCAGCCCCGCCGCCGCTTCGGCGCGCTCGCGTTCGGCGGTGTAGCTCATCATCTCCGTGCCGCCCGCCACGACGCAATCCTCGAGCCCGCTCATCACCTGCCCGGCCGCAAGCGCGACGGCGGTGATCCCGCCTCCGCAAAAGCGGTCAAGCGTTACGCCAGAAACCTCGATGTCGAACCCGGCGGCAAGCGCCGCCATGCGGGCGAGATCGCCCGCCTGCTTTCCGCGCTGCGACGATGTCGACCAGATCACATCGTCGATTTCTTCGCTGGAAAGGCCGGATCGTGCGACAATGGCCATGAGGACGGTGGCCGCGAGCCGCTGAGGATGCAGGTGGGCGAGCGCGCCACCGCTTGCTTTCCCGATCCCGCGAGGTGTGCGGACCGCATCAATGATATATGCCTCAGCCATCAGCCTCGCAACTAACATCTTAATCGATTGACTATAATCTTCGGTGCGACCTTACCACGTCGCTGGCGTTTGTAAACCGATTCACCAGTCGATCCCGCTGTCAGGCGGCGTGCAACCGACGACGGCATGGCGCGCGGGAGGCTGCCGCTGTGGTCGAGCGGTCTACGGCGGCCGAAGCCCCCCGAGGAAGATTTGCCGCAGGAGTGTGGCATAACGCTCCTTGATCACCGGATCCACCGCCGGAACGTCGAGCGTCGCCGGTATGGCATAGGTCGCATAGAAAAGGTGGTCGGCAGCGCCCACCAAGGCATAATAGAGCAAGCCGGGATCGATCTCGGCCATGCTTCGCTCCGCGACGCCTTGCCGGATGATCGCACGATAGGCCGACGTCATCGGCTCTATAAACATCTTGATCACGTGTTCGCGGGCATCCGACCCGCCGGTCTCGACCATATATTGGACGAGCCGGTTGAGAAACGGCGCCCGGTAATAAGCGTTGACCAAGCCAGAGACGTGGATCGCCAGCTTGCGGTCGGCCGGCATGTCCATGGCCACCAACGCATCGAGCGCCGCCATTGACGTCTCCGACTCGCGTTCCAGCAGCGCCATCAGCAGGCCCTGCTTGTCGCCGAAATAATATTTGATCATCGCCGAGTTGATCTTCGAACGGCGCGATATCTCGCTAAGCGAAACCTCGATCTGAGACGCCTTCGAAAGGATTTCGGCAGTCGCGTTCAGCAGCGCCGTCGTGGCCGCGATTCGTCGCGCCGGCCTTGAAATCTTGCTGCTGACCTCCCCGGTTTTGGCCATGTCACCTCATCTTAATCAGTTAATTCGATCCTGAGGAATCGGCGCGCCGCGGTCAACAGGAGTAACTTGGCTACCCGTGCCCGACGCTTCTCGATTGACAGCCGGCCCGCGCCGACGCAAACATTAGCCAATCAGACGATTAAGTTCTGAGTTAGCGCTCGAGCCCCTTGCGCACAAGCGTGGGCGCTCATGACGTGGGAGGATGTAGTGAAGCAGCAGATTCGTTTATCGGGGCTCGCGCTCGGCTTGGCATGTGCCGCCTATCAGCCGCCGGCGCGAGCGCAGGCAGCCCTTAACGACGCGCCTGCGCCGGACGTGGCGACGTCCGATAAAACGGCCTCACCGGGCGGCGATATCATCGTGACCGCGCAGCGTCGCTCGGAGTCGATTCAGAAGGTGCCGCTTGCCATCACCGCCTTGAGCGGCGATCAGCTCGTCAGCAGAGGCATCACCAATTCCGCCGATCTGGGCAGGGCGGTGCCCAATCTGCAGGTCAACAGCGCGTTCGGGGAGACGGAGCCGAACTTCTCGATGCGCGGCATCAGCGTCGCCAACGAGTATAACGCGAATCAGGTATCGCCGATCGGTGTGTATGTCGACGACGTCAACATGGTCAGCCGGGCTTCACAGGGCGTCGGTCTTTATGATCTCGAACGGGTCGAGGTGCTGCGCGGCCCGCAGGGCACGCTGTTCGGGCGCAACACGACCGGCGGCGCCATCAATTTCATCACCAGGACACCGACGCTGTCGGGCAGCCGCGGCTATGGCGAAGCGGGCTACGGCAATTACGATACCTACACCGCGCAGGGCGCGATCGAGGCGACGATGGTTCCCGACCAGCTCGGTTTCCGTCTGGCGGCCAATTTCCAGAAGGGTGACGGCAAGTTCGAGAACGTCTTTCCCGGTGGCCGCGATGCCGGATCGGTCAATAACGTCCAGGTGCGCGCCACCCTCAGGGCTCGTCCGGGCGACGGCCCGCTCGACATCGTCGTGAAGGCCTACGGCGGCCGGTCGAAAGGGTCGCAGCAGGCGGTCTACGGTCCGGCGGCGTTCCGCGCGGGTCTGGGTTTCTACCAGATCAACGACAAGCGGATCGGCGAGAACAATGCATCGTCGTACGGCGGCTCCGCCAAGATAGCCTATGAGCTGTCAAATGATCTCTCGCTGACCTCCATCACCGCTTACGGGAAGGGCAAGCTGGATATCAATGCGTCGGCGGACGGCGCGCCGGTCGACATCCTTTACCTGCCGCAGCTGTCGCGATTCCATCAGTTCAGCGAGGAAACGCGCCTGAACTACGATTCGTCCAGCTTCAAGGCGGTCGCCGGCCTCTTCTATGGCTGGGACAAAGCGGTCATCGACAATGTCTTCCATATCGCGAGCCTCATCGCCCCTGGTGTGGACGGCGGCTTCGCGCAACATTTCGCCCAGGTGCGTCGGTCCTACGCCGCCTTTGCGCAGACCGACGTGACCGTGGCGCGCAATCTCGTCGCGACGGTCGGCCTGCGTTATACCGCCGACCGGACACGGTATGACGACGGCTCCGCCTATCTGTTCCTCGGCACGTTCGACGGACCTCAACTGCCGCTGGCGACCACCGTGCCCTGCGCCACCCCGCCCGGCTCCTGCCCCTATGATCCGAACGCGCGCTTCGATCTGAAGGGCCGGAACAACGCGCTTACCGGTCGTGCCGCGCTGACTTACACGTTCGACGGCGGCACGCTGGTTTATGCGAGCTATAGTCGAGGCTATCGCTCCGGGGCGTTCAACGGCGGCGGTTACACCAGCTCGGCGGGCATCACCTATATCGACCCGGAATATGTCAGCGCCTACGAAGCGGGCGTGAAGGGGCGCTATCTCGATCGCCGCCTGACGCTTGCGCTCGCCGCCTTCTACTATGATTACAAGAATCAGCAGCTGCAGGATCTGAGGCCCGGCCCCGTCTCCTTTCTGGTAAACGCGCCCAAATCGCAGAGCTATGGCGCCGAAGCGGAGGCAAGCTTCAGGGTCGCGCCGACTTTCTCGATCAACGGATCGGTCGGTTACCTTCACGCGACCTATAAGGAGCTTACGCTCTCGGGCACGAAGCTTGACGGCAACGATCTGCCCTTCGCGCCGCGCTGGAGCGCCCATGGCGGCTTCGACTGGTCGCCGTTTGCCATCGCCGGGGGCAAGGTCACCATCTCGCCCAACGCCGATTATTCCAGCCGGGTGTTTTTCTCGCCCTACAACGACATCAACAGCATCGGGCTGGGGCAGGTGAACGCGGAACTACGGCAGGGCGGCTTCGTCAAGGTCAACGCCAACCTGTCGTGGACGCGCGGCAACGTGACCGTGAAGGCATGGGGGCAGAACCTCTTTCAGCGGAAGACGCTCATCTACGGGCTCGATCTGCGGCAGGCGGGCTTCCCCTACAATTATCGCGTCCCGGCCTCGCCGCGCACGTACGGCGGCACCGTCCGCTTCACGTTCTGAGCCCCAGCGGGGCGCCGGCGTTCGGGCTCGCGCGCCGGCGCGCCTTCATAGAAAGATCGTCATGATTTCTGCCGATGGCCGGAAGGTGGTCAGTGAGGAGCTTGGCCTGTTTCGTGACCAGGTCCGCAAGTTCTTCGCGGACAAGCTCTATCCCAATCTCACGCAATGGGACGAAGACGGCATCGTCGACCGATCGTTCTGGCGCGCTTGCGGCGAAGCCGGCCTGTTGTGCCCGACGGCGCCCTCCGCATACGGGGGCCTCGAGCTCGATTACCGGTACAATGCGGTGATCGGCGAGGAGCTGGCCTACAGCGGCAGCTCGGCCGGCCTCGCGCTGCAATCGGACATCGTCCTCGATTATATCGTGAACTACGGCTCGGAGGAGCAAAAGGCACGATGGATCCCCGCGATGATTTCGGGCGAGACGATCGTATCGATCGCGATGACCGAGCCGGGCACGGGCAGCGACCTGCAAGGCATCAGAACCACCGCCGCCCGCGATGGCGACGATTATGTCATCAACGGCAGCAAGACCTACATATCCAACGGACAGCTCTCCAACCTCGTGATCGTCGCCGCTAAAACCGGTCCGTCACGCGGATCGAAGGGGATCTCACTCATCCTCGCCGAGACGGATCGGCCCGGGCTCGGTCGTGGACGCAATCTCGACAAGATCGGCCAGCATTCGGCGGACACATCCGAGCTGTTCTTCAGCGACTTGCGCGTACCGGCCGCGAACCTGCTCGGGGCCGAGGGGCAAGGCTTCGCCTATCTCATGTCGCAATTGCCGCAGGAGCGACTGTCGATCGCGATCAGCGCCCAGGCGATGGCGCAGCGCGCCTTTGACGAGGCGGTCGCCTTCACCAAGGAGCGCAAGGCGTTCGGCCAGACGATATTCGATTTTCAGAACACGCGCTTCACGCTTGCGTCGCTCAAGGCCTCGTTGCAGGTCGGATGGAGCCATATCGATTGGGCGCTCGATCGCCATGTCGCGGGTGAGTTGACCGCGAGCGAGGCCTCCGCGGCGAAGCTCTTCCATACCGAGCTGCTTGACCGAGTCGCGGACGACGCGCTCCAGCTCCACGGCGGCGCTGGCTACATGAACGAATATCCGATCGCGCGGCTCTGGCGCGACGCGCGAGTGATGCGCATCTATGGCGGCACGTCGGAGATCATGAAGGAAGTGATCGCGCGCAGCATCTGACGGCCACCCGACTCGCCGAACCGGTCGGCGGCATGTATTACAGGAAGGTCTCGCCCGCCAGCGCCTTGTCCCTCAGCAGCGGCGACAGCGTGGTCGGTTCCCCCGCGGCGATCCGCGTCTCGAGCACGTTGGCGATCTTGCTGAGCCCTTGAGCATCGCCCCAGAACATCGGGCCGCCCGTGTAGACCGGCCAGGCATATCCCGCGACCAGCGCCATATCGATGTCGGAAGCGCGCAGCGCCACGCCCTCCTCCAGCAATTTGGCGCATTCGTTGACGACCGGGAACAGCAGCGTCTCCACGATGTCTTGCGGGGAATGGACGGGAGCCCGGCGGCCGGACTGTTCGGCAAAGGCGCGGATCGTCGCCTCGGCGAAGGCCGAGGGCCTGGCCTGCCTGCCTGCCTCATAATCATAATAGCCGCTGCCCGCTTTCTGCCCGAACCGGCCCGCCTCGCACAGCACTTCCTGCACGGTCCGACCTGCGCTGTTGTTCCGATCCCAGCCGATGACATCGAGGCCCACCAGATCGGTCATCTGAAACGGACCCATGGGGAAGCCGTATCGGGTCATCGCGGCATCGATCTGCGACGGCATGACGCCCGCCGCGAGCAACCGATCGGCGGCTTCCGAGCGACGCGCCATCACGCGATTGGCGATGAAGCCGTCGCACACCGCGGACAGGATGGCGACCTTGCCCAGCTTTCGCCCGAGACTCATCGCGGTCTTGACGACTACGTCCGAGGTCTGCCTGCCGCGCACGACTTCCAGCAGCCGCATGATATTGGCGGGCGCGAAGAAGTGCAGGCCGACGACATCCGCCGGCCGGGCGGTCACTTGCGCGATCGCGTCGAGATCGAGGAACGAGGTGTTCGACGCGAGGATCGCCCCGGGCCGCACGATCGCATCCATCTTGCGGAAGACATCCTGCTTCAAATCGAGCCGCTCAAAGACGGCCTCCACCACCAGGTCGGCTGGTCCGGCATCCTGCAGCTCGGCGGAAGCGCGGAAGGCGCCAAGACGGCGGTCACGTGTCTCCGCCGTGATGCGGCCTTTATCGAAAAGACTTTGGACGGCGGCGCGCACGTGCGACGAGCCGCGGGTCAGCGCAGCGTCGTCGATGTCGATCATGACGACGGGGAAGCCGGCGTTGAGGAAAGCGAGCGTGATCCCGCTGCCCATCGTGCCGGCGCCCACCACCACGACCTTCAAGATGGCACGCTCTGCGCAATCCACGGGGACGGAAATCTTTGCCGCCGCGCGCTCCGCGAAGAAGATGTGCCGCTGGGCGGCGGATTCGGGGCTGCCCATCAGTTCCTCGAACAACTCCCGCTCGCGCGCCAACCCGGCGTCGAACGGACGGTCGGCGGAGGCCTCGATCGCCTTGACGATATTGTCCGGCGCCTTGAAGCCGACGAAGGCCTTCGGGTTCCTCGCGCGATATTCCGCGGTGCAGTGCGCCGCTGCGGTGGCGCCGAGATCGGTCGGCAGATCGCGCGCGCGCCGCAGCGCCGCGCCTTCGGCCAGCCGCTCGCGCGCATAGGCTATGGCTTCCCGCTCCAAGTCGGGGCCTTGCGCGACCTGGTCGATCAAACCCAGCCGGGCCGCTTCGGCCGCACCGACCGGCTTGCCGCCGACCATGAGGTCTAGCGGCCGCGATCCCGATGAGTCGCGGCGTCCGCTGGGTTCCTCCCGCGCCGGGTAACAGACCCAGCGACACCTCCGGCAGGCCGAGTTTTGCCGAGGGCAACGCGATGCGATAGTGGCAGGCCAGTGCAAGTTCGAGCCCCCCGCCCAAGGCGGTGCCATGGACTGCGGCGATGACCAGCCGGTCCGCGGCGTCCAGCCGTGCGAAGATCTCGGCCAGGGTCGGCGACGCGAGCGGCTTGCCGAATTCGTTGATGTCCGCACCTGCGAAAAAGGTGCGTCCCGCGCAGATTATGACGATCGCACGCACCGCTTTATCCGCCAGCGCGCGCGCAACCCCCTGGTCTACCGCGTTGCGAACGGCGTGATCGAGCGCATTCACCGGCGGCGAGTCGATGGTCAGGACGGCTATTTCATCATCTACGATAAGCGTCGAGATCGGCTTGCTCATCTTGCTTACTTTCCCTCCACGAATGTGGGCTTGGAGCGCGGCGCTGCTGAGGCCCTGCCCATCGCGGGCAGCCGACGCGCAATCACCGTCTACAACGTACTGCGATTAATTTCAATCGATCGGTTAGTTAACTTTGGTCTTGCGGTCACGTAGCGGCCGGCGTATCGAAGGTGAGGCGGGCGGTAAAGCGGAACTGGCTTCAAAGTCACGTTCGACAACAGATGTTCCGGCGGCTCGTCGGGAGGAGAGATGTTCCTGATGCACCCTCGCGCGACCGCCCGCGTCGATCCGGATCGAGCGGCGATCGTCATGGCGGGATCCGGCGAGGTGATCACCTATCGGGAGCTGGAGGATCGGTCGAACCAGGCGGCACATTTGTTTCGCGCCGCCGGGCTGACGAACGGCATGGTCGTGGCACTGCTGCTCGACAGTGATCCGCGATTCCTGGAGATCACCTGGGCGGCGCACCGCGCGGGCCTTTATTTCGTCTGCATCTCCACTCGGCTCGCTCGCGCCGAGATCGCCTACATCCTCGAAGACAGCGGCGCCCAGGCGCTCATTGCGTCGGGCAGCCTCGGCGGGGTTCTCGACGAACTGCTTTCCTCGGTCCCCCGGCACCGTTTTACCCTGGGGCCGCGTCGCGACGACTGGCGGGATTGGGTGGAGGAAGCGGGTCGCTACCCGACCAGCCCGATACCGGACGAGCGGGCCGGCATCGACATGCTCTACTCGTCGGGCACAACGGGGCGTCCCAAAGGAATCAAGCCGCCGCTGCCGTTGATCGAGGATATCGCCGCCCCCACCCCGCTTGGCACGATCTGCGAACGGCTGGGATTCGACGGCAGCACCGTCTACCTTAATCCTGCTCCCCTCTATCATGCCGCGCCGCTCCGATGGTGCCGCGAGGTCCAGGCTCTCGGCGGGACCGTCGTGATCATGGAGAAGTTTGATCCGGAGACGGCGCTGGCGCTGATCGAGCGCTTCCGGATCAGCCACAGCCAATGGGTGCCGACGCACTTCATCCGAATGCTCAAGCTGCCGGAGGGCGTCCGGCGACGGTACGACCGGTCGTCGCTGAAGCTGGCGGTTCATGCCGCCGCGCCTTGTCCGGTGCCCGTCAAACGGGCGATGATCGACTGGTGGGGACCGATCCTGCTGGAATATTATTCCGGCACCGAGGGCATCGGCATGACGATGATCGGATCGGCCGAATGGCTGCTCCACCCCGGTTCGGTCGGCCGCTCGATCATTGGACGGATCCATATCTGCGACGAGGAAGGACATTCGTTGCCGACCCGACAGGAAGGGCTGATCTGTTTCGAGGGAGGACCCGCCTTCGCCTATCACGACGACCCGGAGAAGACGGCGGCGGCAGTCAACCGCAACGGCTGGACGACGCTCGGCGACGTCGGCTGGCTCGACGAGGACGGCTATCTCCATCTCACCGACCGCAAGAGCTTCATGATCATCTCGGGCGGGATCAACATCTATCCCCAGGAGATCGAAAATCTCCTGGTGCTCCACCCCCGCGTCGCGGATGCCGCGGTGGTCGGCGCCCCCGATCCGGAAATGGGGGAGAACGTGATCGCCGTCATCCAGCCGGGCGACATGGCGGACGCGACGGCGGCGTTCGCGATGGAATTGGTCGATTGGTTGCGCCCGCAGCTTTCCAGCGTGAAGATTCCGCGGCGGATCGATTTCATGGCCGAGCTCCCCCGCCACCCCACGGGCAAGCTTTACAAGGGCCTGCTGCGCGAGCGCTACCGGGCGGGAGCCGAACCCGCCACGCTGATGGCAGTCCGCTGAGATGAGCGTCCCGATACGGATCGTCGCCGCCGTGGTGGAAGAGCCCGGCTCTCGATTCGTCTTGCAGCCGGTCGATCTTGCGGAGCTTCGCGACGACGAAATCCTCATTTCCGTCGCCGGTGTCGGGATCTGCCATACCGATATCATGGCGCAGCAAGGCGCGTTCGGCTTTCCGAACGCGGCGGTGCTGGGCCACGAGGCGTCGGGCGTGATCGAGCATGTCGGCGCCGAGGTGCGCGGGTTCGCGGCGGGGGAGCGGGTCATCGTCAGCTTCCGGTCGTGCGGCCACTGCCGCCAGTGTTCGACCGGCCGGCCCTCTTACTGCCACGCCATGCCCTTGCTGAATTATGGCGGCACCCGCCCCGACGGCAGCTCCCCGCTCAGTCGGGAAGGGCAGCCGCTCTCGGCCAATTTCTTCGGCCAATCCTCGTTCGCCACCCTGGCGGTAACCTACGAACGCAATCTCGCCCGCGTGCCCGACGATGTCCCGCTCGAGCTGATGGGTCCGCTCGGGTGCGGCGTCCAGACAGGCGCCGGCGCGGTCATGCGATCGATGGCGTGCGAGCGGGGATCGGCCCTCGTCATCGCCGGCGGCGGCGCCGTGGGGCTCAGCGCCGTGATGGGAGCGGCCCTGCAAGAATGCGCGACCATCATCGTCATCGAGCCGCACGAGGCGCGAAGGCGGCTCGCCCTGGAATTCGGCGCGACCCACGTCATCGATCCGGCGGCGGGGTCGCTTGCCTCGCTGATCGGCGAGGCGGCGCCCGCAGGCGTCGATTACGCGCTCGACACGACGGGGCGGGCCGATATCCTGGCCGTGCTGCTCGACGCGCTCGCCCCGCGCGGTCTCCTCGGCCTGATCGGTATCGCCGCGCCCGACGCCCGGCTGCCCGCGGACGTCAACGCGATCATGGCGACGGGGCGCCGCATCATCGGGATTATCGAGGGCGACAGCGACCCGGCGACGTTCATCCCGGTGCTGATCGAACATTACCGGGCTGGCCGGCTGCCGTTCGACCGCATGATCCGCGCCTATCCGCTTTCGTGGATAAACGAAGCGATCCTCGATCAGGCCGAAGGCCGCGTGGTGAAGGCGGTGCTGCTGCCCGGTGCCGCGGAAGCGCCGGAAAGGGCTGTCGCATGACCGCGT
>CAXSHP010000016.1:0-5050 GCA_964236935.1 uncultured Sphingomonadaceae bacterium
ATTGGGTAAGGTCGAAGCTGGTTGCGGATCGGGCCATGCCGGACCTCAGCCGACCAAGTCGCGCTCGATCGCGGCGCACGACGGCGCGCCGAGGAGGATCATCGCGCGTTCGAACTCCTCGCGCAATATGGTCAGCGCCAGGGTCACGCCCGCCTCGCCGCCTGCCGCCAGGCCGTAGAGATAGGCACGGCCGATCGAGCAGGCATCGGCGCCCAGCGCCAGCGCCTTGGCGATATGCGCGCCGCGTCGCACCCCCCCGTCGCAGATGATCGTCGCGCGCCCGGCCAAAGCGTCGGCGATCGCCGGCAAGGCATCGATCGGCGCGCAACTGGTGTCGAGCTGGCGCGCGCCATGGTTCGAGACCATGATCGTATCGGCCCCGCTGTCGACCGCATGGCGGGCATCGTCCGGGCGGACGATGCCCTTGACCGCCAGCGGTCCGCCCCACTTCGCGGCAAGCCATTCGACGTCCCGCCACGTCAGCGAACGATCGAACTGGCCGTTCACATAGGCAGCAAGCGAGGTTGGCCCCGCGTCCATTGCCGCCACGCGGTGTGCCACGTTGACGAAATCGAACTTGCGTCCGAACAGCGCCGGCAGCGACCACCAGGGCTTCGCGGCGAAGCCCAGGAAGCTGCGCGGCGTGAGCCGCGGCGGCAGCGACAGGCCATTGACGATGTCCCGCTCGCGCTTGCCGGCAACGAGCGTGTCGACGGTGAGCACCAGGCCGTCATAGCCTGCCGCCCGCGCACGCTCGACGAAGTCCTCGGTCAATCCGCGGTCACGAAATATGTAGATCTGGAACAGCTTGGGCGCGCGCGTCGCGGCCGCCACTTCCTCGATCGTCCTCGTTCCCAGCGTCGACAGGCAGTAGGGCAGTCCCGCAGCCTCGGCCGCCCGTGCCACGGCCAGCTCCGCCTCGGGATGGAACATCCGGGTGAGGCCGGTCGGCGCCAGCATCAGCGGCATGGCGACCGGCTTGCCGAACAGCGTCGTCGTCATGTCCAACCTGGAGACGTCGACCAGTGTCCGCGGCTGGAACCGGCGGCGATCGAACGCCGCGATCGCCTCGCGCAGAGAAATCTCATCCTCCGCGCCGCCCTCGATATAGTCGAACACCGCGCGCGGCAGCCGTCGGGCGGCGCGTTCGCGCAGAGACGCCAGATTGTGACAGCGCTCCAGCCGCATGACCCTCCCCCTTCGCACCTGCGTCGCTCGGTTAGTCGCGCATTGCCTCTCCGGCTGTCACATATGCGACATTCTTCCGATCGAGGCCATGATAGTGTGCAGCTATGAATGGACGGATGCCATGGTGACGCTCGACGACAAATGGGAGTGCGTGGCGGGCCGCATCCTGATCAGCGGCACGCAGGCGATCGGTCGGGTGCTCCTCTCCCAGGCGTGGCTCGACGCGCGCGCGGGCCATCGCACCGCCGGCTATGTCTCGGGCTATCGCGGCTCGCCGCTCGGCAATGTGGACAACATGCTCTGGTCGATCGGCAAGCGGCTCGAGGCGATGCATATTCATTTCCGGCCCGGCGTGAACGAGGATCTCGCTGCCACCGCCGTCGCCGGCTCCCAACAGATCGATCAGGTCCCGGGCGCCCGGTTCGATGGCGTCTTCGCGGCCTGGTACGGCAAGGGCCCGGGCGTGGATCGCTCGCTCGACGCCTTTCGCCACGGCAATTAGGCGGGGGCGCATCGGCTGGGCGGCGTCGTTCTCTTCTATGGCGACGACCACGCGGGGAAATCCTCCACGGTCGCCTTCCAGAGCGAGCAGGCGGTGTCGGCCTGCATGGTGCCGATCCTCTATCCCGCGCATCCGGGCGAGATAGTCGACTACGGCCTGCACGCCTATGCGATGTCGCGCTACAGCGGTTCCTGGGTCGCGATCAAATGCGTCAACGAGGTGGTCGAGCAGACCGCGAGTGTCGAGATCGACCTGCCCGGCTTTGCGCCCGTCCTGCCGCCCATCGCCGACATCCCGCCCGAGGGGCTGAACGCCGCCATTCGCCCGTTCAACCCGCTGCGCGCGGAGCAGATCGTGGTGGACAATCGGATGCCGGCGATCATCCCTTATGTCCGCGCCAACCGCCTCGACCGCGCGGTCTTCAAGGCGGATCGGCCGAAGCTCGCCATCGCGACGACGGGCAAGAGCTACGGCGACGTTCGCCGGGCACTCGACATGCTCGGTCTCGATGAGCGGTCAGCCGCGGATCTCGGCCTCTCGCTGTACAAGGTCGGCTGCATCTGGCCCCTCGACGGGGAGACGCTCGCCGATTTCGCGCGCGGGCACGAGACGCTTCTGGTGGTCGAGGAGAAGAAGAGCTTCATCGAGTTGCAGCTCGCGACCGCGCTGGTCAATGATCGCAACGCGCCGCGGCTGATCGGCAAACGCGACGTCGACGGTTCGCCCCTCCTCTCCTCGGTCCTGCCCCTCGAAACTGCCGATCTCGCCCGCGTCATCGCCCGGCTTCTGGGCATCGCCGATCGCGCGCCGATCACCCCGGCGGGCGTGGAACCGGATCCGAACCTCAGGCGGGGTCCCTATTTCTGCTCGGGCTGCCCGCACAGCCGCTCGACCCGCATTCCCGAAGGCAGCCTCAGCATGACCGGCATCGGCTGCCACACCATGGTCAATTTCGTTCGCCCCGACGTGGCGATGCTGCCGACGCAGATGGGTGGCGAAGGCGCCAACTGGCTGGGCCTCGCCCCCTTCCTCGAGGCTCCTCACATCTTCCAGAATATGGGCGACGGCACTTATTATCATTCGGGTCTGCTCGCCATCCGCGCCGCGGTCGCTGCGGGCGTGAACATCACCTACAAGATCCTCTACAACGACGCCGTCGCGATGACCGGCGGCCAGCCCGTCACGGGCCCATCTCCGTTGCCGAAATCGCGCAGCAGGTACGTGCCGAAGGCGTGCGCGAGATCGTCCTGCTGAGCGACAACCCCGCGCAATACAAGCGCCATGAAGGGCTGCCGGCCGATGTCGCGATCGGGCATCGCGACGAACTCGACGCGGTCCAGCGCCGCTTGCGCGACGTGCCGGGCTGCTCGGTGCTGATCTACGAGCAGACCTGCGCCGCCGAGAAACGGCGGCGGCGCAAGCGGGGGACGATGCCCGATCCGGTGAAGCGGATGTTCATCGCCGAGGAAGTCTGCGAGGCCTGCGGCGACTGCTCGGTCCAGTCGACGTGCGTCAGCATCGTCGCGCAGGAAACTCCCCTCGGCACCAAGCGCGCCATCGACCAATCGAGCTGCAACAAGGATTATAGCTGCAACGACGGCTTCTGCCCCTCCTTCATCACGGTCGAGGGCGCCGGCCTGCGCCCGCCCGCGCGCGCGGCGATCGACGACGACCTGCTCGCGGACCTGCCCGATCCGCAGGTCCGCTCGGGCGACGTCAACATCATGATCGCCGGCATCGGCGGCACCGGCGTCATCACGGTCGGGGCGATCCTGACGATGGCCGCGCATATCGGCGGCCGGGCCGCATCCGCCTTCGACATGACCGGTCTGTCCCAAAAGAATGGCGCGGTGTTCAGCCACCTCCGCTTCGCCGACGATCCCCGTCGACTGCACAGCCAGCGGCTCGGCGAAGGCGAAGCGGACGTGCTGCTGGCCTTCGACCTGGTTGCCGCGCTGGCGCCCGACGCGGCGCGCAGCCTCGCCGCCGGCCGGACCAGCGTGATCGCCAGCGCCGCAGTGACGCCGACCGTCGCGTTCCAGTTCGATCGCGATTTCCGGCTCGAACCGGAGGTGCTGCTGGCACGGCTTCGCCGTGCCGTCGGGCCGGATGCGCTCGACGTCGTCGATGCGGCAGGATTGGCGGCGTCGCTGATGGGCGACACCATCGCCGCCAACATGCTCGTCGTCGGCTATGCCGCCCAGGCTGGACTCCTGCCGGTCGCGCCGGCGGCGATCGAGCAGGCGGTCCACCTCAACGGTGTCGCGATCCAGTTCAATTTGACCGCCTTCCGGCTCGGCAGGCTTCTTGCCCACGCACCGGATCGTGTTCCCGGCCGGGCAAAGCGCGCCGCACCGGCACTGCCCGAGACGCTCGACGAGACTGTCTCATTCCGCGCGCGCCACCTCGAAGACTATCAGGATGCCGCTCTCGCCCGGCGCTATCGCGCGCTGGTCGCGCGGGTCGCGGCCGCCGAGGCCGCGGTCGCACCCGGATCGGACCGGCTCGCCCGGATCGTCGCGCGCAACGCGGGTTCGCTGCTCGCGATCAAGGACGAATATGAGATCGCCCGCCTGCTCACCCTGCCCGAGCTCCATGCCCGGCTGCGCGACCGCTTCGCCGATGGCGCGCGGATCAGCTTCAACCTCGCCCCGCCGCTGTTCAGCCGGCCGGGTCCGAATGGGCGCCCGCGCAAGCACCAATTTCCTGCGTGGCTGATGCTGCCGCTGTTCGGGCTGCTCAAGCGGCTGAAGGGGCTTCGCGGCACGCCGCTCGATCCGTTCGGCTACACCGCCGAGCGCAAGGCCGAACGCACCCTGGCCCGCGACTATGGGGCGCTGGTCAATCGCGCGATAGCCCGGCTCGATGCGCGCAACATCGACGCGGTCGCCGACCTGCTGGCGCTTGCCGGGGAGGTCCGCGGCTTCGGCCCCGTGAAGCAGGCGGCGATGGCGGCTTACGGCCCGCGCGCCGCCGCGCTCGAAGCCGCGCTGGATGCCGCCCCCGCCCCCGCTCTCGCCCTGGCAACGGAAACGCCCCGCTGATCAGAAGCTCACGATGACGCCGTCGAACAGGTCGGTCTCAGCTGAAGATCTTGCCGGGGTTGAACAGCCCCGCGGGATCGAGCGCCCGCTTGATCAGCCGCATCGATTCGAGCGCATCCCCCATCTCGAGCGCCAGCCACTCGCGCTTGCCCAGGCCGATGCCATGTTCGCCGGTGCAGGTGCCACCCATTGCCAGCGCGCGTTCGACCAGCCGCGTATTGAGCCGATGAGCCTCCGCCTGCTCCTCGCGGCTGTCCGGATCCAGCACGAAGACGACGTGGAAGTTGCCGTCGCCGACATGGCCGACGATGGGTGT
>CAXSHP010000016.1:5060-8655 GCA_964236935.1 uncultured Sphingomonadaceae bacterium
GCACGCATACGTCGGTCGCCCAGCCGGTCGAGCCGGGGCGAAGCGCCAGCGCGGCATAATAGGCCTTGTGCCGCGCCGCCCACAGGCGGGAACGCTCCTCGGGGAGATTGGACCAGAGGAGCTCGGCACCCCCCTGATCGGCGGCGAGCACCTCGAAGCTGGCGATATCCTCGGCGACCGATGTCGCCGAGCCGTGGAATTCGAGAAAAAGCGTCGGCTTTTCCGGATAGGCCAGCCCCGCATAGCTGTTCACCGCGGCCATCTGGACTTCGTCGAGCAGCTCGATCCGCGCCAGCGGCAAAGCGAGCTGCATCGCCGCTATCACGGTATCGACCGCGCCGCGCAGCGTCGCGAAGCTGCACACCGCGGCCGAGATCATCGCCGGGATCGGATGCAGCCGCAACGAGACCTCGGTGATGACGCCGAGCGTACCTTCGGCGCCCACCATCAGCCGTGTCAGATCGTAGCCCGCCGCCGATTTCCGCGCGCGGCCGCCGGTGCGTATGTCGCGCCCGTCCGGCGTGACGACGCGCAGCGACAGCACCGCCTCGCGCATCGTGCCGTAGCGGACCGCGTTGGTGCCCGATGCGCGGGTGGAGGCCATGCCGCCGATCGTGGCGTTGGCGCCGGGATCGATCGGAAAGAACAACCCCATGTCGCGCAGATGGGCGTTGAGCTCTTCGCGGGTAACGCCGGCCTCGATGGTGCAGTCGAGATCCTCGGGCCGGACATCGAGGATGCGGTTCATCCGCGACAGATCGATCGTGACGCCGCCCTCGACCGCGGCCAGCTGGCCCTCGAGGGCCGTGCCCGCGCCATAGGGAATGATCGGCACGCGGTAGGCGGTACACAGGCCGACGATGGCGACGACCTCCTCGGTGGTATGCGGAAAGACGACCGCATCGGGCGGCAGCGTGGCGAAATGCGCTTCGCTTGCGCCATGCTGATCGCGGGTCGCCCGATCGAGCTTGAGCCGATCGCCGAGCAGCGCGTCGAACTCCGACACGAGGCCCGGATCGAGCTGCTCGCGCCGCGCGCGAACCCTGGTCATATCATCCATCGTGCGCTCCATCGCTTGTTGTCGGCCGGCGGCTAGACGTTGATGACTTTAGCTTGCCTCGCTTGTTCCCCCGCGAAGGATTCAAGCTGGTGTCATCCCGCGTTAGCCGGTGAAAATTTCGCGGCGGACGCGCATGCCGGCCTTCTCGCGATCCCAGGTGTCGGCCGTGATGCCTTCCTTCCGCAGGTCGCCTTTCAGCACCTTGGCCGACGGCGTCTTGGGGAGCTCGTCCATGATCCTGATGTATCGCGGCACCATGAAGTAAGGCATTTTCTCGATCAGGAAGCCGGCGAGACCCTCATGGTCGATGGTGCGCCCAGGCACCGGGGCGACCACGACCATCACCTCGTCCTCCGAAAACTCGCTGGGCACGGCGATCGCCGCCGCCTCGCGCACATCGGGATGGACGCAGACCTCGACCTCGACCTCGAAGGAGGAGATATTCTCGCCGCGGCGGCGGATCGCGTCCTTCACCCGGTCGACGAAGTAGAAATAGCCGTCCGCGTCCCTGCGGAACGCGTCGCCGGTGTGGAACCAGCCATTGGCCCAGGCGCGGGCGGTCGCCTCGGGATTGCGGTTGTAGCCGCTGTTCATCGCCCAGGGCCGATCGGTCCGCACCAGCAGCTCGCCGATCGCGCCGATCGGCACTTCGCAATCATCGGCATCGACGAGACGGACCTCGACATGAGGCCTCGGCCGTCCGCAGGTGCCGCGCCTGACCGGATTCGCCTCCGACACGATCGGCGAGGAGATCTCGGTCATGTTGAAGATCGTATAGATGTCGATGCCGAAGCGCTCGGTGAAAGCGGGCGCGTCGTCGGTGAGCGGCACCATGAAGGCGGCGTGCACGCTATGGTTGCGATCATCGGGCGACGGGGCCCGCTTCATCAGGAAGGTCGCCATGACGCCGAGCAGGAAGACGATCGTCGACTGGGTCTGACGGGCGATCTCCCAGAACCGGTCGGTGGAAAAGGATTCGATCAACGCCACCGACGCCCCGCGCGCGAGCATCACGAAGGGCGGCCCCATACCGCCGATGTGGAAGATCGGCGCCACGCACATGTACCGATCGTCCTCGCCGACCATCGGCCAGGATTCTGGCCCGGCGTTGGAGAACATATGCAGATAGGAAGACAGCACGCCCTTGGACGGGCCGGTCGTTCCCGAAGTGTAGATGATCGACTGGATGTCCCAGGGCTGGATCGGCCGTTCAAGCGGTTCCAGCGTGTCGCCCGCCAGATCGTCGAACCGGCCGGCCGGCAGGCCGACGTCCGGCGCCTCGCCGGCGGTGACCAGGACGAGCTGCTCGAGTTCCGCCCGGTCGATCTCACCCAGCCGCCCGACAAGATCGGGATGCGCGATGATCAGCCGCGCGCTCGAATTGGCGACGACGTGGGCGAGCAGATTGCCGCGATAAGCGGTGTTGAACGGCACGAAAACGGCGCCGAGATAGTTTATCGCATAGAAGGCGAGCAGGCCGTCGCGCCCGCTGGGCAGCCATACCGCGACGAAATCCCCCTGCTTGACGCCCAGCTTCTGCAGGCCCGCCGCCTTTCCGATCACGCGGCGACGGATCTCGGCGAAGCTCCACTCCTCGCCATCCTCGAATATGACGTGAGTCTTGCCGGGCCGCTCGTCGGCCCAACGGTCGATCAGGTAGCGTAATACGCATTCGTCGCGATCGGGAATGCGCGGATCGGCAAAATCCCGCCCGCTGCCCGTTTCAATAATCGTCATCGGAGCTCCATCCCTCAGAAGGGCCAGAGGCAGTGCGGTTCAGTCGACGGCGATGAGCCGCAGACAGGCATCGACCGCCTGGTCGACCACCTGTACTGCTGAACGCTTGCTGCCTGGCCGATAACAATATGTTATCCAAGACAAAAGGCCGCCAATCCAGACCGACATCGAGGATGCATCAGGGACGGTGACGTAACCGTCGCGCACGCAATCCTCGATCATCCTGCCGATGCGCAGATCGAACTCGTGCCGCAGGCGCAAGATGCGCTGCGCATCGGCCCGCTCCAGATTCATCATCTCACGCTGGTAGACGACGAGATATTCGTGCCTGGCAACGATGATCTCGGCGACTTCGCGAAGCGAAGCCCTGAGATGTTCGATCGATATACGCTCGGTAGCCTCGATCCGATCGAGGGCAGCGAGCGATTCCTTCACTCCCAACTCGCAGATCGCGCTCAGGATCGCGCTCTTGCCTTTGAAATAGGTGTAGAGGAACGGTTTGGTCGCGCTCAATCGGTCGGCCAGCATCTCCAGCGTCGCCGCCTCATAGCCCCGGTCGTAGAACAAGGCGCTGGCCTCCTCGAGGATGCGCGCACGCTTGAACGCGACCACCCCCGGCTTGATCTCGCGCCCGGTAGCCGGCGTGGACGAACGAGGACGGCGGGATGGGGCGACTTTGAGTTTGGTCATGCGGCTCTTCTTAGGATCTCCAGGATATCTGCCGGAGACCGGACGGGACGGGGGTTCGTCCTGCCCCATATATCAAGCATGGTATATTCCGCTACTTTCTGGAATTGG
>CAXSHP010000016.1:8665-12487 GCA_964236935.1 uncultured Sphingomonadaceae bacterium
GACCGCGACCTCGGACAGCGTCCGCGGCATGCCCAGGCCGCGGATGAACACGTCCAGGCTCTCCGCCGCCGTCGCGTGGCTGTTGCCCAGGCAGGCGCGGATGCGCTGCTGCCGGCTGTCGTCATATTCGGCGTTCCAGGCCAGCACGTAGGGGGCCATCACGCACGAGCAATAGCCATGCGGCACGTCGCATGTACCGCCGAGGATATGGCCGATCGCATGGCTGGCGCCCATCGGCACGCCACCGATGATCGAGATCATCGACTGCCAGGCGCCGACTTGGCACTTGAGCCGCCCCGCCATGTCCGCCGCATCCGTCTTGGTGCGCGAAAGACCTTCGACGAGCAGCCGCAGGGCGTTGTCGGCGAGGCCGTCGGCGAAATCGTTCGACTGCTCGGAAGCGAGCGTTTCGACCGCGTGATCGACCGATCGGACACCCGTCGAAAGCCACAGCCATTCGGGCGTATGGACCGTGACGGCCGGATCGAGCACCACCATCACCGGCGCCATCGTGCGATGCTCGTAGCCCTGCTTGTGCGCGGTCGCTTCGTCCGTGGAGCCGGACAGCGCGTTGAACTCCCCGCCCGACAAAGTCGTCGGGACGCAGATCACCGGGATGCTCGGGCCGACCGTCAGCGGATTGATGACGTTGCCGTCGCCGTCGACGTAGGTGCGCAACGGCTCGAAGGCTTCCGTCGTCCGGACGTCATGCTCGATGAGCAGGGGCACGATCTTTCCGGCGTCGCTCACCGAGCCTCCGCCGACGGTGACGACCAGATCGGCCCCCGCGTCGCGCGCCGCGTGGGCGGCGGCCAGGACATCGGCGCGAGGCGCATGCGAGGCGATGCCGCTGTGCGTAGCGACATGACGCGCGCCAAGCGCGGCCTCGATCTTGGCGATCTCGTCGGTCCGGCTGCGCAGGGTGGACGAGGTCAGCAGAAACACCTTGCGTGCGCCCATCGCCTCGGCTTGGTCGCTGATCGCCTCCGCTGCGGGACGCCCCATCGTGACCTTCTCGGTCACGGTGAAGGTCATCTGGCGTGCTGTTACGCTGCCCACGACTCTCTCCTTCTGTCATACCCTCTTCCGGGCTTGCGAAAGAGGTGCCATAAAGACGGCCTACTGGATAGTATAATTTCGGACCTTCGTTAAGGTCACTTGTAGCCCTTGCCTTGACGGAGTGACTACTGATTGGTAGTCAGCTTCGCACGACCAGCTATGGAAACGGTGGCGGACAGGAAGAGTATTGAGCAGGTGAGCCACTCGTCGCCTCTTGCGGCCCTTATGCAGCATCAGGCGCTCACGGTCGATCATTTCATCTCCTTTGCTGCGAAGTGGCACGGGCAGACGCAGGTCGTCGGCCGTCGTATCGATGGCTCGCCCGAACGATCGTCCTATGCCGAGATCGAGCGGCACGCCCGTCGGCTCTCGGCAGCGTTGCTGGCCCATGGGATCGAGCCCGGACATCGCGTCGCTACGTTGGCGATGAACCATATCCGCCACCTTGAAGCTTGGTACGGAATCATGGGGATCGGGGCGGTCTGCCACACGCTCAATCCGCGCCTGTTCGAGGAGCAGCTCGTCTACATCGTCAACCATGCCGCCGATCGCATGCTGCTGGCTGACGCCGCATTCCTCCCGCTGGTCGCCCGCATCCTGCCGCAGTGCCCGACGATCGAGCGCGTGCTGATACTGCCCGACGGAGCGGACGAGGCGGCGCCTTTCCCCGCCGTCGCCTACGACGCCTTCATCGACGAAGCCGACGACCGAGAGGTGCGCTGGGGCGACTTCGACGAGAATATCGCCTGCGGCCTCTGCTATACCTCCGGGACCACCGGCTCGCCGAAGGGCGTGCTCTATTCGCATCGTTCGAACTATCTCCACTCGCTTTACACGCTTCAGCAGGACTTCCTGAACTTCTCGGCGAGCGACGTCGTGCTGCCGGTGGTTCCGATGTTCCATGCCAACGCCTGGGGCATCGCCTTCTCCGCGCCTGCAACGGGTGCACGGCTGGTCATGCCCGGCGCGCGCCTCGACGGCGCATCGCTGCATCGGCTGATCGAGGAAGAAAACGTTACCTTCGCCGCCGGCGTGCCGACCGTCTGGCAGGGCCTCGTCCGGCATCTCGCCAAGACCGGAGAGAAGATCGGTTCGGTCCGCCGCATCCTCATCGGTGGCGCGGCCTGCCCGCCGGTGCTGCTCCGCACGCTCGAGGACGATCATGGTGTCGAGGTGCTGCACGCCTGGGGCATGACGGAAACCTCACCCGTGGCTACGGGTGCCGCGCCGAAGCAGTCGACCCTCGCGTTGCCCGCCGAACAGCGCCGCGCCCAATCGCTGAAGCAGGGCCGGCCGATGTTCGGGGTCGATCTGGCGCTGAAGGACGATGGGGGGGCTCCGATCGCGCCTGACGGCGCGACGCCCGGCCACCTCATGGTGCGCGGCGCGACGGTGGCATCCGGCTATTTCCGCCATGATGAGGATATCCTCGACGAGGACGGCTGGTTCGACACCGGTGACATCGCGACCATCGATGTCCATGGCTTTGTCCAGATCACCGATCGCGCGAAGGACCTGATCAAATCGGGCGGCGAATGGATTTCGTCGATCGAGATCGAGAATGTCGCGATGAGCCATCCCAAGGTGGCGCTGGCCGCCGCCGTCGGCATACCCCACGAGCGCTGGGGGGAGCGCCCGTCGCTGCTCGTTCAGCTCATCGAGGGGGCAAGCGCCGCGTCCGGCGACATACTTGCGCATCTCGAAGGCCGCATCCCCAAATGGTGGATGCCCGACGAGGTTCGGTTCGTCGAGCGCATCCCCCTCGCCGCAACCGGCAAGATCGACAAGAAGCGTATTCGCGCGGAGCTTTCCGGGGCAGCGGCATGACCGGCCCGCTCAAGGGCGTTCGCGTCGTTGAATTCGCCGGTCTCGGCCCCACTCCGTTCGCGGCGATGATGCTGGCCGATATGGGCGCGGAGGTGCTCCGTCTCGATCGGCTGAGCGCGAGCCCGTTCGGCGGCGGCGACGAGCGCCACAACCTGCTCAACCGCGGCCGTTTCGCGATCGCCGTCGACCTCAAGTCCACGGATGGCCTCCAGCTCGCCCTTGACCTCGTGCAAAGCGCCGACGTTCTGCTCGAAGGGTTTCGCCCGGGCGCGATGGAGACGCTCGGCCTGGGACCCGACCGGCTGATCGAGATGAATCCGCGCCTGGTCTATGGCCGGATGACCGGGTGGGGCCGATCCGGGCCGCTGGAGCACCAGGCGGGGCACGACATCAACTATCTGGCGATGACGGGCGGCCTCTATCTCATCGGCCCGCGCGATCGGCCGCCGGTGCCGCCGATCAACCTCGTCGCGAATTTCGGCGGCGGCGGCATGTTGATGGCGGTCGGCGTCCTCGGCGCGCTCGTCGAGCGCGCGACCAGCGGAAGGGGCCAGATCGTGGACGCCGCCATGGTCGACGGCGCCTCGCTGCTCATCACTCAGATATACGCTTGGCGCAACATGAACCGCTGGCGGCCCGGACGCGGCGGGAATATCCTGGACGGCAGCGCCTATTTCTATCGCTGCTATCAGACCGCCGACGATGAGTTTGTCGCCGTCGGCGCGCTGGAACCGCAGTTCCACGCCGCATTCATCCGCGGCACGGGGCTGGATCCGGCGGACTTCGACGATCACCTCGATCCGTCCCACTGGGCCGAGCGCGGGGCGCGGCTCGAAAGGGTCTTCCGGACGCGGACGCGCGACGAATGGGTCGATGCCTATGCCGGCCTCGACGCCTGCCTCACCCCCGTGCTGAGCCCCGACGAAGCCGTCATCC
>CAXSHP010000016.1:12497-16234 GCA_964236935.1 uncultured Sphingomonadaceae bacterium
CGAGATCGACGGTACGATGCAGCCCGCCCCTGCCCCGCGGTTCAGCCGGACGCCATCGGAGATCGCCGGCGCTCCCACCCGTCCCGGTGAACGCGGCAGGGAGCGGCTGCGCGCTTGGGGCATCGCCGCAGCGCGGATCGACCGCCTCGTCGACGAAAAGTCGCTGCTGGCGTTATAAGACCAGCGATCAGACCGACGGCGACAGGATCGGCCGGAAACCGGTGCCGTCGCGGACGACCCGGGCGACATGCGCGCCGCCGAAATGCGCGGGGATCAACAGCGCTTCGCGATCGGCTGCCTCACCCAGCACGCGGCGGCGCGTTTCGCGCGCGACGTCCGGATCCTCGCAAAAGGCGCTGTTCCATTCCGGGCGGTAGATTTGCGCCGGGTGATGCACGACGTCGCCGACGAACATCGCCTCCGCGCCTTCCGACGACACCTGCATGACAGTGCTGCCGGGGGTGTGGCCCGGCCGCGCGTGCAAGATCAGGCCGGGCGCGACCTCGAAGCCGTCATCCGCCCATTCGGCACGGCCGGCAACCAGGATCGGGCGCACGCTATCCTCGAACATGCCGCCGTTTACCAATGTTCCGATCACGCCCGGCCCCTCGCCATCGACCAGCGGGTCCCAATAGTCGCGGTCGCGGATCGGCAGGACATAGCGGGCATTGCGGAAGGTCGGCTCCCACCGGCCGTCGATCAGCCGGGTGTTCCAACCGACGTGATCGACATGGATATGCGAGCAGACCACCGTATCGATATCCTCGGGCTGGAAACCCGCCGCGGCGAGCCGATCGAGGAAATCCGTCTGGAGATTGCCGAAGATCGGCAGGTCGGGACGATCCTTGTCGTTCCCCGCCCCGGTATCGAACAGGATGCGCTGGTCACCGGTGTCGAGCACCCAGCTTTGGAGGAACGCATAGAGCTTGCCCGACGCCGGATCGAAGTAATCGGGCACGAACTCGTCTTCGTGACGCTGCCAATGGTCTTCGCGAAAGCCCTGAAAGAGCTCGCCCGGAGGGCTGAACGTGCCCTGCCATTCCTCTATCCGGTGAACCTGAATCTTGCCAATGGTGAACCGATCCATGCTGCCTCCAAGCGATCCGGCCAGCGCCGCGCAGTCCTCAGAAATTGAAGCCCAGCGTCGCGCCATAGGTGCGCGGCGGCATGATCGAGCCGACCCGCGGATAAGCGTAGGTCGCCGCCGCGACGATGTTGTTCGCGATGATGAACTTATTACCGATATTCTTCACGAAGGCGCCGAGCGACCAACGGTCGTTGGCCGCGTGATACGTGATGCCGGCATTGGCGATGAAATAGGAGCCTTGCACGGCGTCGCTATTATTGAACTCGGTGAAGTAGACCTTCGACTGCCATTTGGCGTCACCGTCGACGCTGACCTTGGCGTCGCCGACCGGGATATCCCAATTGAACCCGCCGCCGACCGAGAAGCGCGGGGCGTTGGGCAGGCGGTTGCCGCTCAGGTCGACCAGGCCGGGCTGGCCCGGGCAAGCGGGATAGGAAATGCCGGGACGCGCGGGGAAGGCCGAGCCATAATAAGCGTTGCAGAACTTCGTGAACTTCGCATTGAGGTAGGACGCGTTGGCGTTGACCGACAGCCCCTTCATCACCTTGGCCTCGAGCTCCAGCTCGCCGCCGTAGTTGCGCGCCGTCGCCGCGTTGATCGTCTGGACGATGCTGTTCGCGTTGACGAAGCTGACCTGGAGATTCTTGTAGTCATAGTAAAACACCGCGCCGCTCAGCAGGATGCGATTGTCCGCGAAGCGCTGCTTGAAGCCCGCCTCGTAGCTCCACACCGTTTCGGGGTTGATCGCCGGATCGGTACTGCCGACATTGATCACGCCCGATTTGAAGCCTTTGGTCACGCTGGCGTAGAGCATCGTCGTGCTGGTGGGGCGGAATTCGACCAACGCCTTGGGGGTGATCGAGGACCAGCCCTTCGACACGTCGGTGGGTATGTTCAGGCCGATCGCGTCGAAGCGGAAAAAGCCGACGCCCTTGCGATGCTCGTAATTGTAGCGCGCGCCGGCGGTCAGCTTGACGGTGGAGCTGACGTCGTAGCTCCCCTGCAGATAGACGCCCACCGCATCGATCTTGACCACGCCGTTCTGCTCATAGGCGCCGCTGTCGAACGTGTCGGCCGGCAAGCCGAACAGTACGCCGAGATTGGTGGTCGGGACCAGCACCTGGCCGGTAAGCTTCTCATGCAGATACATCGCGCCGGCGAGCAGCGAGACGCGGTCCCGCTGATAGTTCAGCGTCGCCTCCTGGCTGACCGAGCGGCTCTTCTCGACATAATTGTTCTGGCCGGCGAGATTTACCTGCGACGAGTCGAGGTCGTCGCGCTGGAAGCGATCGAAATCGCGATAGGCGGTGATCGTCTTGATCGAAGTGTCGCCGAGATCGAAATCGAGCGTGCCCGTCGCGCCAAAGCCCTTGCGGCGGTTGATCGCTTCCTGATCGGAATAGATGTTGCGCAGGTTGGGCTTCTTGCCGATCGAGGCGTAATAGCCATTGATCGTCTGGCCGCCGAGCAAGGTATGCGGCAGCGCGCTTTCGGGAACGACGGTCGGGCCGAAATAATGGAAGGCGTAATTATTGTCGTCCTCGTGGAAGTGATCGAGAACGAGCGTCGCCTTCACGGTGTCGCTGAGTTTCCCGATCACCGTGCCGCGCAGCGCATAGGCGTCGCGATCGTCGACATCGGCACCGGTGAACAGATTCTTCCCATAGCCGTCGCGCTTCTCATATTTGCCGGCGACGCGGATCAGCAGCCTGTCGTCGCCCGTGACCGAGCCGCCGACCGCCGCCTCGAGGATCTTGGAATCATAATTGCCGTATGTGGCACGCACATAGCCGCCGAGCGCTTCCTTCGGACGCGCGGTCACCAGGTTGATCGCGCCGGCAGTCGCGCCGCGACCGTAGAGGATAGACTGCGGACCGCGCAGCACCTCGATCTGCTCCAGATCGAAGAAGCCGCTGAGCTGCTGCGCCGGCCGGGGAAGGATCGCGCCGTTTTGCAGAAAGGCGACCGCACCCTCGCCGCCGATGTCGAAATTGTTGAGGCCGACGCCCCGGATAAAGGTCCGGTTGACGCCGAACTGGTCGCCGATGGAAACGTTGGGGACGACGAGCTGCAGGTCACCAATGTTCGACACGCCACCGGGCCCGATATCGGCGGCGGTGATCGCGGTGACGGCGGCGGCAACGCGGCTCAGCACCGTGTTCTGCCGGGTTGCGGTGACGATGATTTCGCCCGTGTCGAGCGGGTCGGCCGCCGCAGCCGTCGATGCGTTGCCGGGGGCCTGGGCGCTCGCGACGACTGGAACCATCAGCATCGCGAGAGACGCGGAACGGCTGAGATGACGGTGGATTTTCATCGATTCTCCCCTCACGGACCGCATCTACGCAGCCTCTTTCCATACCCGCCGGTATATTCACCTTTACGACGGTATTCAAGAGCTATGATGGCCCAGCCGATGCGGCGATCGATGGGCGGCGTCACCCGCGCGTCAGATTGGCTTTAGCCAGCGGCCAGGACCTCCGCTTCGTACTCGAATCGTCGGCCGCGATGTCGCTTATTGGCGCGCCTTCCAGTCGCGCTTGAGCTTCTTGGCGAGCGACCATTTGTGGACTTCGGTCGGGCCGTCATAGATGCGGAAGGCGCGGATCTCGCGGAACGCGCGCCGCATGATGCGGCGCGACCAGTCGACCAG
>CAXSHP010000016.1:16244-26299 GCA_964236935.1 uncultured Sphingomonadaceae bacterium
GATGCGGTCGCCGATGGCGATCGCCGGGAAGGCCGCCCCGTCGCCGCCCGCGCGATAGACCTGCTCGACGACGGTCTGGTCGGTGACGCCGGTTCCGCCCATGACCTGCACGCAGCGGTCGGCGACGCGCATCAGCGCTTCCGACACGCAGACCTTAGCCATCGAACTTTCGACCGTGCCGAGCGACCCGCCATCAAGCACGCTGGCGCACCAGAGCACCATCAACTCGGCCTGCTTCAGGTCGATCATATTCTCGGCAAGCATGAAGCCAACGCCTTCGTGGTCGATCAACGTCTTGCCGAAGGCCATGCGCCGATTGGCATAATCGGTCGCGATCTCCTGCGCGCGCAGACAGCAGCCCAGCCACCGCATGCAGTGCGAGAGGCGCGCGGGCGAGAGCCGGACCTGAGCATATTTGAATCCCTCGCCCGGATCGCCGAGCATCTGGTCGGCGGGAACGCGCAAACCGTCAATGGAAACAGTCGCGTGTCCCCCGGGCATCGAATTGTCGATCGTGTTGGGAACCTGATCAATCCGGATCGCCGGGTCCGGGAGATCGACCAGGAACATGCAGGCGCCGTCCTTGCTGTCTCCCTCGATCGACTTGGCCATCACGATGCCGACGCCCGCGCCCTGTGCGCCGGTGATGAACGCTTTTTTGCCGTTGATGACCCAATGGTTGCCGTCGCGTCGACAGGTTGTGATCATCATCGATGGATCGGAACCGGCTCCACCCAGCTCGGCAGGTTCGGTCATGAAGAAGGCCGATCGTTTGCGGCCAGCGACCATCGGCCGGAGGAAGCGCTCCTTCAGCGCTTCACTGCCGACGTGGCCAAGCAGATACATATTGCCCTCGTCGGGCGCACCCGTGTTGCACGCGAGGGGGCCGAGCGGGGACAGGCCCGATCTGATCAGCACTGCGGCCGTCTCGACCTGCGTCAGGTGCGATCCGTCCGGCAGGATATGCGGTGTCAGGACGCCAGCGGCCCGGGCGTGCTCCCGCATCTCCATCACCAGTTCGTCGGTCGGCGCGCCATGATGGTCGCGGCGACCATCCTGCTCGTAAGGAATGACGATGTCGCGGACGAACGCTTCGACCCGCCGGGCGATTGGCGCTGCCCGCTGTGTCAGACCCGCGCTCATTTCGGCGCCACGCGAATGGCGCCGTCCAGGCGTGCTGCGCCATGCTTGTCTTCGGCTTCCGCGATCGCGGAGGCGACGCTGTCCTTCATTGGATGACGAGCCCTCCATCGACCGATAGGATGGTGCCGGTGATGAAGCTGGCCTCGTCGCCTGCCAGGAAGGCGATCGCACATGCGACCTCCTCGTTTCGTCCGTAACGCTGCATAGGATTGAGCTTGGCGAAATGCGCCTTGGCGGCCTCGGGCTCGGCTCCGGGCATGGCCTGGCGTTCGATCGACCGCATCATTTCGTTGTCGATCGGTGCGGGCGCGACCGCATTTACGCGGATTTTGGCGGGCGCCAGTTCGATCGCGGCCACTTTGACGAGGCCGGCGATACCGTGCTTGCTTGCGGTATAGGCTGAAAGTCCAGCGACACCGATCGTGCTGGCAACAGATCCCGTCGCCACGATCGCTCCTCCCCTCTCCTGCATCGCCAATGCTGCAAACTTTATACTATTGAATGTGCCGACGAGGTTCGCCGTCTGAACTTCGCCAAACTCCTCTGACGAAAGGTCGAGCAGCGGTTTGACGCTTCCTTCCGCCCCGGCATTGGCGACGAGAATGTCCAGTTGACCTAAAGTGTCGACCACATGTTGCACCGCCCGCTCCACATCGGAAGCGATCGCCACGTTCGCCTCGATCGTCATCAGATCCCCACTTTCGCCCAGTGACCTGGCAGTCTTTTCAAGCCGTTCCATTGAGCGGCCGATAAGTGCGACGCGAGCGCCACGCGCAAGCAGGAGCTTCGCGGTGGCCGCGCCGATACCGCCTGTGCCGCCGGTGACAATGGCTACTTTGCGATCCATCAACCCCTCCACAGCATTGTTTAATAAACATGACACTGATATCATGTTTTTGGCCACGCGCAATCCGCTTGACGAAGAAGATGACACTGATATCATGATTGCAGAACGCCAAATCAAGATGGAGCGGTTATCCATGAGCGACGACGACTCGCGTCCAACCAAGGCTATCGCGCCGACCCGCAAAGGCGCCCTGACCCGCACGAAACTCATGGATGCAGGCAGGAAGGCCTTCTCCGTCTATGGCTATGACGTGGCGCGGGTCGCCGACGTCGCCCGGATTGCTGGCGTCAGCCATGGTAACTTCTACCGGCATTTCACCGACAAGGACGACCTCCTCCACTGCGTCCTTGAAGAGCTTCACCAGGAACTGAGACGACCTTCGGCGATCAAACGTATCTCTGCGAACCGGGACCTGCTCACGGAGATGATCGACCGGAACACGGATTTTTTCCTGACCTACGCGAAAAACCGCGACATGCTTCGCGTAGCGCGCGAGGCTGCCGCCAAGCCGAGTCCCAATCCCTTTCTGAAGACGTGGCTCGAAATGCGCGTCCCGTTCATCGAGCGCAACCAGCGCTGGATGTTGCGGCTTCAGGCCGAGGGCGCGATCGACGCTGCGGTCAATGTCAATCTGATGGCCGAAGCGCTTGGATCGATGATCGAGCAGCTCGCCTACGTCCATGTCGGCTTGCCCGATAAGTTACCGTCGGCTGACGAACTGAACGAGCTTGGAAGAACCTGCGGGCTCATCTGGTTTCGCAGCATCTTTGGGGGCGAAACCCCCGAGCCAGCTCTGAGCCAGATAAGCGCCCAGGACCATTGATCATGTCGACGATCGACCTGCTCTCCCTCGACCACTATACATCGAAGGTCGATCATCAGCTGTTTCGCGAGCTGCGCGACAATGATCCCGTCCATCTCAACCCGACACCCGAGGGCGACTACTTTCACGCCCTCACCCGCTACGACCACGTCACGGAAATCGGGCGGGACAATCGTCGCTTCATCAATAGCAAAGGTACGCAAATCCGGGACAAGCGCGCGGAGGGCCACGGTGCGCCTTCGGTCCATAATGCCGATCAGCCGCTTCATGCCCGACTGCGCGCGCCAGGCGTCGAGGCGTTTCGCAAGTCGGTGCTCAAACGCCGTGAAGACCGCATCAGGCAAGTGGTGCGCGACCTGATCAACGCGGCGCCGCAAAACCAGCCTTTCGACTTCGTCTCGGCGATCGCGGTCACGCTCCCAATGATCATCTTCGCCGAGCTGCTCGGGGTCCCCGAGTCCCAGCAACACCTGCTCGTGGAGTGGGCGAACACGATGAGCGACGTCAATGCCGCCGACATCGCGCAGGCCGATGCCAGACACCATCTGTTTGCCTATTTCCGTGAGCTCTCCGAAGAAAAGCGGCGGCACCTCCACGCGCCGTGCCGCGATCTTCACGCACGGCTTTCCGATCAACATCCTGCTGGCCCACGCGCTCGGGCTTCCGAGGATGACCCATTTCACTCCTCGCAATGGCAGCATTTCGCGGCTCGCGGGGCAGAGCTTCGACGCGCTGCAGGTTCTCAGCATCAACGAGTCGACGCACTTCAAGCCGGAGGGTGGCCAATGACAGGCCATCCCGGAGCGATCGCGCAGGTCACCCCAGAACGCGCTGCCATCATCGCCGAAGATGGCAGCCGCCTCTCTTACAATATGCTCGATCGGCGCTCGCTTGCACTGGCGCAACAACTGCACACTCACGGCGTCCGTCCGGGCGACGCGATCGCGCTCCTGATCGGCAATCGGCCGGACTTCTTCATCGCGGCCTGGGCCGCGCAGCGCTCCGGCCTCTATTATACCCCCATCGCTACCAAGCTAACGCCGACGGAACTCGGCTATATTTTCGAAGACAGCGGCGTGCGTGCCGTCATCCTCGATCCCGCATTACGCGCTTCCGCCGTCACCGCGCTGGCGCCGATGGGCAACAATCGACCGCTGGTCCTGTCACTCGACCCAGGTACCGAATTTCCCGTCGTGGCGACCGAGGTCGATCCCGAGCTGCCCTACCGGGACACTGACGAGGCGATCTCGATTGCCAACGAAAGTCCGTTTGGTCTGTCAGGGTCGGTCTGGACTCCAAACATCGACCGCGCACTCGAGATTGCCCGGCAATTACGGACCGGCACGGTGGGTTTGAACTCCAAGCGCATTCTCGACTTTGCGGCACCCTTTGGTGGTCATCGTGCCTCAGGCATCGGCCGTGAACTCGGTCCGGAAGGAATCGACGGCTATTTGGAGACCACCTCAATTTTGCTTCCATAGAACTGATCAAATATAGATTCTAACAAGTAAGGGGAGAGGACATGAATACCGCCACATGTACACGTCGTGGACTTCACGCAGCGTTGTTTCTCACTGTATCTGCGCTGGCCTTCACGCCCGCTATCGCACAAACGACTTCCGATGCCGCTGGGATCGCCGCGAACGCTGCAGCGACCAGCCCCGCCGATTCCGCGACTGCGCCGGCGGCAGCGCCCGCTCCGGCCATGACCGCTCCTGCGCGAGTGAACCAGGCCCCGCAGGCGTCCGAAAGCGGCATTGGCGATATCATCGTGACGGCACAACGGCGTACGCAGAACCTGCAGAGCGTCCCGGCATCAATCTCGGCGATCGGCGGGGCCGAGCTGCAGGCCCGCGGCATCGTCCAGACCCGGGATCTGATGGGCTCCATGCCCAATCTTCAGGTGACGTCGGCCTATGGCGAAACACAGCCCAATTTCTCGCTACGCGGGATCTCGGTCGCGAACGAATTCTCGGCATCGACCGCATCGCCGATTGGCGTGTACGTCGATGAAGTCTATCAGAGCTTCCGTGCCTCGCACGGCCAGCAACTTTACGATCTCGAGCGTGTCGAGGTCCTTCGTGGCCCACAGGGCACGCTCTACGGTCGCAACACGACCGGCGGTGCGATCAATTTCATCACCCGCAAGCCCGATCTGAGCGGCAAAGACAATGGCATCTTTACGCTGAGCGTCGGAAACTATCAGAGCTACAAGGTCGAGGGCGCCTTCGAGAAGACGTTGATTCCCGACAAGCTCGGCATCCGCATCGCCTTCACCGACGCGCAGAGCCGCGGCTATATCTACGACCCGCTCGACCATCGGCACTACGCGAGCACCGACAGCATCGCCGGCCGCCTATCGCTGCGCTGGAAGCCTACCGACGATCTCGACATCAATCTCAAAGGCTACGTGTCGCGCAACGATCCGAAGGCGGATCTTGCCTATGGCATCGGCTACCTCCAAAATCGTACCGATGCGCTGGGATATTCGCGCTTCGTACCACGGCCTGAACTCGGGGGCGCGATCCTCGGCCAGAACGAAGTCGAGGCCGACACCGGCGGCAACTTCTTCACATCGGACAAGGGCTTCTCGCTGAACGTACAGGCAAAGCTGAGCGACAGCCTTACGGTCACGTCGGTTACCGGCTACGACTATGGAGAATATCGCCTCTCGCCGTTCGACTGCGACGGCTCTCCCAACAATCTGTGCGCGATCCGTTACGAATCGAAGAGCAAGAACTTCAATCAGGACGTCCGTCTCAACTACGAGTCCGACAAGGTTCACGCCATCATCGGCGGATATTATGGTGTCGACTCGATCAAGACGCACAACCAGCCAGACTTCTTCGGTTTTCTGAGGCCGCTTCTGGAGGGTGCCGGTCTGCCGGGAAATTTCAGTAATATCGCGATCGCCACACCTGCGGCGCTCAAGACCTTGCCGGCGTTTGTGCTGAACCCCGCTCTCACGCCGACTTCGCCGGGCTTTTGCGCACCTGTAGTCATCAATCCGAACGGCTTCTTCGACGCGCGCTCGCTGGCAGCCTTCCAGTATGATGTGGCCACGACCAATTCCGCCGGAGGAACGGCGGCGCAGGGGGCCTGCGCCGCTGCCGGCGCCGCGCCCTTCGGCCCGATCGCAGCCGACCAGCGCTTCACCCTCCGCCGGCCGTCTTTCGCCGCTTATGGCGAGTTGACCTACGACATCACCGACAAGTTGAGCGTGACCGGCGGGCTGCGCTTTACGCATGACGAGGTGAAGTTCAAGAATGCCCAGACAGTGCTCTACGGCCTGGACGGCACGACTCCGATCGCGACGACCGTGCCATACAGCTTCCCCTACAATCCTGACATCGGTACAGTGAGCGAGCACAACAACAAGAATGCCGTGACCGGGCGCCTCGTCGCCAATTACAAGATCACCCCCGACGTCATGGTCTATGCAAGCTACAGCCGTGGATACCGTTCGGGCACCTACAACGGCTTGGCCTATCAGGATCCATCGCAGGTCTACTTTTTAAAGCCTGAGCAGGTGAATGCCTATGAGGGCGGCATCAAATCCCGCTTTCTCGACCGCAAGGTCCAGCTCAACGTGTCGGGCTTCTACTATGATTATTCGAACCAGCAGATCGCGCAGATCATTGGCGCGACTTCCTTCCTCCGCAGCGCGAACGGCCGGGTCTGGGGCTTCGAAGGCGAACTCAATGTTCGTCCGTTCGATAGCCTGCGGCTGAACGCGTCGGCAGGCTATCTCAACACCAAATACACCGGCAATTCGACCGATCCGTCGAGCCCGGCGAACACCACTATCAATATCAACGGGAACCCGTTCCCGAACGCACCGAAATTCACGTTCAACACGGGCTTCGAGTGGACCGCCCTCAAGATCCCGAGCAATGACGGCAGGGTCGTTCTGCGCGGCGACGCATCTTATATGGGAAAATACTATTTCGACCCCTTTAAGAACTATGGTCAGACGCCATGTGATCAGCCGCCTGCGGGTTCTGCGGTGTTGCTCGCCACACCTGAGATCGCCTGCGGCAATCCCAGCTACTGGTTGGTCAACGCTCGCCTCACCTACGAGACACCGCATTACTCGGTATCGCTGTGGGCCAAAAACCTCACCAACAATTTCTATTATGCCTATGGCCTGAACCTGAACGCCTTCTACCTCGACTATTTCAACCGTGGTGCTCCGCGCATGTACGGCGTCGAAGCCTCGTTCAAGTTCTGAGCCAGTTGCGGGGAGGCGCGTGCGCCTCCCCCGATTTCGGAGGTCGCATGTCTGGTCGATTGCAAGGAAAGGTGGGTCTGGTGACCGGGGCTGGCTCGGGCCTTGGAGCCGCCATCGCGACCCGCTTTGCGGCCGAGGGGGCAAAAGTTCTCGTCAGCGACGTCGATATCGAGGCTGCCGGCTGGACAGCCCAGGCGATCAGCGAATCTGCGGTTCCGCTGCGGCTCGATGTCTGCAAACCCGAGGATTGGGCGGAGGCGACCGCGCTTGCCGAAAAGCGGTTCGGCGGCTTGAACATCCTCGTCAACAATGCGGGTATATGCCTGACCGGCTCTGTTGAGGACATTTCGATCGAAGACTGGAAGCGGACGCATGCGATTGATCTTGACGGCGTTTTCTTCGGCATCCGCGCCTGTCTCCCCCTCATGCGACAGAGCACCGACCAGGCGAGCGGCGCCATCCTCAACATCTCTTCGATCTCGGCAATGGTGGCCGCTGGCAACATGTCTGCCTACAATTCGGCGAAGGCCGCGGTCCGGCATCTCACCAAGTCGGTCGCACTGCACTGCGCCAAGCAGCCCGGCAAGATCACCTGCAATTCAGTGCATCCGACCTTCATCGATACGCCGTTGCTCGATGGCTTCTCGAATGGGCTCCCCCGAGACGAGATGATCGCAAAGCTGGCTCGGCAGATACCGCTGGGGCGGGTCGGCGTGCCCGACGACGTAGCGTCCGCCGCCGTCTATCTGTGCTCGGACGAAGCCCGCTTCATCACGGGGGCCGAACTGACAATCGATGGCGGCCTGTCCGCCATGTAACAACGAGCAGACAAATCGGAGAGGAAAGACGTGATCGATACCGAACCGCAGCTTGCCGCGATGTTGGAGGCAAGGAAGCTGAGGCGAGAACAGCCTGCGTACATCCCGCAGGAGGATCATGCCATTCAGGGCCTGCTGAACACCTTCTTTGCCAAGGCACGGCCCGGCGCCATCGTCGAGGGCATTTCGCGCATGGGGGGAGGCGCGTCGAAGGAGCAGTTCATCTTCTCTCTGCACGCGCCCGGCGGTCAGCCGGAGCGGTACGTGCTGCGGATGGATCCGCTCGAGGCGATCACCGAAACGAGCCGCGAGCGCGAATTCGATATCCTCTCGGCCTTCCAGGGAATCGTGCCGGTGCCGACGCCGGTCTGGATCGACGCCGAGACTGAGGTCTTTCCGCGGCCCGCGCTGATTATGGAGCTCGTCCGCGGCACCCGCAAACCGAGCACGATCGACCTTTCCGTGACCGGGCTGGGCACCGTGCTCGGAGACCGGCTGCGTGGGCTGCTCCGGCCGCAATATGTCGATCTCCTTGCCAAGATTCACAATTTCGACTGGCGATCGGCCAATCTACCTTCCTTCACCGCTCCGACCGCCGATCCCAAGCAGGCAACCCGGTGGCTCATCAACTTCTGGAAGGAGCTGCTCGATCAGGATGTCGTCTCGCACGAGCCCATCGTCCGCCTCGCGACGCAATGGCTGGAGGACAATGTCCCAGATTGCGACGAGGTCCGGCTCGTCCATGGCGACTTCCGCACCGGTAACTATCTGTTCGACGAAGACACGGGCGATGTCACCGCCGTTCTCGATTGGGAGATGTGCTATCTCGGCGACTTCCATGCGGACTTCGCGTGGCTTCTCCAACCGGTGTTCGGCACGCTGATCGATGGCACCTTCCGGGCCAGCGACATCTTCGAGGGGGACGAGGATTTCATCGACGCCTACGAGGCGGCCAGCGGCAACCAAGTCGATCGGAAGAAACTACGTTATTTTAAAGTGTTCAACTTCTGGAAGAGCTACATTCTCGTGTCCGTCCTCGGCATGCGCGCTGCCAAGGAGCAGCATAATCATCAGGACGTTCTGTTGACCTTCCTCGCGGCGACCGGCCCAATCCACGTTGCCGCCCTCGCCCGCCAGCTTTCGATGGGAGAGCCACAGTGAACCCGTCCGTCCCGGATCGTTTGAACAGCGCCGTCCGAGCGCTCACCTATGTCGTCATGCCCGCGTTTGCGGCATGAGTCTTCAAGGTCGCCCGCCATTGCTTGCGATGTTTGTCGTTGCGCAACCCATCCTCGATGTCGTCGATCAATTTGTTCGCAAAGCTCCAGAAAGTTACGCCGCCTTGCGAACAGACACGACGCTTCGGTCCCGGAAGAATTGCCGTTGTCGGTTCTTCCGGTTTCGGCCGTGCCTCGATTCGCTCCGCGATCGGATCGCGGCCTTCTGCAAACGCCGCCTTCGCATCCGACGCCAGTTTGCGCGCGGCAGCGAGCGACACGGCCTCAGGAGTGCCCAATCCCATTTCCCGGCGTTGACCACCGCCGATCACGAGCAGAACCCAGGAACGATTACCGTTGGGCTTAACCAGCAGGTAAAGGCCGTTGCCGTCCGAGTGCTTTCCCGGCTTGGTGATTGCCGTCACCTGCTTGGCGGCCAGCTTGTTGCTGAATCGGCGTGCCATCACGACCTCCGCCCATTTAACTGGTAAGCACGGGAGGCGTTATCCAGCCCCAATCCTGTTCCCAATCGTGGCTGCGGTCCAAGGTGATCAATCGCGAACCAGCACGGCCGGAAAATATTTTTCAAGCGTCCGATTTGACAAGTATTTTCGACGTTGCGGAGGGTTCGCCGCGGTCCGCGGGAGACCGTCCGGTGGCGGAGACGGAGGCGGCCGAGCGCGGGAGTTAAGTTGTTGATTGCAAATACATTATTATCGGCCGGCCCAGTGCAGGCCAACAATCGTTCCCACCAACGCCGAATTTAGTGCGTCCGCGTGCGCCTCAATCCGCCCCCGCAGGATGCCCAAGGCTTCCTCGATTCGCACGCACTTTCTCAAGGGTTGACATAGCTTGAAGGCTATAGACAATCTTATAGCTTGAAGGCTATAGAGCTCGGGATGGCTTGGACGGTTGCCCTACACGACGAATTCGATCCCGAGTTCGATGCGCTACCCGAAGCCGTCCGGAAAGAGCT
>CAXSHP010000017.1:0-26081 GCA_964236935.1 uncultured Sphingomonadaceae bacterium
GCCCCCTTCCTGTCGCCCCCCGCCGCGACGGCGGCACCTTCGCCGGTATATTCTAAGAGCAGCGATACACCCGTGACGTCGATCGCGCCGGGCTTCTGCAGGGCGCTCAGCAGATGTTCCGGCGGTGACTTGTCGTGGATGTCCGCGCCGCCGGTCACGTCGGGCAACGGAAAGCCGCCGATTTCCTGAGCGTGCGCTTGCTCAGCCGAGACGAGGATGACCATCGCGATCGCGAGGAGCCTCCCTCGCCGCGAGCGGCTGCGGATAGCTCTAGGTGCCTCTGTCATTGTTCGCTGCCTCCGTGGCCGGGCCGAGGTTGTCGCATCTCGTTCGCGCGCCGTCATTCGATGGGGCGATCGCTGTCGAGAAGGTCGTTCTTTGGTCCTTCGGTTCGCTCTTCCTCAACGAGCTTGGCGACATGGTCGTCGGGAGCGGTGTCCTGGGGCCGGGCAGCTGCGGTCGGCGCCGCGCCGGGGGTGTCGCCGGCATCGCCAGCCGGGGCCCGGACGCTCTTCAGAGGCAGCGGCGCGGACTCGTCAAAGCGCAGGCGGTAGATCGGCTCGGGCAACGCGAAGCCTGCGCATTCCAACGCGCTCTTTGCCGCCTGGATCGCCAGGCTGCGGCCCTTCATGAAATCGGTATGGGTCTGGTCGACCCAGCCGAAGAAGCGCAGCACGATGTTCGAATCGCCGACATCCTGGATGATCGCGTTGGCCTTGGGGGTCTCCAGGACGAAGCCGAGCATGCCGACCGCGGCAAGGCCGACCGCCATCCCGTCGACCGGATTGTTGTCGGCATCGACGCCCAGATCGAACTGGAAGCGCCGTTCGGGATTGCGGGTATAGTTCAGGATCACGGCCTTGAAGACGGTCGAATTGGGAATGCGCAGGTGGTTGCCGTCCAGCGTCATCAGGATGGTGGCGCGTGAGGTCAGCCGCACGACGCGACCCTCATTGGACTCGATGACGACATGGTCGTTGGCGCGAAATGGCTGGCGCAGGCTCAGCATCAGGCTGGAGATGTAGTTATCGACCGTGTCGCGCACGGCAAAGCCGAGAGCGATGCCGATCACCCCGGCCCCGCCCAGCACCGCGCCGAGCAGAGCCGTCGCCCCGAGCACCTCGAGCGCCGCGACCATGCCGAGGATGATGAAGATGAACCGGACGGAGGTCGCCAGCAACTCGGCCATGAAGGCGTTCGGCGCGATCCATCGCCACAGCCCGTCTCGCCCGGCAATCAGAAACCCGAGCAGGCCGACGAGGAAGGCGATGCCGAGCGCGACTCCGATCAGCGGCAAAGCGCGAAGCACGCCGTGTATGTCAGTGCCGAACTTTCCGAGCGCGGGAGTCAGGTTCGTCGTCACCGCGAGGTTGCGCGTCAGGTTGTTCTGCACCGTGACAACGCCGGCGACTCGGGCGGCGATCGCCTCCGCGCGATCGATGTCCCTCGCCGTCGGCACGGTCCCCGCGAGCGTGACGACGCCGGCAGAACTGCGCACCTGAACGCTGCGCAAGGCCTCGATCTCGGTGAAAATGCTCCGGATCCGCGCCGCGATATCGGCATCGTCCGCAGCGATCGTCTTTGTCGCGATAGACGGTGCCGGAGCAACCACCGCGCCCGCGCTGTTCTGGGCAGGCGCTGGGGACGCGACCGAAAGCAAGGCGGCCCCGAACAAGGCTGATCCGGCGCGCCTCATCCCGTGGGTCACGGTCGTGAGGAGGACGGGCTCGGTGCCACGATGGTTCAATGAGGGCCGACGATCTTTTCGAGGCGGCCGGAGAAGGAGTTGAGCACGTTCTGCTTTCCGGCACTGCTCAGGCTCGGATCGGCTTTGACCCTGGGGCAGTAAGCGGTGACCAGGTAATTGATGATCTCGCCGCTGGAGGCATCGGGATGGCTCGAGCGCAGACCGGCGACGACCTCGTCAATCTCGTTCTCGCTTCCCCTTCCGAGACGCTGGCCAGCGGCCGCGATCTGCTGAGGCGTCTCCTTGAGACTGCCCTGTGCCTGCCCGCTTTCGGGTGACGGGCACTGCAGATCGGGAGCAGACGTGCTGCAGCCGCAGAGCAGCACAAGAAGCGCCGAACAGGGCAACCATGCGCGCATCAGCCAAATCCTTGCCATCAGTTCTGAAGAAAGGTGCCGAGCGCCCCGGCGTAGTGAAGTCTCTTCGACACGGGTGCGTGCAACATCCGCCAGATCGCGTGAACCGTGCTCGCCAGATAGATCAGGCCGGCCGGCACCCACATCAGCATGCCGGCGATCTGCTGGTCAGCGAGCGCGCCGCTGCCGGCATAATGCCCATAGATCGGCGCTGGCGCGAGGGTGATCAGCGCCGCCATGAGATTGCCCTGAAGGCCGACCAGCGTGACGAGCAGGATCGCTGACCCGGCGTCGAGGCGCCGGTCGCCGCTGGTCGAAACCATTCGCCAGAAGACCGCGGCGGTGAACAAGAAGGTGATATGCTCGAAGGTGTGGAGCGTCGGGTCGGTGAGCGCCGCCTGGTAGAGCGACGGCGCGTGCCAGACCCAGAGGCCGAGCGCGAACGCGGCGCCTGCGATCCACGGCGCCGCGCGGCTGACGCCTTGCCGCACGCCGGGAACCGCCCCGAAGAACCGGCCGATCCGCCGGCGCCACGCCACCGGAAACGCGAACAGGTCGACGAGATGGCTGTTCGAAACCGCGAACAAGGGTGCCGCCACCACCATCAGCAGCAGGTGCTGCGCCATGTGCCAGGCGAAGCTGGTATCCGCCTTGCCGTCGATCGGCGAAAGCAGCGCCGCCACCAGCGTGACGATGCCGGCGACGTAGGCGGCGATACGAGCGGGCGGTGCTATGGCGGCACGCGCCGTCCCCATGCGGCCGATGCCGATGCCGTAGAGCGTCACGGACCCGAGCAGGAGCGCGATCACCAGCGGATCGGCCGACCAGCCGCCTTCCGCTTCGATATGTGCGCCGCCGTGGGCGAGCGCCGGCGCGGGGAGCAACAATGCGGCGATGCAAAGCAGCCGCCGGATCATGAGCCGCTCAGGCAATGCCACAGCGTCAGCACTGCGGTGAGACCGAGCACGACTGCGAGCAGAAAGATCGTGCTTTCGGCAAGCGCGCAGGCGGCGACGAAGCGGGTCCGCCCTTCGCCGGTTTCGACGGCATGCGGTGTGCCGCCCTTCTTCTCGCGGCACGTCTTGCGGAAGGCGTCGTAGGCGCAGGCCATCCCAACCACCGCACCCACCACCGCAAGGAGGTTTAGCACCACGACGAACGTCCGCGGGTCGCTGCCGCTGGCGCACTGTCTGGACGAAACGACATAGGAGCCCACGACCTGGAGGCTGAACGACGCCGGCGCCAGCAGCAGCCCGACGAGCAGCTCCCAGGCTGCCACCTTGCGGCGCCCGGGAGAAGGGTGCTCGACCGCGCGCGCGAGCTGCCCGAGATCACTCATGTCAGCCTCGGGCTGATGTACACGGTGAGGAAGACGAACAGCCAGACCGCATCGACGAAGTGCCAGTAGAGCGTGGCGAGCGCGCGGTGCTGGACATGCTCGCCGTGAACCCTTCCCGTCAGGCTCCAGAACAGAAGGATGAGCAGCGCGAACAGGCCCACCGCCACGTGGAGCAGATGGATGCCCGTGATCGTGAAGTAGACCGAGCTGTAGCTGTCGTGGCTCAAAGCGAAACTCTTGCGCGACCATTCCCACAGTTCGAGCGCCGCGAACCCGCCGCCCATCAGGATGGTCATGCCGATCCCGACGATGCCGAGCAGCCTCTCTCCCCGGTTCGCGGCGCGCTTGCCCCACTCCAGCACGAAGCTTGAGGCGAACAGCAGGATCGTGGCCGGGATCGCAAGGCTGAGGTCGGGCGGGCCGCCCGGCGGCCAGCCGTTGGCGCCCTGGCTGCCCAGATAGGCATAGGAGAAGAGCAGGTAGACGAACAGCGAGGCCTCGGTGCCGATCAGGCAGATCAGTCCCCACCATGGCGTGCCGACCTGCCCTCGGCCGTGAACCGGCAGCGTCTCGTCGAGGGTCTGCGCTTCAGCCATAGACGCGTACCTTCTCGCGATCCTGCGTGTCGGCATGCGGGCTGAACCAGAGGACCAGCGTTACGGCCATCAGCACGCCCCCGGGGATCGCGATCCAGCCCGAATGGACGAGCAGCCCGGTGAACAGGATCAGCAGGCCCAAGGTGAGCACGGCGGGCATCACGCTGTCGCCGGGCATCTTGAGGATGACCGACGGCTGCCCGTCGAGCGGGGAGACGCCCAGCGTCTCCTTGCCCGCGTCGAGGAGGAAGCCCTTATCGAACAGGGTGCGGTCGTCGACGTCGGGCAGGCGGTCCTCCCACAAGGGATGGCGACTGGCGACGAGTGGGATAATCGCGAAGTTGAACGAGGGCGGCGGCGACGGGATCGCCCATTCCAGCGTCGGGGCATCCCACGGGTTGGGGCCGGCAGGCGCCCCGCGCGTCAGGCTGCGGGCGACATTGATCAGGAAGAGCAGGATGCCTGCCGCGAAGATGAACGCGCCGACCGAGACGGTGAGGTTGGCGCTCTCGAAGCCCATTCCGGCCGGGTAGGTCCATACGCGTCTCGGCATGCCGAATAGCCCGAGCAGGTGCATCGGAAAGAAGGTCATGTTGAACCCGACGAACATGGTCCAGAACGACCATTTGCCCAGCCGCTCGCCCATCATTCGGCCGGTGAACTTGGGGAACCAGTGGTAGATCGATCCGACCACCGGGAACACGTTGATGCCGATCAGCACGTAATGCAGGTGGGCGACGATGAAGTAGGTGTCGGTCAGCTGCCAATCGAGGGCGAGACTGGCGGTCATCACGCCCGACAGGCCGCCCATCACGAACAGCAGCACGAATCCTGCGAAGAACAGGAACGGCGTCGTCAACTGCACCCGGCCGGTGGCGATCGTGGCGATCCAGGCGAACAGTGCCACCACGCTCGGGATGGCGATGACGAAGCTCGCCGCGGAGAAGAAGCTGAGAGCCAGCGGCGGAACGCCGGTCGCGAACATATGGTGGACCCACACCCCGAAGCCCACGACCATCGTCGCGACCGTCGCCATCGCCACCGGCGTGTAGCCGACCAGCGGCCGCCGGCAGTGTACCGGCAGGGCGTCGGACACCAGACCCATCGCCGGCAGCACGAGCGCGTAGACCCAGGGATGTCCGAAGATCCAGAAAAGATGTTGCCACAGGAGCGGCTGGCCACCCCCGGAAACCTCGAAGAAATGCGTGCCGAAATTGCGGTCGAGCCACAGCATCAGGCAGGCGAGGCTGACCGCCGGCACCGCGAGCAGGTTGGCCACGCTCGCGGTCAGCGTGCCCCAGACGAGGATCGGCAGCCGGTTGATCGACATGCCCGGCGCCCGCATCCGCAGCAGAGTGACGATGAAGTTGATCGAGCCGATCGTCGTCGAGATGCCGACGAAGATCAGCCCCAGCGAGTAAACGTCGATGTTGATGCCTGGCGCATATTCTCGCGCGGTGTTGGGCACATAGTTGAACCAGCCGCCGTCCGGTGCCGCACCCAGCGGGAAGCTGACGTAGAAGAAGATTCCCGACGCGAGGAAGGTCCAGTAGCTCAGAGCATTGAGACGGGGATAGGCCATGTCGCGGCTGCCCAGCATCAGCGGCCAGAGATAGTTCGAGAAGCCCGACAGCATCGGCAGCGAATAGAGGAAGATCATGGTGACGCCGTGCATCGAGAACAGCTGGTTATACTGCTCCGGGGTGAGGACGTGCGCATCGGGCCGGGCGAGCTGGATGCGCATCACCAGAGCCTCGACACCTCCGACGAGCAGGAGCGCGAAGGCCGTGATCAAATAGCGTATGCCGATCGTCTTGTGATCGACGCTGCCGAACCATCCCCGCAGGCCCGGCCGCTCGCCCCAAATGGCCTCGAGCTTCTCGACGATCGCCGGCGGCTGCGGAGAGGCGGGTGCCGGCAGCGTCGCCATCAGTGGAGCTCGCCCAGATATCGGACGATCGCACCGCGGTCGGCTGCGGAGAGCGGAATCTGCGGCATCAGCGCACCCGGTTTGACGCCCTGGGTGTCGGCCAACCACAGGTCGAAGCTTGCCGGACTGGTCGGCAGCATGCCGGCGGCGATCGTCGCGCGGCTCGCGACATGCGTCAGATCGGGTCCGAGGATGCCGCCGGCCTCGGTCCCACGAACGCTGTGGCAGGCGGCGCATCTGGTCTCGAAAAGGTCGCGACCGACACTCGCACCGGGGTGCTTCGGCGCCAGCGAGTAGGCTGCCCATCTTCGGAAGCCTGCCGGCGCGAGCGCGCGAACCGTGAACGCCATCTTGGCATGCTCGAGCCCGCAGAACTCGGCGCACTCTCCACGGTAGGTGCCGGGCACGTCGGCCTGGAACCAGGTCGTGTTCCAGTGGCCCGGGATCATGTCCATCTTGCCGGCGAGCTTGGGCACCCAGAAACTGTGGATCACGTCGTCGGAGCCGAGCTTCAGCCGGATCGGCACGCCCGTCGGGATGACGATTTCATTCGCGGTGGTGAGGTCCGCGGCAGGACTGCCCGTGGCGTAATGAACCTCCCACCACCAGCGATGGCCCGTAACCTCGACGGTGAAGGGCGCCCGCGACGGCTGCTCGGCGACCGCGCGCGTGGTCACCAAAGTCCATACCGCCATGACGATCAGCGCCGGAAAGGAGAGGCCGATGCCCCAGTAGATCCAGGGCAGGCCGCCGAAGTCCCGGCCGATCGCGTCGCCGTCGCGCGAGGCGCTGCGCCGGCCACGTGCGACCGCGTACAGCAGCAGGATCAGGAAGCCGAGCGTGCAGAGCAGGCAGATGCTTGTAAGGCCCCAGGCGATCGCCTGAAGCGGGCGCGACGTCGGACCCGCGGCGCCTTCCAGATAGCCGAGAGGGCGCGGAGCGCATCCGCCGAGCGCCAGCAGCAGCAGGAGCGCGGGCCCCCTCATTGATCGTCGGTGCCCGTTCCGCCCCTTGCCGCTTCGCCATCGGACTGCTTGGAGCCCGGACCGTGATAGTCCCCCTGGAGATCGCGCTGGTAATCCTTGGCCGGCACGCCCGCGCCCAGCGAGCCGACGAAGGCGGTGAGCGCCCACAGGTCGCGCGGCGGAAGCGCCCTTCCCCAGGCCGGCATGCCCTGCGGCCGACCTTCGTAGAGCGTCTTATAGATGCGCACGGGCGTGCCGCCGTAGCGCCAATAATTGTCGGTGAGGTTGGGCCCCATCCCGCCGCCGCCCGTATAGCCGTGGCAGCCGGCGCAGTTCATCGCTCCGAACAGCTTCCTCCCCGCCTCGACGACCCCGGGCCCGCTACCGAGCGGATTGTCCATGTCGGCGGGAAATGCGAGCGTGGTGGCGCCCGCGGCATCGCCGATCGGAACCAGCGCGGCCGCACCCTCGCGAACGCTCCCTGTCGGCACAGGATGCTCCACGCGCGTGTCGTGCGACAGAATGGCCCACGTCGCTCCGCCGGCACCCAAGGCGAGCGCGACGACGGCGACGAGCGCCGTACGGCCGGCGTTCACCTTGCCCCCTCAGGCTTCGGGCCGTTCACATCGAACCCGTTCAGCGAAAAAACGTAGAGGGTCGAGCCGCGCGCCGGAAACCCCGGCTTGCTTTTCTGGAGCATCGCGGCACCGCCTACACCGGTCGCAATCGCCACATACTGGCGGCCATCCGGGCCGAGATAGGTCATCGCCTGTCCGATGATCCCCGACGAGAGCTTTTGCTGCCAGAGCAGCTTGCCGGTGTAAGCGTCGATCGCGCGGAACCAGCCGTCGGTGGTGCCGTAGAAGACAAGGTCGCCCGCAGTCGCGACCGTCCCCATCATCACCATGAACGGCTCGGGCCGTTCCCACAGCTTGCGTCCGTGCACCGGATCCCAGGCGATCAGCCCGCCCCAACGGCCGCCCTTGCCGTCGGCCGAATAGCGCTGCATCTCCATCCCGTCATAGGGCGTGCCCGCGATGTAGCTGACCTTGTGATCGGTCAGATCCATGCAGATGTGGAACACACCTACATAGAGAAGCCCCGTCTTGGGCGAGTAAGAGGGGGGCTGCCAGTCCTTCTGGCCGACATCCGGGGGGCAGACATGTTCCAGCTTGACCCCCGGCTTGGGCTCCTTGGCAGGATTGACGACCGGTCGCATGGTTCGCGGGTCTATCCCGGTAGACCAGTTCTGGGGTGCGAAATTGTCAGCACGCAGGACTTCACCGGTCTGCCGGTCGATCACGTAGATGTAGGCGTTGCGGTCGAAGTGGACGACCGTCTTGCGCACCCGGCCGTTGATCGGCAGGTCGAGCAGCATCTGCTCGTTGACACCGTCATAATCCCACTGGTCGTGCGGGGTATACTGATAGGCCCAGACCGCTTCGCCGGTACTAGCATCACGCGCGAACACCGCACTGGTCCACAGATTGTCGCCCGGACGCTGGGCGGGCACCCGCGGACCGGGATTGGAAGTGCCGTGGTAGATCAGGTTCGTCTCGGGGTCGTAGGAGACGAAGCCCCAAACCGAGCCCGCGCCCGTCTTCCACTGCCCGGGCGGCCAGGTGCGCACACCCAGATCCTTCCCGCGCAACTGGGGGTAGAAGGGCTTGAAGCGCGGTCCGATCTTGACCTCGCTGTCGGGGCCCACGGAGTGTGCCCGCCATAGTTCCTTTCCGCTGTCGACGTCGAGCGCAGCTATCCAGCCGTTGACGCCGAGCTCTCCGCCGGAGTTGCCGACATAGACCTTGTCGCCGACCGCGAAGGCGGCCATCGTCATGGTGATGCCGTTCTCGACATTGTCCATCTTGGTCCGCCACACCTCCTTGCCGGTCTGGAGGTCGACGGCGACGACATGGTCATCGAGCAGGTTGTAGATCAGCTTGTCGTGCGCGATCGCCCAGCCGCGCAGCACCGGATCGCAGCATGCCTTGCCGATCGCCATGGGGGAGGGATTGGGCTTGAACCGCCACTTGATCGGCGCACCGGGTTTCGTCAGGTCGAGAGCGAAGGCCTCGTTGGGAAACGGACCGACTGTGTACATCGTATTGCCGACGACGAGCGGCGCGCCCTCATGGCCATAATGTGCGCCATCGGAGAAGGTCCAGGCAATGCGCAGGCGCCCGACATTACTTCGATTGATTTGGGCAAGCTCGCTGTAGCGCGTGTTGGCGTAGTTGCCCGCCTGGCTCTGCCACTCGCCCGCCGGGCCGCCCGGCGCCGTGTTGAACGTGCCGGCCACTGGCGAGGGAGGCGGCCGATCCGCGGCTGAGACATTGGCTGGACTTAATGCGACTCCGAGCCCGAGAGCGGCGATGACAGCCCCGAGTGTCTTCCCGTCGCGCATTCGCCGCTCCAACCGAAGTCGGAACGATAGCTCGCTCCCCGCGCGGAATCTTGATTGTGATCAATCGCTGCACAGGAATGGACGTCAATGGCGCGACAAATCGTCCTGAGATGGCGAGACGGCTTCAATTGTTATGACTCGGCGACCAGATGTTGCTCGCGATACCTTCTGCCTGCGGACTTGGGACAAGACAAGACACGCGATGATCGATCGAATATCCTACCAGGCCGGTCACGCGCTCCTGATGGCCCTGGGCATGTTCTGGCGACAGGCTGGAGCCTCGTGCTCGGCTTCACGATCTCCTCGCTCCTGCAAGCAATCGTACCCGAAAACCAGATGCGGCGAGCGCTCGGCAAGGGCGGAATCAAGGAGATCGCTCTGGCGACGGTCGCGGGGGCCGCCAGCTCCAGCTGTTCTTATGCCTCGGCTGCGATCATGCGGACCTTGTTCAAGAAAGGTGCGGCGTTAGTCGCAAGCCTCGCCTTCCTGTTCGCATCGACCAACCTCGTCCTGGAGCTCGGGATTATCCTGTTCCTGCTCCTCGGCTGGGAGTTCATGGCTGCCGAATGGATGGGTGGCATCGTGCTCGTGATCATCATGAGCCTGCTGGTGAAGCCGACGCTGCCGAGGTGGCTCGTCGACGAAGCGCGCCACCACCAGGAGACCGGCAACGTGCATGAGCACGTGATGTCGGCCGTCGAGGTGGCCACTTGGCGCGATCGGATCACTAAGCCCGAAACACGGATCAAGCTTGCCCAGAATTTCGCCATGGAATGGCGCATGTTGTGGAAGGATCTCGCCGGCGGATTCCTGATCGGCGGCTTTCTCGCCGCCTTCGTGCCGGACAGCGTGTGGCACACCCTGTTCCTGGGGTATACCTCGTCCTCCGCCAACACCTTCACGGGGCTGCGTCAGTCCGTCACCGCCAAGGTCAACGCCTGGCTCAACCCTTATGTCGACGCCGCGACGTCCGAGAGCGACTTCGATCTGAGGGAGTTCCGCGACAAGCGGATCTCGCTTTATCTGGGCGTCTCCCCCGACGACCTCGACCGTGCCGCACCGATCTACGGCTTGTTGTTCCAGCAGCTCGTCGACCTGAACGTGCGCGACCTCCCGAAGGGCGAGCGTCATCAGGTGAAGGTTCTCCTCGCGCTCGACGAGTTTGCCAGCCTCGGTAAATGCTCTGTGCTGGCGAACGCCTTCAGCTATGTCGCCGGCTACGGCCTTCGCATGTTGCCCGCCTTCCAGTCGCTGGAGCAGATCCAGGGCGTGTACGGCGACAAGGTGGCGGCCGACATCGAGCGCAACTGCGCGGTGCGGCTGGTGCTTCGCCCAGCCGGTCTGTCCGACGCCAAGAAGATCTCCGAGCAGCTCGGCACCTACACCTTTAAGTCGCGCTCGCGGTCGATGGGGACGTGGGGCGGCGGCGGCGGTTCGACGTCGCTTTCGGACCAGCGCCGGCCGCTGATGCTACCGCAGGAGGTGGAGATGCTGCCGGAGAACGACCTCATCGTGTTCCGGCGCGGCATGTATGCCACCTACGGAAAGAAGGTGCGCTACTACGAGGAGAAGAAGCTGGCGGCGCGAACTAAGATCCCAGCCCCTGAGATGCCCACGATCCGGATCGACCCGACGATCGCGCGCAACAGTCTGCGCGTGATCCAGGCCGCTGAGGCGGAGGGGGAAGCTGCAACCCAGCCGGCGAGGGTCGGTCGTGTTCAGACCCGTGCCGGCTCGCAACCGGGTGCGGTCGAGAAGGCGGGCGTGCCCATCAACAGGGCTGCAGTCCAAGCCGCTCTCGCCGTGCCACCTGGCGCTCGGACCAAGGAGCTGTTCGATCACCTGGTGTCCATCAAGGCCCGGGCGGCGTGATGGTGCTCTCGGGCTTGAGCGGGTCGACCCTCGACGCTCCGCTCGGACTTAGTCGCTTCGCTGTCGGATATGGTCTAGGAGCGCGCGCGGTAGATTGGCGCAAGCGGGAGCGATGACTAGGGCGTCATAATGGTGTCGGGCGACTCCGCTACACGGTCACCCATTGCGACGTTATGATGCGAGGAGACGCTGGTGACGCGGTCCCATAATCCGCTGTTTGCGCACGAGGTCATCGAGTGTGTGAGCGAGGGACGCAATCCAACCACGCCTGAGCTGTTCCGCCTTGCTGAACGGATTTGGCGGGACGGCGCGGCCGAGCGCTCAGCTTTCGCCTGGGGTCAGCTCGCTTCTTCCGACCCGGGGCGTTTATGCTCCTTGCGTGCTGCCGTAGCTGCGGCCGTCGGACCAGAGAATAGCCCGCACCTCCGCGATCCTTGACAGTCGAACGAATGTGCATATATTGTGCATCGTTCCAGCGGAGATGCGAGATGGCCACGGCCTTCCTTGTCGATGAGCAACGCGCCACCCGGTTGGCGTCCGGCTTCGTCGCGAGCCTGCAGGAGCCAAGAACGCCGTATATCTCGCCAAAGCGGGTGGCGCAGGCGCTCGGGGTTCAGTTATCGCGGCTGGCGGAGATTGCGGGAGTCCATCGCAATACGCTCGCCAATCCCGCTTCGGAGCGGCTCCAGGATCGCTTGCGCGACATGGTGCGCGTGATCCTGGCCGCGGGCGAACTGACCGGCGACATGGAGCAGGCGATCTACTGGTTCAGGAACGAGCCGATCGTCACCCTCAAACGTCAGACGGCTGCCGAACTCGTCGCCGGCGGTCACGCGGATGCCGTGATGGCGCATCTTTCGGAGCTCGTTGACGGCGCGAACGGCTAACCGTGCTGCGCGTCAGGGTCGGATTACGCCATTTCTATCGTTATCTCACGCCAAAGTGGGCCTACTTGCCGTTCAGCGGGGCAGGAGCGGCGAGCGTAGGCGGGCGGTTCAACCGGCCGGGTGTCGAGGCGCTCTATCTCTCGGTGGAGCCGGAGACGGCGCTGGCCGAGTACAAGCAGGGGTCGAGCCTGCCTCGGCCGGCGACGCTTGCAGCCTATGAGCTTCATCTGACCGATGTCATCGATCTGTCCGGCGGCTACGATCCGGATCATTGGGCAGCGCCCTGGGCGGACTGGACCTGCGACTGGCGCTGGATCGCGCGGGTCGAGCACAAGGTGCCGCCGTCGTGGCAGCTCGGCGACGAGGCGATCCGGTCGGGTGCTGCCGGCCTGTTGTTCCCGTCGACCCATCATGCCGGCGGTACGAACCTCGTCGTGTTCAGCGCCAACCTGGCGAGCGTCGACCGGCTTGCGGTACACGATCCCGATGATATGCTACCGAAGGACCAACGGTCATGGGAGCCGTAGGAGACCGATGACGTGAGCAGCCGATCGCACGTCAGACAACCTCAATCGATTGTTTTTGGCCGGTAAACTCTTAGTCCGATAACATTGATTATGTAAAGCTGACGTGTTTTGGTGGGTACAGTTTTGTCAGTAACGCGTCACTAGCGATCGAGGGATGAACTGGTGCTTCCCCGGCTGACAATGCGATTGTCATCCCGCCGAACCGAAGGATCAGGGAACGTGCCATCTCGAACTTTAGGGCAAGCTTGGCCGGGAATAGCTCGACGACGCAGCCCTGCCGTTCGCGACGAAATCTTACCGCGAACCGGCAGCGGTCCGCCCTTTATATCCAAAATGCGCAGAGTTTTCCTAAACTTGAGTGGCCGATCGGGTCATCTCCCTCTCTTGTTGTTTGATGTCCGCATTTTCCAGCTCGAAGACGATCGACCCGGATCCGCCAGTACCACGCCTGAGTAAATTCCGATCCTTCACCCAGGCCATCGGACCGTATATTTTGATGAGATGAACCATAGGACCATTCCGGCTACGCTCATCCTTGGCATGGCGGCGGTGCTGATGACATCCGGCTGCAATCAAGAGCGCAGTGCCCGCCAGGCCGTGAAGCCAGCATCGCAGACCACGGCCGTCGATGGGCTGACTTTCTACTACGGCATTGTTAAGGGCGCGGCTGCGGCTGAAGTTCCCTCGATGCATATGGGAAAGCCTGGACCGTCCGCTTCGTACCATATCGTTCTCGCGCTTTTCGAAACGGCCTCCAAGGCGAGAGTTACTGACGCCAAGGTGGCGGTCCGGCTCAGGCAGTCAAGCGAGCAGGAGGCTGAGTGGCTGCCGATGACTTTCATGCCGGGTGCTGGAACCCAGTCCTATGGCCGATATTTGAGCCTCCCAAGCCCCGGGCGTTATCTGATCGACTTCCGGGTCGAAAGAGCCACGATGGCGACCCCGATTATCGCTCATTTAGTCTTGCAGCGACCCGGATGATACTCGACCGGTCCCGCCGCTGGCGATCTCGGTTGTTTGCCATGATTTCCGAACAAAGAGGAGCCCGATCGGCAAACTTTGATGGCACACAACCTAGTGTTCCGGCGTGACTACCAGCTCAAGCACAGGCGCAAACCCGCCGCCGGGCGTGCGCATGTTGGTCGTTTGCCCTCGATAGAGACGCGCGGCCGCGAGCAACACCGTGCCGGCATAGGTATAAAGCCTGATGTCCACCTTGAGGGGTGTCGGGGCCCCGTCCCACGTCACCATTCGCTCGCTTGGCTGGGCATATTGTTGTGCGACATACTCTGCAGTGAGAACCTCGGACCACACCTTTCGTGTCAATTTGTCGCCGCGGTAGGCCGCCTTGCTGCCGTGCCCCTTGGCAGGCTTGAAAAAGTGGTTGCGGCGATCGTTCCACAAGGCGTCCGCGTTCGCTGGCGAGACACTCACTGTCAGCGGCACTGACGCGCGAAGGATTTCACGGTGTTCTTGTGATAGACCCCAGCCCTCAAGTTGGCCGTCATCGGACAATAGCGTGAGGTTGCGCTTGTCGGCAGCCAGGGCATGGACGTGCGGGTTGGGCGTGACGACGACATTTCCGTGCAGGTAAGCTGTGCGAAGTGCGGCATGATGCGGTTCTTCGAGTCCGAAATCGACGAGCCGGTTGTAAACGAGATCGATCCGGTGGCCGTCGACCTGCAAGGCCGTCTCACTCGTTTCGAGGGCCGTTGGATCCGTGATGATAACCACGAATCCCTCATTCTCCAGAATCGACTTGGCCAGGCGGAACTCCGGGAAAAGATATTGATCCTGCGGCGCATCGTCGACGATCGCGATGGTCAGGGGCTTGCCTCCGCCTCGTTGTCTTCGCCATTCCTCGACGAACATTGCGGCTACTGCAGCGCCGAAGCCGCGACCCGGCAGCGGGCTCGTGTTCCGCACGCCGCCGCAGCAAGTGCGCTGCGCTTCGGAAAGGACAGAATTGAGAAATGCGCCACCGGCGTTGGTATTGATTTCGATAAGCTGCGGCCCCGATGGTGTTATGTGAAAATCATACCCCATCATCGCCCCGACAGGCCCGAAATCCGTTGCCGCAATCGGCGGTGCCCAAGCAAGTGCAGAGTTACGATAGCCCGGCAGACGAAGCGTCGCTTCGGTGGCCACGACGACGCGCTCCATGGCGGACATGGTGCCGGGAGTGACGAATACCGGCACGCTAGAAAACAGCGATGGACGGGATCTCGTCAGTTCGCTGGCAAAGCCGGGCGAGCCGACCTCAGCATCAAGCGCTTCCCGCAGCGCCGAGCGGTCGAGCGTGGTGCACAGGCAGGCTTCGTTCAATCGGTCCGCCGGACCTAGGTCTTCATCGCGTTTTGTAGAGGCTTCGTCAACGCCGCGATCCCCGGTTCGGCGATTATGTGTCCGCCGGAGTCACGATCGGTCTGCCGTTGTTCAAAAAGCGGCGTCAGGAACCGTTGATCGCGGCCCGCGCTGCCGACGCCAACAGTGCCCGCGCCGGCGCAGATGCCAGTTTGCGTGAGCTGACCGCCGATCTCGAAGCAGGTCTTGCCGATCACGCGATGCACCATGCGCAATGGTCGCGTGCGCGCGACGTGTTGCAGCCCCTCGCCGAGCAGCGGGTGACGCTCGAGACCGGCAGTTACAGCGCCGGGCGCGCCACCCTCACCGACATCGCCGACGCGCATGCCGCGCTTGCCGACGCGGTCCTCACCACGCTCGATCGGGAGGCGACCGTCGCCGCGGATCGCGCGCGGCTCATTCTCCTGTTCACGAGCGCCGACCAATGACCCTCACGTCGCTTCAACGGTCGCAGCTCGCCGCCGCGTTCGCCGCTGTCGCCCTCGTCGCGGGGGCTGGAGGCTACTACCTGGCCGGTTCGCCCAGCGGGGTACCTGCTGCCAAGACGCCCGACGCCAGTCGCAAGCCGCTCTATTATTACGATCCGATGGTGCCGCAGGAGCATTACGACAATCCGGATTCCCTGTCGTCTATGGGGATGAAGACCGTCCCCAAATATGCGGACGCGAGTAGCGGACCGGCTGCAAAGCCGGGCGTCACGATTGATCCTTCCGCGATGCAGAACCTCGGCATCCGACTGGCGACCGCGGTCAACGGCACGCTGGCCGGCTCGCTCGACGTCACCGGCGCGATCGACTTCAATCAGCGTGACGTGGCGATCATCCAGGCGCGCGCCGCAGGGTTCATCCAGCGCGTCTATGGCCGCGCTCCGGGCGACGTCATCCGTGCCGGGGCACCGATCGCCGACGTGTTGGTCCCCGAGTGGGGCGGCGCGCAGGGCGAATATGAAGCGGTGCGCAAGACCGGCGATCCGGCGCTGATCGCCGCCTCACGCCAGCGGCTACGGCTGATCGGCATACCGGGCGGCGCAGCGGGTGGTCGCGGCATGACAACGATCCGCAGCCCGATCAGCGGTGTCATCCAGACGCTTGACGCGCGCGCGGGAGTTACGCTCGCACCGGGCCAGACGCTCGCCCAGGTCAACGGGTTCGGCACGGTCTGGTTGAACGCCGCGGTGCCGGAAGTCCGCGCGGCCGATGTCCGCGTCGGCCAGAGCGCGACCGCCGAGCTGGCGGGGTTCCCCGGGGAGCGCTTCACCGGCCGCGTCATCGCCGTGCTGCCGACCGCGCAGGCTGACAGTCGGACCCTCACCGTTCGCATCGAGCTGCCCAACCGGGGTGGCCGGCTTCGTCCCGGCATGTTCGCGACCGTGCATCTCGGCGACACCTCACGCACCGCGCTGCTCGTGCCGAGCGAGGCGGTGATCCGCACCGGCAAGCGAACGCTCGTGAGGCTTGCCGACGGCAAGGGCCGGTTCCGACCCGCCGAAGTGCGGATCGGTCGCGAAGCCGGCGGCCAGACCGAAATCCTCGCCGGGCTTGCCGCTGGCGAGAAGGTCGTGGCCTCGGGGCAGTTCCTGCTCGACAGCGAAGCGAGTCTCAATGGCATCGCGGCGCGGCCGATGCATGCATCGGCAGGCGTGCGAACGGTAACAGGCGTGCTGATCGGGCCGATTGTGGCCATGCTGACCTTCGTCTGCTCGATCGGCAACGTTCCTCTGGCGGCGGTGCTATGGGCCGGCGGCGCGAGCTTCGGCGGCGTGATCGCCTTCCTCTACGCCGACCTGATCGTGCTGCCGCTGCTCGACGTCTATCGTCGCTACTTCGGGTGGCGGATGATGGCCTATATGGCTGTGCTGTTCTTCGTCACCATGGCGACAGCGGCGCTCATCGTCGATCTCGCATTCCAGTGGCTCGGATGGGTGCCGGATCGCAGCGTCGATATCCGACAGCGCATGACCGAGTTCAGCTTCAATTATACCCTCTGGCTGAACCTCGCTGCAGCCGGCCTAACGCTGTACCTCTTCATTCAGAGCGGCCGCCACCCGATGCACGGCGATCACCATCACAAACACCATTCGAGCAGTGACTAATGAGCGCCGTGCGGATTCGGAAGTTCTTCGGCGACCTCGGTGAGACGTTCTGGCTGGTGCCGGCGGTGATGGTGCTCGCCGGCGTCCTGCTCGGAGTCGCGCTCGTGGATCTCGACCGCAGCGGGATGGTTCCGCGATGGTTGATCGACAGCCCGTGGCTCTATAACGGAGGGGGAACGGGCGCGCGGACATTGCTCGGAGCCGTCGCCTCATCGACGATCGGGGTGGCGGGCACCGTCTTCTCCATCACGATCGCCTCCCTTTCGCTAGCAGCCGGGCAGATGGGTCCGAGGCTGCTGCGGAACTTCGTGCGCGACCGCGGCAATCAGATGACGCTCGGCGCCTTCCTCGCCACCTTTTCCTATGCGCTCATGGTGCTGCGCAGTGTGCGCACGCGGAGCGAGGGCGAATTCGTGCCCCACCTGTCGCTGAGCGTCGGCATCCTCCTCGCCTTCGTCTGCGTCGGGACGCTGGTATATTTCGTTGGCCACATGGCGAGCCGGATCAACGTTGACACCGTAATCGATCTCGTCAGCGATGATGTGCGCTCGGCTGTTCGCCGACTGACTTGCGAAGTCCAGCCGTCAGCGAAGCTGCCGATGGTGCTCGGGATCGATGCCGCCGCTGTGACAGACGACCGACACGGGTATCTGCAGGAGCTGGACGTCGATGCTTTGGCCGATTGGGCGTCCCGTCATCGCACCGCGGTGAAGTTGCTCGTTCGGCCCGGAGACTATGTGTTTCCTGGCGCCGCCATTGCTCTGATAGATCCTCCCGTCGGCGGTATAGAAACCGCGATCCGCGATGCGACGGCGGTCTCCCATCAACGGGTAAGCGACGCGGACCTTGAGTTTGCCATCCGCCAGTTGGTCGAGGTCGCCGTGCGGGCGCTCTCCCCGGGAATCAATGACCCACACACGGCGATGAGCGTGCTCGATCGTCTGGGGGCGGCGCTGTGCGAAATCGTGCCGCGCTATCTGAATGACGGCATCAGCGAGCGTGACGGGAGAACCGTCCTGACGGTGCCTGCCGTCGATTATGACGGCCTGGCCGACGCCATGTTCAACATGATCCGTCAGAATGCGGCAGGTAGTGCGGCAGTATTGATCCGCCTGGTCGAGGTCCTGACTGCCGTGATTGGGCGCGAGCGTGCGCCCGAACGTATGGCGGCCATCCGTCGTCACGCCGATCTCGTGCTCAGTGACGGCGAGCGCGACATTGTCACGCTTGGCGACCTCGAGGATCTCCACGAACGCCACACCAGGTTCGAAGGGTTTCGTATCCATGGTCCGATCGCCATGGCGACGGGCCGGGCGGGAGGGCGTTCACAGGCCTGAATCGCGCTCCTCCCGGTATCCCGTGTCGCAAGCGTCCCGATCTTGATTGTAATCAAGAGCGAAAATCTATTCGTCTCTACGATCAAGCGACAAACTGGGGCTGGCGCAGAGTTCGCACGGCCCAACAAACGATAAATGTCAGGACGCCATATGTCGATCAAGTTCATTATTGCGGCAGCAGCCCTCGCGACGCTGGGAGCGCCGGTCATGGCCCAATCCGGTTCAATGCAATCAGGTGCGATGCAATCCGCTCCGGGACGATCCGACTCGATGCACGCCGGAGCGGGCCAGCCCGGTGCTTCCGCCGGCGAGATGCACAAGGCCACAGGACATCGCGGACCAACTACGCGCCAGTTGAATCGCGCCTCGGCGGCTTACTCGCGAATGAGGGCTAGCGAGCGGATACGTTATCGGATGGATCGGCGGGCCTACATGGCGGCCGTGACCGCACGTCATCGTCGCGCCGTGAACAAGTACGACCGTCGGTACGCACGCCAGCAGATGGCTTACGCAAATGCGATGGCAGCATGGCGCCGACAGGTCCGCGCATGTCACAATGGCAATCGTCGCGCATGCAACGCGAGATCTCCGAGAGTCGCCGACTATTATTGATTAGACTCGCCTTAAAGCCTTGCGATTCTGCTCGGGTAAAATCTTCTTGAAAGTTCGAGGGACAAGTAAGGGGCGCCCACAGTAGACGCGGCGCCAATTCTACGGGACAACATAAAATGAAATTCTCGATCTGCACCTTGATTGTCCTTGGCATGGTACCGCTCGCAGCGTGCGGCAAGAGCGGGGACAAGAGACTTGCCGACCGTGTCGAGAACTACGCGGACGCCCAGGCCGATATGCTGGAAAACCGGGCTGATGCCCTCAACGCGCAAGCCAAACAGGTGCGTCGGACAGGGGAGTCGCGCAGTAACGCGATCGATGCGGCCAACCTCAATACCGCCGCAATGTCCAACGCCCAGAAAGCCGCGATCGTCAATGGCGCGGCACCCGCGGTCAAGTAGACCGGCGCTGGTCGAGGCGGTTGCCCCCCATCGCCGCAGCGTCGCCGTCGAGGTGCGCGGGTGCGGTTGTCGCGCGGTACGAATACGCAGGCGAGGTGCGCGCTGCACCGTTTGATCGTTCCAGAGGGCAGTCAGGAACGGGAGTATGAGGACGCGCCGTGAGAAGCTGGCGCGCACACGAGCGCACTCGCTTCGCTTGCTTTCGTTGATGGCCGTGTTCGCCTTCGCTATCGGGGACCCTGCGCGCAGTCAGCAACCAGTGCCCTTGCCTTCGGACGACGCGGCGTTTGAAAAGGCAATTCCGCGTCTGGACTCTTCCTCAAGCGCGCCATCACCGGCCGCGACTCTTCCGCCGATCACATCCGATGTGCCGCTGGTAGCACCCCTTCCTCCGCTGCTCGGATTCGATCCGACCCCGCCCGCGCAGACTCCCGCGCAGGCGTCGGAGGCCGAGGCGAAGAGCGCGCTCCGCTATAACCTCGATCTGTCCGGTCTGAAGCAAATCGGGCTGGAGGCTCGCTTTCGCGAGCTCTCCGCCCTCCTCCACGACGGGAGCAAAGCCGCCAATGCAACCCAAATCCGCGCGCGTGCTGAGGAAGACGAGGCGCTCGCCGCGCGGCTGATGCACTCGGTCGGCTATCTCGACGGGAGCGCGACTTCGACAGTTCCATCCGGCTTCGCGCCGGATCGGCCGGTGCCGGTCACGATCGTCGCCACGCCTGGACCGCTCTTTCACTTTCGCACGATTACGATCACCGGCCTCGCACCCGAGCCGCACGAACTCGCCGCCGATGTGCTAGCGCTCAAGCCGGGCGACGCCATCGCCGCACAACCTGTCGAGGATGCCGAGGCGCATGTGTCGCTGCGCCTGCCAGAGCATGGCTATCCCTTCGTCAAGACCGGCCAGCGCGATATCCTGCTCGACGACAACAGCCCGGTCGGCGACTATACGCTGCCGATGGACGCGGGCGCGAAGTCCAGCTTCGGCCACCTGCGTACGGCTGGCGATCAAGTTTTCACGCTGCGGCATTTGAACGTCTTCCCGCGCTTCTCACCGGGCGACCTTTACGACAGTCGCAATGTGGACGAACTCCGCCAGGCGCTGGTCGGCACCGGCCTGCTCTCGACCATATCGGTTGAGCCGGTGGCGACGGGCAGGATGCTGCCCGACGGGACGGAGGCCGTCGATCTGCTCGTGCAGCAGGCGAAGGGCAAGACGCACACCCTCTCCGCCAGTGCAGGCTACGCCACCGGCGAGGGCGTGAAACTGGTCGGCGAGTATCAAAACCGCAACTGGTTTCCGCCCGAGGGCGCACTCATCTTCGACCTGACCGCTGGCAGCGAGACGCAGGCGCTCGGCGCGATTTTCCGCCGCTCCAACGCCGGTCAGCGCGACCGCACCTTCCAGGCGGCGGCGACGGTCAGCCGGCAGCGTTATGACGCCTATAACGCCGAGACGGTGGATCTGACGGCCAGCGTCTCGCGCCAGTCGACGCCGATCTGGCAGAAAAGGTGGACCTATTCGCTCGGCGCCGAGATTCTGGCGACGCGCGAGACGCCGTTCGTTCCCGCCGACCCCACACGTCCTCACGACATCTACTACATCGCGGCGCTTCCCTTGCAGGGCGGCTACGACCGCTCCGATAGTCTGCTCAATCCGGCCACCGGCTTCCGCGTCACCGCCAAGCTCAGCCCCGAAGTGCAGAAGCAGAGCAGCGGTGGCTTCGACACCTATGTCCGCACGCTCGGTGAGGTGAGTGGCTATTATCCGTTCTTCGACAAGACGCTGGTGCTGGCGGGACGGCTGCGCGTGGGCTCGATCGTGGGAGCCGCTCGCGACGACATCGCGCCCTCGCGCCGGCTCTATTCGGGCGGGGGCGGCTCGGTGCGCGGCTTCGGCTATCAGCAGCTCGGGCCCAAGGACGCGGACGACAATCCCATCGGCGGCCGCTCGCTCACCGAGTTCGCCGTGGAGGCGCGCTACCGCTTCGGCAATTACGGCATCGTGCCCTTCTTCGACGGCGGCCGTGTCGGCGAGAGACCCACCCCCAATCTCTCAGGCATGCGTTACGGCCTCGGCATCGGCGCGCGTTACTATACAAATTTCGGGCCGTTCCGTCTGGATGTGGCGACGCCGCTGGGGCGCAAGCCGGGCGAGTCCAAGGTCGCGGTCTACATTTCAATCGGGCAGGCCTTCTGATGGCCTGGCGGATCCTCAAATGGATCGGCCTCGCGCTGCTGGCGCTGGCGCTGCTGGCAGCAGCGACGCTGCTTTTCCTCGACACGCAACCCGGCAAGCGCTTCATCGCCGAGAAGCTGGCCGGCTACACCACCGCGTCCGGCATCACCATCCACGCGAGCCAGATAGAGGGATCCATCTACGGCCGGATGCGGCTCCGCGACGTGGAAGTGACCGACCCGAAGGGCGTGTTCCTCACAATCCCCAACCTGACGGTGGACTGGTGCCCGTTCGCCTATCTCCATTCGAAGATCGACCTACGCGAGGTCTCCGCGCCCCTGATGGTGATGCTGCGTCGGCCGCAGCTTAAGCCCGTGCCGTCCGATCCCGACGCGCCGACGCTCCCGGACATCGACCTCGCGGTCGGCAGGCTCGCGATCGACCGGCTGGACCTTCGCGCACCCGTCACCGGACAGCGGCATGTGGTGCGCGTCACGGGTACAGTGGCGATCGCCGACCGGCGCGCACGGATCAACGCGGATGCCAAGGCGCTGGTCGGTCCTGCCATCGCCGGCGGCGACACGCTCCACCTCATGCTGGATGCGGTGCCGGATGCGAACCGTTTCGCGCTGGACGCGCATCTGATCGCGCCGAAGGGCGGGCTGGTCGACAGCTACGCGCATCTTGGCAAACCGCTTGCGCTGACGGTCGGCGGCAGCGGCGACTGGGCGGAGTGGCGGGGTAAGGCCGAGGGGCTGATCGGTGGCGAGCGGCTGGCGGACATTGGCGTCACCGGGCGCAGCGGCACCTTCCACGCCGCCGGCACGGTACGGCCGGGGCTGATCCTGGCCGGCCCGGCCGCGCGCCTGACCGCGCCGGCGATCGCGCTGGACGTGACGACCACGCTCGCCAACCGCACCGCCGACACACGCATCGCGGTCCATTCGGATGCGATCCGGATCAGCGCCGCAGGGATGTTGGATCTGGCGAGGAGCCGCTTCGACGATTTCCGCGTTGCGGGCCAGCTCACCCGTCCAGGCTCGATCGCACCCAATGTCAGCGGAAAGAAGGTGCGGCTGACGGCCACACTGGACGGAGCATTCGTCACGCCGACGGTGGACTATCGCCTGTCAGCCGACGCAATGGCGTTCGGCTCCACCGGAATATCCGGACTGGCGGCGAACGGTCGTGCCGTGATCGACACCAACCGCATCGCGGTGCCGCTTCACGCAACCGCTCGCGCGGTGACGGGGCTGAACGCGGCGGCCGGCGGGCTGCTCACGAACCTGCGGGTGGACGGCGACATCGTCTACCAGAACGGCAAGGTCGCGACCGAGGACCTCAGGTTGCGTTCCGACCGGATCGACGCGACCGCAATCTTTCTCGCGGATATCGCCAAGGGCACCTACACCGGCGCGCTGAAGGGCCGGATCAACGATTACGCGGTGAACGGGCTCGGCCGCGTGAGCCTCGTCACCGACGCGCGTGTCGTACCTGCACGGAACGGCGGGTTCGCGATCCGCGGGCATGTGAAGGCCGTCACGCGGCGGGTCATCAACGCCTCGGTCGCGGCCCAGCTCGGCGGCAATGCGGTGGTGGACGCGGACGTCGGCTACGATCTCGCGAGCGGAGCCACGGTCACGAACCTGCGGCTGGCCGCGCCCGCCTTCCGGATCACCCAAGGAAGCGGAACCTACCATCCGGACGGGCGGATCAGCTTCCACGCCACAGGGCGCTCCGCCACCTACGGGCCGATCGTGGTGGACGTCGGCGGGACGGTGACCAAGCCGACCGTGCGGTTGCAAGCGACCAATCCGAACCTTGGCATCGGTCTGGCCGACCTCGAGACCACGGTGGTGGCGACGGGCCACGGCTATCACGTTCGGGCGCGGGGCCGCTCCGCCTACGGACCGATTGATGCGGACGTCATGGTCCGCACGGGAGCAGGCGGCACCCGCTTCGATATCGCCTCCGCCACGGTCGCCGGAATCAGGCTGGCGGGGAGCGTCGCGGCGACCCCGGCCGGGCCCTATGCGGGGCGGCTGACGCTCGCCGGACCTGGACTGAATGGAACGGTGTGGCTCTCCGCCGCCGGCCGGGTGCAGCAGGCGGACGTGGACGTGCACGCGTCGGCAGGGCGGCTGCCGGGGCCGGTCCCGGTTACGATCGGCAGCGGCACGATCCGCGCGACTATCCTCCTGCCGGCGACGGGACCGTCCGTTGTCGGCCAGTTCGCACTCGGCGACATGCGCTATGGCAGCATCACGCTGGCGAGGGCGCAGGGAAAGATCGATTACCGGAACGGCGCCGGCCGAGTGCAGCTGGTGGCAGCGGGCAGTCAGGCGGGGGCGCGGTTCACCATTGCGATGCAGGCGGCGCTGTCCCCCACCAGCATCCTCGCCAACCTGACCGGAACCGTGAACGGCATCGCAATTCGCCTCGCCCGCCCGGCGGTGGCCGCGAAGACGGGCGCGAGCTGGCGGCTTCAACCCGTGACGATCCTGCTGCCGCAGGGGCAGGTCGACGTGAGCGGCAGCTATGGCGGCGGAACGCCCCGGCTGCACGCGGTGATGCGCAACCTCGATCTCTCGATCGCAAATCCGTTCCTTCCCAGTCTCGGCGTGGGCGGCAGGGCGTCCGGTATCGTCGATTATGTCGGCGGCGGCACGGTGCCGAACGTGCGCGCGCGGATCGACATCACGGGCTTCACCCGCACCGCCGCGCTCACCGTATCCGATCCGCTAGACCTCGCCCTGCTGGCGACGCTGAACGACGCGGGCGCAGACACGCGCGTGCTCATCAAGAGCGATGGCGTCGTCGTCGGGCGGATGATCGCGCGGTTGGCGCCGCTGGGCGGCGGAGCCAGCCTGACGCAGCGGCTGATGGCCGCCTCCCTCTCCGGCGGCATCCGCTACAACGGCCCAGCCGAACTGCTGTGGACACTAACCGGTGTTGCGAAGCAGGGCCTCTCCGGCCCTGTCGCGATCGGCGCGGACTTCGGCGGCCGGCTTGCGCAGCCGACGCTGACCGGCATCGTGCGGGCGAACGCGCTCCGCTATGAAAATGAAACGTACGGCACCGTCTTGTCCGCCATGGCGGTGGACGGCCGCTTCACGCAATCACGCTTCGTGCTCAACTCCCTCACCGCTAAGGCCGGCGACGGCACGATCACGGCGCACGGCAGCGTCGGGCTCGACGCGGTCGGCGGCTTTCCGATTGACGTGACCGCCACGCTGGACCGCGCGCGCCTCGCCAAGGGAGACGATATCGACGCGACCGTCACCGGCTCACTCCACGTGACCAACGGCAAGGCGGGCGGGCTGGTCCAGGGCAATCTGACTGTCCCCGATGCACGCTACCAGATCGTGCGGCAGGGCGCCTCGGCAATTCCCGAGCTCAGCGGCATCCGCCGCAAGGGCTCACCGCCGGCCAAATCCGCGGATCCCGCCCCACTGCCAAGCAAGTGGAAGCTCGACATTGGCATGCGCGCCGACAACCGCATTTTCGTGAGCGGCATGGGGCTGGAGGCGGAGTGGCGGACGCGGATGCACGTCGGCGGCACCACCGCCTCCCCAAGCGTCACGGGCACGCTGGAGGTGGTGCGCGGGACCTATAGCTTCGCCGGGCGGCGCTTCGACATCGATCATGGCACCGTCACATTCCAGGGCGGCCTGTTCAACCCCGCACTGGACATCGCCGCGAACACCACCGTGGAGGACGTGACCGCCGGCATCGCGATCGGCGGCTACGCGCAGGCGCCGCAGATCACGTTCACCTCCACGCCGACCCTGCCGCCGGACGAGGTGCTGTCGCGCATCCTGTTCGGCAGCTCGGTCACCTCCTTGTCGCCGGTGCAGGCGATCCAGCTCGCGGCCGCGCTCAATTCGCTGCGGGGGTCGGGCGGGGGGCTCAACCCGCTCGGCAAGCTGCGTTCGGTGGCGGGGATCGATCGGTTGCGCGTGCTGGGCGCGGACGAGAACGCCGGGCGCGGCACGGCGTTGGCCGCGGGAAAATACATCAGCAACAACATCTACGTCGAGATCATCACGGACGCGCGCGGTTTCACCGCCACCCAGCTTGAAATCTCACTGTCCCGAGCCCTGAGCATCCTCAGCCAGGCCGGGTCTTTCGGCACTTCGAGCATCAGCCTTCAATATAAGAAGACCTACTGAAGCATCGGATCGAACGCCCTCCGCCGGCGCGATCTTCTCCCTCGTCGATCTCGCAATCACAGAGATCCTCACAGTTATTGAACGGTGGAACTGTCTACTGAGCAGATGACTACGTTCGCCTCTCGAATAACCGCCTGCTATCGCTTTTCCGAACCGCCTGAGATGTTTTGCCGTGATTTTGTAAGTGATTGAAACACAAGGGAGCAAAAAAGCCCTGTTTTGCTCTGAGACCCGCAGAAAACTGCGAAAATCTCGTGCTTCCCAAGCTTACGACGAGGGTTCGATTCCCTTCACCCGCTCC